>JBBIKI010000008.1:0-45328 GCA_037445535.1 Acidobacteriota bacterium | reverse complement strand
TCACTCCCACTTCCGGTCCCACGGCGGGGGGCACGGGCGTGACGATCACGGGCACGGGCTTCGTGGCGGGAGCCACCGTAACTTTCGGCGGAACGGCGGCCACGGGCGTCGCGTTCGCGAGTGCCACGTCCCTCACTTGCGCCACGCCGGCTCATGCCGCAGGGGCGGTGAACGTGGTGGTCACCAACCCCGACGCTCAGACCGGTACTCTGCCCGCCGGGTTCGTCTACACGAGTACAAACCCCGCCCCGGCCGTGGCGGCCGTCACTCCCACTTCCGGTCCCACGGCGGGGGGCACGGGCGTGACGATCACGGGCACCAATTTTCAGGCCGGGGCCCAGGTCTATTTCGGCGGCTATACCGGAACCTCTATATCCGTGGCCTCCTCCTCGTCCATCACCTGCCTGACCCCCGCCCACCTGGCAGCCGTGGTAGACGTGACGGTGACCAACCCGGACGCCCAATCGGGAAACCTCCGCAGCGCCTTCACCTACGTGGCTCCTTGCGACCTATCTTGTACGGCTACCGTGCCTGGTACGGGAACGGCAGGAAGCCCCGTGTCCTTCCAGGGAAGTGCTTCCTCCACGACCTGCACCGGCCAGTCCTCTTTCCAGTGGACCTTCGGCGACGGACAGACATCTTCCCAACAGAGTCCGAGCCACACATACGACAACCAGGGCGACTTCTCCTGGTCGCTCACAGCCACCCTTCAGGGCACGGCATGCTCCAAGTACGGCACCATTCATCTCTCGCCCGCAGTGCCGCCCCCGGTCATTACGTCCGTGGTGAAGGTCTCCAACCCCTTCCGCCTCAAGGTATCGGGTGCGAACCTCCACGTGGGCTGCACGGTGAAGATCAACGGCGTCCCCGTCCCCACTACCACGTACAAGAGCGGATTCCTGGTGGTGGCCAAAAAGGGTGCGGTTCTCAAGGCCATGGTGCCCTTGGCCGTCCCCGTTCAGATCACGGTAACCAACAACGACGATGGCGGTGTATCAACACCTTATCCTTACGCCCGATAGTTGTTTTGGGGAACCAGTACGCGAACGGCGCCGGAGAAACCCCCGGCGCCGTTCTTGATTTTGGGCCTAAGTCATGGATAGGCCCTCAGATACTTGAGGCGCAAGGCCTAGGTAATCTTGCTTCCCGGGGGAACGTCTTCGAGGAATTGGAGCAGGATGGGCTCGCCTTCGATGTTCCCGGCCATGATCATGCCATTGGATTCAACGCCCATGAGCTTGGCTGGCTGAAGGTTGGTCACAAACGGGCAGGTGCGGCCCACGAGCTGCTCGGGGGGGTATTTCTTGCCGATGCCGCCCACGATCTGGCGCCGTTCGTCTCCAAAGTCCACGACCATTTTGACGAGCTTGTTGCTCTTGGGGACGCGCTCCGCTTCGAGGATTTTCCCGGCCCTGAGTTGGACCTTGCGGAAATCGTCGATGGAGATCCGCTCCGCGGCGGGCTCCGCCGGCATGGCCGCCATTGGGGGCGCCGCGGGAGCCGCCGGACCCGCGTGATGTGCGGCTGCCGATAGGTCGGACTGCTTCTTCTCTTCTTCCATCTTTCCCTCTTTATCCCTTTTCCCTTCGTGGGCCCGCGGGCTCACGGACTCGCGGATTCTCTCCGCTGGTGACACGGTCAGCCTCGAAAAGTACTCCGCCTTGTCCACCCTCGGGAAAAGCCCCGAGAGCTTTCGCGCAGGGGTTCGCTGGCCATCTTCCCACCTCAGATTGGCGAACTCCGTCTCCTCGAAACCGAGGGCGCTCGTGATGGCTGCGGCAGAGGTGGGTATGGCGGGCACCAGGGCGAGCGCGGCCAATCGGAGGGCCCGGGCAGCCTCCGAGAGGGTGGCTAGGGCGCCGGGTGTGCCCGGCGTGGCCCAGGGCTCACGCTCCACCAGAAATTTGTTGAGGTCTGAGATGAGGGACCAGATCTCAATGAGGGCGTCCCGAGGCGAGAGCCCCTTCACCGCCGAATGATAGCGCTCCATGGCCTGTTCGGCCCGGGCCTTGAGGCTGCCGTCCCCGGGCCCCACCTTTCCTCCGGCCTGCCGTTCAAGGAGGTTCGTGAGGCGGGAGGCCAGGTTGCCGAGATCGTTGGCCAGGTCGGCGTTGATCCGGTCAAGAAAGGCCTCGTCCGAGAAGGACCCATCGGTGCCGATGGGCTTTTCCCGCAGGAGAAAATAGCGCACGGCGTCGGCCCCGAACTCTTCCACGTAGGGCCACGCGTCCACCACGTTCCCGAGGGACTTGCTCATCTTGGTGCCGTCCTTCACCCACCATCCATGGCCAAAGACGTGCTCCGGTAGGGGCAGGCCCGCGCTCATGAGGAAAGCGGGCCAATAGACGGCGTGGAACCGCAAGATATCTTTCCCGATCAGGTGCACGCCGGCGGGCCAGAACGTCTTGAACTTCGTTTCATCCCCGGACCCGAATCCCAGGGCTGAAATATAGTTTGAGAGTGCGTCGAGCCAGACGTACAGCACATGCTTCTCATCGCCCGGGAAGGGAATGCCCCAGGTGATGCTGGTTCGGCTGATGGAGAGGTCCTTCAATCCCCCCTCCACGAAGGCCCGCACCTCGTTCATGCGGCTCTCGGGAAGAACGAAGTCAGGGCGCTCCGCGTAGAGCTTCAGGAGGCGTTCTTGATAGTTTGACAGGCGGAAGAAGTAGGATTCCTCCTCCAATTCAGTGATCGGGTGGCCGAAGTCAGGGCATGTACCGTCCGTCACCTGGTTCTCGGGAAAGAAGGCTTCGCAGGCCACGCAGTAGGGCCCGCGGTAGCTGGCTTTGTAAACGTCCCCCGCGTCCATGAGGCGCTGCAAGACGGCCAGGACACCGCGCTGGTGGCGGTCTTGGGTCGTTCGGATGAAATCGTCGTGGCTGATGTTGAGGCGCTTCCACAGCTCATGGTAGCGGGCCACCACCCTGTCCGCCAAAACAATGGGTGGAACGCCTTCCTTCGCCGCGGTCTTCTCCATTTTCTGCCCGTGCTCGTCGGTGCCCGTGAGAAAGAACGTGGCGTCCCCCGACAAGCGGTGGTACCGGGCGAAGAAATCGGCGCAGACCGTGCAATAGGCGTGCCCTATGTGCGGGTAATCGTTGACGTAATAGATGGGAGTGGTGATGTAGAAGCGTCCCATGGAGAAGCCCTCTGCTCCGTGATGAGGGGATGAGGGGATGAGGGAGAAGGTCTACCCTTGGAGGCGAACCTACGCCGCTATCTCGGCATCTCCTCATTTCCTGTTTTCGTCACTTCAGTGATGCGCTCCGTGAGCCGCCACCTGGGGCGCAGCGGCGGGTTTAGCCTCGGCCTCTCGCACCATGCGCTCACCGTCATCGCGAGTGCGCTCCACTGACTCCCGCCCAGCGCGGTAGATGGCCAGACCATACACGAGTGCCGCGAAGGCCAGCCAGCGTGAACCGTGAGGCATGTCGCCCCAGAGGGAGAAGGCCACGGCCAGGCCCGTCACGGACAAGGCGTAGCCCAGGCCCTGCCCGGCGCGATCGGCCGCCAGCGCACCCTTCAGGTAAACGGACTTGGTGCACTCTTCGAAGATCTCGCAATGGGCGCACTCTCGAAACTTGGTTGCGTCCACCACGTCCTGTTTGAAGCAATCTTTCATCATGGCCCACCTCGTGCGAGAGAAGAAGTATAGCACAGCGGCAGCGCGGGAAAAGTAGGTGATTAGGTCATGGGGTAAGGGGGTAATTGGATGAGGAGGAACCGTTGCCGAGGACGCGATCGAGCGTGGCGGGCCAGTGCCCTTCTCGATATGTGGCCCGCACGCCTAGCCTGCTATCCGCTAACTCATTTCGCCGTTACTGGCCTTTGTCCAGCAATTCTTTGTAGAACTGCTGGAACAGGGCGTGGAACTCCCCCGAATCTTCGGGAATGTTCCGGCGTATGCGCCTCACTTTATCCCGGGCCTTTTCCTCACGCGCGGCGTCGTGGGCAATTTCCAGTTCGAGCGCTCGCAGGATGGCGTTGCGAAGGTCCTGATCCTTGACGAAGTACTCGATATCGGGATCATCGAGGAACATGGCGTAGATCTGGGACGTGAGGTTCTGCATCTTCTCGCGGCTCAATTTCATCGAAGAAGTCCTTCACGGGCAGAAAAAATGAGGCTGCAGGGAAGAAAGGACGCACCGAACCGGCTCGTTTATTCTTTTCCTTCCTCACTCCTCACTCTTCACTCCTCACGTCCAGGCTTGCCCCTCAGATTACATAGCCTCGCTTGGCGGCAAGTTCCGATTTCACCTTGGAGAAAAGCCGGTGGTACTCCATATTCTGCCCTTTGAGCTCGTCTTGGTGATCCAGGAGAATCTGGCGGGCTTCTTCGGTGATCTCGTCTTCGATCTTGAGGTCGGCGGTGATAAGGCGTGCTACCTTGTCAATGGTTTTTTCCGGGTGATCGCTCGAGATGACACCCTTGTCCACGAGTCCCATGACCATCCGCCTGGCCACGAGCTCGATGAGCGGCGGGGGCAGCCTCATGGACCTGCTCCCGGGAAGGAGGTCACCCGCAAAGCAAAAAGGGCCGGCGGCGCGGCCCTTTCCGTGCTAAGGAGGTGGCAGGAGGTCGCGGGGGGCGTCATGGGGTCTTGCCAGCATCATCGAGGTACAGGATGCGCTGACAACCCTCGCAAGACACCACGTCCTCTCCGTAGTGGAGATCCTGTACCAGTTTGGGCCGAACCCCGATAAAGCAGCCCTGGCACGTACCCCCCTTGACGGCCGCCACGGCCAGCCCGTTGCGCTGGGCCGCGATGTGCGTGTACTTTTTGAACCAAGCGGGCTTCATCTCCGTCTGGAGGAGACCACGCTCCTTCTGTTTCGCCAAGAGCTGGGCGGAGATGTGTTCCTGTTCAGACTTGAGGGCGGCCCGGTCAGCGGCCACCCCTTCTTCGCCCTTCTTGTAGGCATCTTCCAGGGGCGGCAATTCCACCTCGAGGGCTTCGAGCCGTTCCATGGCCTTGAGAGACCGCTCTTCGGTCTTATCCCGCTCTCGTTTGGTGGCGTCCATCTCCCGGAGGAGGGCGCTGTACTCCTCGTTGGAGCGAATCTCGGGCATCTTCAGCTTGAGCTGGCGCTCCTTGTCCTCCAGCGACTTGATGGCTGCTTCCTGGTCCGAGCGAGCCTGTTCAAGATCCGCCTTCTCCTGGAGCGCGCGGTCCAGCGGGTCTCGAACGGCGCGGACCTTGTCATCGATGAGTTTGCTTTTCTTGGGAATCTGTTGCAAATCGTGGCCCAGAGCGCGGATGTCCGTGTCCAGACGCTGTAACCGGAGCAACTGTTCAACAATCGGATTCACCGTCGCGCCTCCGCCCAACAAAAAAGGGGTGCACTTCAGCACCCCCCCGCTATGCTCTCCAGAAGAAGTTCTCAAGCCTGACCGGCACGCGCGGCTCCTTCTCGTGGTGGGCCCTCCAGGATTCGAACCTGGGACCAACCGGTTATGAGCCGGTGGCTCTCACCGCTGAGCTAAGGGCCCCGACCTAACCAAATGAGTTTAGCATGGGCCGTGCCAACCTGTAAAGAGGGGGACGATGGAACAACTGGCTGGAGCACCGATAGGCCCCAGATCTTGCGTCATTATTCGCAGTGGCCGCACATGTCGTAGGCAACCAGGGCGAACCTTCATTCCCTAACACCAGGGCCTGGATCGCTCCAGGCCCTTTCATCACCTGCATCTTGATTCTACGTCCGTCGGGGGCACCGGCTCGGCCGGCCTCGAAGCGGAACTCGCCCGTACGATTTACTTCTTCTTATGTTGCTGCTGTACAGCCTGTTCCAGGCCGGTGATGGCCTGCTTCCAGGTCTCGGCGTCATCGGCGTTGGGCTTCATCTTTAGGTACATCTGGAGTTCCTCGATGGTCTCCGGAAACTTGCCCAACTGAGCGTAGGAGCGGGCGAGCTCGCGGTGGCTGTCGGGATCCGCGGGGTTTTCTTTGATGGCTGCCTGAAAGAGCGTCACGGCTTTCTCCGCGTTTCCGTCGTTGAGGGCATTGACCCCTTCGTTGTAGGTGGCGCCCTGGACCTTGCCACCCTTGGCCTGGAACTCCTTCTTGTACATCTCCGCTTTGGCCTTGTCGCCCTTCTTTTCGCTGAGGTTGTAGAGTTCCCCCAAGACGTTCACGTTGCCCGGATCGTCCTTGTTGTAGTCTTCAAAGGCCGCGATGGCCTCATCGGTGCGGTCCAATTTCTTCAGGCAGGTCGCCTTGATGAGTTTGGCGGCCTTGAGGCTGTCCTTATCCGTGTCCTTGGAGGCGATGGCCTCGTCGGCTTTGGCGAGTGCTCCCTCGTAATCGCCGAGGTCGTAGAGTTGCTTCGCCTCCTCGGCCTTGCTTGTGGCCTGTGACGTCCCCCCACTCGCCTCCTCAGGAGCGCCGGATTTCAGGTCGGCCACCATGACAGCCACCTGATGGATTGGACCCTCTGCCTGGCTATCGGCCTGACCGATCATTTGAGACGGCATGGAAAGTGATTTGGAAATCGGCCCCTCGCCGGGAATTTGGGCGGTCAGCTTGTAGCCCTTCTCCGAGTACGGAAGGTCGGTTTTCTTATAGAACCCTTTTGAATCGGTCTTCGTGGTCACGGGATGGGATTCATCATCGAGATTGATGATGGTCACCGTTACGTTTGACAGCGGTTTTCCGCCTTTGTCGCTAACCGTACCTTGGAATCCCACGCATTTTCTCGGATCAAACGTCAGCTCCGTAATCGTCATGAGCTTAGGTTTGGCGATCAGTCCGAGGACAGGCATCCCCGGCAACTGTACGGACACGGCATACCCCTTGTCGGAGTATGGGATTCCGATCTGGATGTATTCTCCATGGTCGTCGGTCTTGACGTCGTAGTGATTTCCAGGGTTCGACTCGTCCGTCAGGCTGACGGTTGCCCCGGCAACCGGCTTTCCGTCCTTGTCCAGAACCCTTCCCAGGAATCCCTTTGCCAGTTGGGCCGAAGCTGCGGTGGCCACAAGAAACACCAGGGCCCCCAGGATTGCAAACCGGACCGCGACTTTCATCTGTGCCTCCCTCGAAGAGGGTACCGCAGGCTCAACACCCGCGGCATCCATAGTCCCTGCTGATCTTATGCTTCCCCCGTGCCTCTCAGCCGGGGCCGCTCGCCGGCCCCGCGTCCACAAGGTACTCCCTGCCTGCACCGGGTTCAAGCCCTGGCCTCCGCCGCAGCTCGCAGGGAGCCATATGGCTTAGCCCTTCGCCGGTCAGGGCCGGGGAGCGGCGGAGCGTTCCTCTCCAGTTCAGGACCTCGTCCCCTCCAGAAAAGCGCGCAGGTGGCGGCTTCGCGAGGGCAGCTTGCGCAGGGCCTTGGCTTCGATCTGGCGGATGCGCTCGCGGGTCACGGCGAAGGCCCGGCCCACCTCTTCGAGGGTGTGTTCCGTGTCGTATCCCAGGCCAAACCGCATGCGGATGACCCTGGCTTCCCGCTCGGGCAGCTCGCTCAGGAGCTGGGAGACGTGATCCCTGCGGTCCTCCGAGATGACGTGATCGATGGGCGAGGGGATGTCCTGGTCTTCAATGAAATCGCCCAGGTGGCTGTCCTCCTCTTCCCCGATGGGGGTCTCGAGGGAAATGGGCTCCTGGGCGATCTTGAGGATCTTGCGCACCTTGGGCACGGTGATGCCCATGCGCTCGGCCACCTCCTCGGGGGTGGGCTCGCGGCCGATCTCCTGGACGAGAGTCCGCATGGTCTTGAAGAGCTTGTTGATGGTCTCGATCATGTGCACCGGGATGCGGATCGTCCTGGCCTGGTCCGCGATGGCCCGGGTGATGGCCTGCCGGATCCACCACGTGGCGTACGTGGAGAACTTGTAGCCCCTGCGGTACTCAAACTTTTCCACGGCCTTCATGAGGCCGATGTTGCCTTCCTGGATCAGATCCAGGAATTGGAGGCCCCGGTTCGTGTACTTCTTGGCGATGGAGACCACCAGCCGGAGGTTGGCGCGCACCAGGTTGCTCTTGGCGTTCTCCATATCCTCTTCGCCTTTGGCGATGAGGGTGGCGATGTGCTTGACCTCCACGAGCTGGGAACCCATGTGGTTCTCGATCTCCTGAAGACGCGCCTCCACCTCGCCCATGCGTACGGAGAGCTGCTTCTTCTGCGCTTTATTGGTGATCTTCTGCTGGCGGGCCCTGAGGCGTTTGAGCGTCGCTTCGAGGGCGCGGATCTCCTGGTTGGAGCGCTTGAAGGAACTCATCATCTCGTTGATGAAGCGCGTGTTCAGCTCCAGGCCCCTGATCTTCTGGGTCAGCTCAACGTAAATGCGGCTCAGGGCCCAGCGGAGTTCCCTCGCCCGTTTGGTCCTGGGGTTCGGGAGCCGGGTGATGCGCTTGGAGAGGGATTGCACCTCCTTCTGGATGGCGTCGATGCGGTCGATGATCTCGATCTGTTCTTCGAGCTTCCGGGCGAGGGCCTCATCGTCGTCCACATCGTCGTAAAAGGAGAAGTACTGTTTGGCCGCTTCGGCGTCCTGCTTGATCTCCTCGCCGATGTCCAGGATCATCTGGGCCGCGTAACGGGACCGGCTGAGGGCTTTGATCATGACCTTGCGCCCCCGCTCGATGGCCTTGGCGATCCGAACTTCACCCTCGCGGTTCAGGAGGGGCGTCTGGCCCATCTCGCGCAGGTACATCTTCACCGGGTCGTTGGTGCGCTCCAGGTCCGGGTCGTACTCAAGGAGGGCCTCGGCGGTGTGGGGCTTGACGAGGGCGGGGATCTCCTCCACGACCCGCTTCTCGCCTATATCGATGCCCTCGTCGTCCAGGAGCTGGAAGAGGAAATCCATGTCCTCGGTGGAGCTGAACTCCGCCGGAAGCAGCTCGTTGATCTCGTCGTAGTTCACGTAGCCCTTGCTGCGCGCGTAGGCTACAATCTCTCGAAAATCTTCCAATCGTTCGTCCATCGGTCTGCGGTCTCCCGGATTCCCTCGCCCGCCGCGGCGCTCTACGGCCGGCCCAGGGCCCTCATCTGATCAAGTACGGCCATCTTCTCTCTGTTCAGTATTTGCACGAGCCCCAGATCTCCCTGGCGGCTCGCGTCCCTGATTTGCTGCTGGAGGCGCCGTTCATGGGCCCGAAGGCTCGCCTCCATGATCCGCGTGGCTGCGCGCTCCAGGTCCTCCGCCGACGGCACCTCATGGCAACTGTTGAGGATGAAGGCCAGGAGGCCCGTCTCTTCGGGGCTCTGGCCCCCAGTTCCCGCCACGAGCCCTCGCAGGAGGGACGCCGTGGCCAATTCTCCGAGGGTTTCCTCTGGAAGGTCACGGACGAGGGCCACTGCCTTGTCCCGGTATTCGGGCATCATCATCCCCTTCACCAGGAGCTGCTCGTCCACGGGCACCTCGCCGCGCACCGGAGCCCCTTCCACGGGGGCAGGGCCCTTGTCACCCGCGGCCGCCTTGGCAAGCCGGCCCAGGACGAGGCTCACGTCCAGCCCCGCCCGGCCCGCCAAGTCCTTGGCGTACTCCTGCCGCTCAATGGGGTCTCCCACGGCGGCCAGGTAGGGCAGCACGTCCTCCAAAAAGGCCATCTTGCCTTCCACGCCGCCTCGCACGAGGAGGGGCTTTCCCTGCTCCACAAGGACGTCGAAGAAGGGCTTGGCCTCCTCTACCAGCTTCCCGTAGGCCTGGGCACCGTTCAGCTTGATGAATTCGTCCGGATCTTTCCCGTCCGGAACCGAGATGACCCGAATGCCCAGCCCCTCCCCCAGCAAGATCTGAATGGCCCGCCGGGAGGCGGCGACGCCCGCCGCGTCGCGGTCGAAGTTCAGCACCACCGCCTTCGCGTAGCGTTTGACGAGGCGAACCTGTCCCTCAGCGAGAGCCGTTCCCAGCGTCGCCGCCACGTTGGGGACGCCCGCCTGGTACACTGCCAGGAAGTCCATGTAACCTTCCACGAGCACCACTTGTTCCCTTTCGCGAACCGCGCTCTTGGTCCAGTTCAGACCGTAGAGGACATCCCGCTTCTGGAAAAGGGGGCTCTCGGGGGAATTCAGGTACTTGGGCTCGTCGTCGCCCAAGGCGCGTCCTCCGAAGCCCACGGTCCTCCCTAAGACATCTACGATGGGAAAGAGGAGCCGGTTGCGAAACCGCTCGCCCCACTCCCCCCTGCCCCGGTCCAGGACCAAGCCCGCCTCCTGGGCCTCCTCCGCCGTGAAGCCGGTCCGTTTGAGCTGGGCCATCAGTCCGCCCCCCGCCGGAGCGAAGCCCAACTGCAAGGCCTCCTCCGTGGCGGGCAGAATGCCACGCCTGAGCACGTAGGCCCTTACCGGCGATGCCGCCGGGGCCGCCGCGAGAGCCCCGCGGTAATAGGCCTGGGCCTCCTGGACGAGCTTTCGAAGGCGTTCCCTGCGGTCGGGTGCCTGGTCCCTCCCCCCGGCGGGGCCCCGCAGCTCTAGGGTCACCCCCGCCTTGCGGGCGAGGACTTCCAACGCCTCCTTGAAGCCAACGCCCTCCACCTCCTGAACGAACTGGATCATGTCGCCGCCCTTGTGGCAACCGAAACAGTAAAAGAGCCCATTCTCCAGGTCTACGGAAAAGGAGGGAGTCTTTTCCTTGTGAAAGGGACAGAGACCAACGCTTCGACGGCCACGCTGCGCCAACCTGACGTAGTCCTGGTAGACCGTGAGTGGCCCGAGGAGGTGTTTGAGCTCGTCCAGGTTGTGGGCAATCCCCATGATCCCTCACAATCAAACGTTAATGTAGTGCCCGGCTCCCACCCGCGCAACCGGCCACGGCCATATCCAGCCGAATCCGGGAGGAAGCCTCTTCAGTCAGCCCTTGAGCGAAGCGAGGGTGACGCCGGCGCCTCCGCCCGCCGAGGGAGCGTCCTCGAAGCTTGAAACCAAAGGGCTGTGCTTCAGAAGAGCCCGGACGGCTGTCTTAAGCCGGCCCGTGCCTATGCCGTGGATGATCCGCACTTCCCTCAGATCCGCCATGGCTGCCCGGTCGAGAAAGGGCTCTAGAAGCGCCTCCGCTTCAACCACGGTCTGTCCGATGAGGTTGATTTCCCAACCGGCCTCCTCGGCGCTGACACCGAACCCGCCGCGCCTGGCCGTTGGAACCTCCTCCGGCGGCAGCCCTTCCACGTCACCGTACCCAACGGTCAGGCTCTTCCCGTTGCAGTCCAAGGTCAGCCGCCCGCTTCCCGGGTCCGCTTCGGTTACGGTGCCGGTCACGCCAAATCCCTTGACCCGGACCCGGTCGCCCTTCGTGAACAGGAGAGCGGGGCGGGCCTCCGGGCGCGCCACTTCGATCTCGGTGGCCGCCTTCTCCATTACGTCCGCCACGGCCTTGCGGGCTATCCGTTTGACGGACTGACGGTTGACCTCGGGTTTGAGCTGGTCGAGAAAGGCCGCCTCCCAGGCCTCGATCCGCCGGGGCAGAGAGGCCAAAAACTTTTCCTTCTCAACCTCGGCGGCGGCCAGAGCCTCCTGGACCTTCCGCCGCGCGGCATCCACCTCGGCGCTCCTGTCCTTCAGCCGCTCCGCCTCCCGCTCGTAAGCCGCGATTTCCTCTTCGAGGGCATCCAAAACCTCTCGAAGATGCTTCTCGCCCTCGGGAAGGAGCGACCGCGCCATGGCCAGAAGTTCGGGGGGAAGCCCCGAACGCTCGGCGATCTCCAGGGCCCGGCTGGCGCCCACCTGGCCCACTTTCATTCGGTACGTGGGCCTCAGGGTGGCTTCCTCAAACTCCATCCCCGCGTTGCCCATGCCCTCCGTCACCAGGGCTCGCGCTTTTACCGCTTCATAGTGGGTGCTGCAGATGGTGAACCCCCTGCGAGCGTGCAGGTGGAGGAGGATGGCTTCGCCCAGCGCGGCGCCTTCGTGAGGGTCCGTGCCAGACCCCACTTCATCCAGAAGGACCAGAAACGGCTCCTTCAAACCATCCAGGGCCTCCTTGATGGCCGCCATGCGGGCCGAGAAAGTGGAGAGGCTGTCCAGGATGGACTGGCTGTCCCCCACGGTGGCGTGCATAAAAGGAAAGACGGGCAGGAGAGTGCCCTCAGACACGGGGATGGGAATGCCCGCCTGATGCATGGCGCAGAGGAGGCCCACGGTCTTGAGGGCCACGGACTTGCCTCCCGCGTTGGGCCCGCTGATGACCAGGGTTCTGGTTCCGTTCAGATCGAGGCTCACGTCCAGAGGGACGGCCCTCCTGGGCCCTTCTTCTCCCCAGGCCTCCCGCCGCAGCCCCGCCAACCCCGCGTCCAGGAGGGGGTGCCGTCCACCCCTCAATTCCAGGCGGCTCCCCTCATCGATGAGGGGCAGGATGCCCCCGCAGGCTTTCCCCAACCTCGCGCAGGCCAGACTCGCGTCCAGGGCCTCCAAGGCCTCCCAGGCCGCCTCCAGGTCGTCCGAGCTGGCGGACACGCGGGCTGTGGCATCCAAGAGAATCCGCTGGATCTCCTCACGCTCCTCCGCGTCAAGGGCCGTAAGCCTGTTGTTCAAATCCACCACCTCCAAGGGCTCCACGAAGGACGTGGCCCCCGTGGAAGAGGTGTCGTGGAGGATCCCCTTCACGTCCGGCCTGCGGCTCGACTGGACGGGGAGCACCAGGCGGCCGTTCCGGACAGTGTAGGTGGCTTCCCGGAGGATGCCCGTCCCGAGGGTGCTGGAGAGGGATTCCATGCGGGCAAGGACTTGCCCGCGGGCACGTTCGCGCTCACGGCGAATGCCGCGCAGACGGTCGGAGGCCGTATCGGCCACCTCCCCGCGCACGTCAAGGAGGCGCTCCATGTGGGCCGCCAGGCGGTCCATGGCGTCTGAATCGGGAAATGCCGAACTCAGAGCCGGCTTTGCCACCGCCGGATCCTTCAGCCAATCCAGGACGGCCCGGCGGAGGCGCAGGTTCTGCCGGAACTGGCGAAAGGTATCGAGGGGGAAGGCGAGGCCCTGGGGCAAGCGCACGGGTGTCCGGCCGTATCCCTCCAGGGAGATGCGGCCGCACAAGGCTTCGCCCGCGAGGCACTCGGCCGCGCGGGCGTGCCGGTGAAGCACATCAACTCGTTCGGTCCCAGGCAGGAGCGTCTCGGCGCGCGTCTTTCCTTCGGCCGTGGAGGCACACAGAGAAAGAAGCGCCAGGACGCGGTCCCATTCCAGGGCCCGCAGGGTCCTGACGTCCATAGATGCGTCGGAGGAAGCCTTAAGCGTTAAACTTGCGTTCCTGGGCCAGGCGCTTGAGGAGCTTCTTGCGGGCGGCCAGGGCTTTCTTCTTACGCTTCACGCTGGGTTTTTCGTAGTGCTGGCGCTTTTTAAGCTCCGACAGCACGCCCGCTTTTTCGCACTTGCGCTTGAACCGGCGGATGGCGCCGTCAATGTTTTCGCCGTCTTTCAGCACGATCGTGGGCAAACTTATCGCCTCCCCTCTTTTCGGATTGTGCGCCCTAAAAGGTGTATCGGCACACGGAATGAGCTTTATACCAGACTTTTCAGGAGGATGCAAGCCCTTTTATGCTCCCTGCTTCCTTCCTTTTACCCTTACCATTGCCCATTGCCTAGTAATACATCCGCCTTTGGAGCGGGCTCTCCCTGAAACACTCCCGCGCCGCCTGAACGTCCAGGGCGATCTGGGCTTTCAGCTCCGCCACCGAACCGAAGCGGATTTCGGGACGCAGAAATTTGAAAAAGAGGCAGCGGATGCGGTGCCCGTAGCAATCCCGTCCCCCCTCCAGGCAGTGAACCTCCACGGCCACCTCGGACTTGTCGAAAGTGGGGCGGGTCCCCAGATTGGCCACTCCTGGCAGAAGGGCGGGCTCGCCCAGATCCACGGCGACGGCATAGACGCCGTGCGCGGGAACCAGTTCGTTTTCAATGGCAAGGTTGGCAGTGGGAAATCCCAGCGTCCTCCCCCTGCCGTCACCTCGCTGGACCACTCCCTCGACGACGTACGGGCGTCCCAGCAGGTGTACGGCCTCCTCCATACGCCCTTCCATCAAGAGTTTCCGGATCCTGGAGGAGGACACGTCCTCGCCCCCGGCCTGGAGCTTGGAGAAGGATTCGGCGATGAATCCAAGCTCCCCCTGGAGGGCCCGCAAGAGCTCGATGTTGCCCTCCCGGCCACGGCCGAAGCGGAAATCCTCACCGATGTAGATTTCCTTGGGCTGCAGGCGGGCGGCCAGGAGGCGGGCGAAGCTCTCGGCGCTCATGACGCTAAACTCGGGCGTGAAGGGTACCTCAAGGAGGATCTCGATGCCCAGGTGGGCCAGGATGTCGCGCTTTTGAGGCTGGGTTTGGATGAGCTGGGGGGCCCGCTCGGGGTGGAGAACCTTGAGCGGATGGGGTTCGAAAGTTACTACCGCGCTCGTGCCGCCTTCTTCCCGGGCCCGGGTGATGACTTTCCTAAGGACGCGCTTGTGGCCCCGGTGAAGGCCATCAAAGTTACCGATGGTGAGAATGACCGGCGGGCTGAGCGCGGGAATGTGGTCCAAATCCGTCAGCAGGATCATGAAAGCCTCATGACCAGAATGGCGAGAAGGCCCGCCAAGAGCCCCGCCGCAACGTCGTCCGCCATCACGCCCCAGGCCCCCGGGAGCCGCTCCAGCCGGTTGATGGGCCAGGGCTTGAAGATATCCAGAAGTCTGAACAAGAGGAAGCAGACCAAAATTCGCATGAAGTCCGGTTCGTTGAGGGAGAGGGCGCAGAGCATGCCGGCCACCTCGTCGATGACCACGTAGGACGGGTCCGTGAGCCCCGTGGCACGGAGGACTCTGGGTACGGCCAGGGCGGCGAGGAGGAGGACCAGGGCCAGTTCGGCGAGGGGCAGGATGAACGCCCACTCATGGGACATGAGGAAGGCGGGAAGGTAAAGGAACACTCCCACCAAGGCTCCCACCGTCCCGGGCATCCTGGGCGTGAACCCCAGGCCGAACACCGTCGATGCAGCTACCGCCCAGAAAGGCCCCTTCCCATGCTTTTCGCCTTGTTCGCCCATCCGAGCGCCCCCCGCTTACATGTTCGGCCCTTGGCTCGCGCGCCGATTCTTGTCTTTTATCTTCAAGCTAACAGCTAACAGCCGACAGCTGATACCTAGCCAATGATCTCCCCCACGAGGTCGTAGGGATGGGCCTCGGTGATGCGGACCCTGGCCAACGTCCCAGGAGGGGCGAATCCGTCGTTGATGAGGACCCGGCCGTCGATGTCAGGCGCCTGGGTGGCGAGGCGCCCCTGAAGCAGGTGCTCGGTTTCGTCGCAGGCTCCTTCCACCAGCACCGTCAGCGCCTCTCCGACTCGCGCTTGGTTCTTCTCAAGAGACACGGCCTGCTGGATTTCCAAGAGCTTCTCCTGGCGGCGGCGCTTGGTGCGCGCGTCCACGGGATCACCCAGGGCGTGGGCCCGCGTGCCCTCCTCGCGGGAGTAGGTGAAGACCCCCACGTGGTCCATGCGGGCCTCCGTGATGAACTCCGCAAGCGCCTTGAAATGCTCTCGCGTCTCCCCGGGATAGCCCACGATAAAGGTTGACCTCACCGCGAGGCCGGGGACCGTGGCCCGCGCCCGGTCAAGGAGCCTGAGAAAGGATTCCCCGCTCCCGCCCCGCTTCATGGACCGGAGGATCTCCCGGTGGGCGTGCTGGAGGGGCAGATCCAGGTAGGGGACCACGCGGGCGCTCTCGGCCATGGACTCCAGGATGGCGGCATTCAGATGGTTGGGATAGGCGTAGAGAACCCGAATCCAGGGCACCTCCGTCTCCCTGTCCAGACGCCGCAGGAGCGAGGCGAGGCCGTCCTTCAGGCCCAGGTCCGTCCCGAAATCCGTGGTGTCCTGCGCCACGAGAACAATCTCCCTTACTCCTCGCGCCGCGAGACCTTGAGCTTCCTTGACCACGTCTCCCACGGGCCGGGAGTGCAACCGGCCTCGGAACGACGGAATGGGGCAGAAGGAACAGGGGTTGCCGCACCCCTCGGCGATCTTCACGTAGGCCAGGAAAGGCGGGGTGGAGAGGACGCGGGGGGATAGCCCGTCGTAGAGGGCCACGTCCTTCCTGACGGGAACGGCCAGGTCGGGGCGTGCCAGGAGTTCCGCCACGGCCCCGGCGGAGCTGAGGGGGATGAAGCCATCAATCTCCGGGATGGCCTTCCTAAGGTCCTCTTTGTATCGCTGCACCAGACAGCCCGCCACGATGAGCCGCTTCACCGTGCCGGCTTTCTTTCGCTCCGCCACTTCGAGAATGGCGTTGACCGATTCCGCTTTGGCCGCGTCGATGAACCCGCAGGTGTTCACGATGACCACTTCGGCGTCCGGGTCGGAGGTGATATGGTGGCCGGCCGCCCGGGCCTGCCCGAGCATCCATTCGCCGTCCACCCAGTTTTTCGGACACCCAAGTTGCACTATCGCCACTCGCATTGCCTACTCCGAAACGGTTGACGTTAGCACTTGAAGCACCCGGCGCGCAACCCGGATGGAATCTCCCAAAATCCGCGATGGGTTCCTGCCCGCAGGAGCGCCGCCCCCGGCGCGATGGATGTTTCACGCCGCCCATGGCCGCTGTATCCCTACACCCCAGTCGCGGCGAGGCGCCGCTCCTGCCAAGAGGTTCCGCGCCCATCGCGGAATCTGGGGAATCTCCCGGGTGGAATCTCCCCCCGTGGGTTCAAAGGGTTTATACTTAATATTAACCCGGGGCGTCCGGGACATTTGACGTGGAGTCCCCACATGCAACGGATTAGGTCTTTCGCCCGCCCCTCCGTTCTCGCCGCCTTGGCGGTCCTGGCCCTGCCTACCTGGGGTGGCGCTCCCGCCTCTCCTTCGGCCCCATCCACATTCAGTCCCGCCGCCGTGGGACAGGCCATCCGGTTCGACCTCTCCCCTCCCCTGCGGGACATGAAACGCATGCCTCCCCCATGGACAGCCCGAGAGGAAAAGGAGCATGAGGTGCCCAACCGGACCCTGCCCAAGGCTCAGGGCGCCCGCGCCGAAAAGCGGGTGGGCACCGACACGGCCCTCCAGTCGTGGCCCGGCACGGGCGCCGCCATGCCGTCCCCTTCCAAAAACTGGGACGGGATCTCGAACCAGAACATGGTTCTGCCCCCGGACACGGAGGGCGACGTGGGCTTGAACCATTACGTGCAGTGGGTGAACCTCACCCTGGCCATCTGGGACAAATCCGGAACCCTTGTCTACGGTCCCGTGGACGGGAACACCATCTGGCAGGGATTTGGAGGCCCGTGCGACTCGTGCAACGACGGTGACCCGGTGGTCCTTTACGACCGCCTGGCGAACCGGTGGGTCATTTCCCAGTTCGCCCTGCCCTCCAGCGGGGGCCCCTTCTACCAGTACGTGGCCGTGTCTCAGACCGCCGATCCCACGGGGGCCTGGTACCGCTATGCGTTCCAGATCCCCGGCAACAAAATGGGCGATTATCCCAAGATGGGGGTCTGGCCCGACGGCTATTATATGACCGTGAACCAGTTCACGACGGCGGGCAAGTGGGGCGGAGCGGGCGTCTTCGCCTTTGAGCGGACCAAGATGCTCGCGGGTGACGCCTCGGCGAGGTTCATTTACTTCGACCTATCCACCGTCAACACGGGCTACGGCGGCATGCTGCCGGCCCATTTTGTGGGCCCCGCCGCTCCCCCGGCGGGAGCGCCCTGTCCCTTCGCCGAGGTGGACGACGCGGCCTGGGGATGGCCCAACGACCAGTTCAGCCTTTGGGACTTCCAAGCCAACTGGACCTCCCCCACCACCTCCACCTTCGGCCTCTCGGGCAACCCCAACCTCGTCCTGGTCACCGCCCCCTTCGATTCCAACCTCTGCAACTCCAGCCTCTGCGTGCCGCAGGAGGGCGTGTCGAGCCGCCTGGACCCCATCAGTGACCGTCTCATGTTCCGTCTCGACTACATGAACTTCGGCGGCCACCAGACGCTGGTGACCTGCCACACCGTGGACTCGGACGGAACGGACCACGCGGGGATCCGGTGGTACGAGCTTCGAGATGCCGGAAGCGGCTGGTCTATTTATCAGCAGGGCACATTCGCGCCCGACTCGGAACACCGCTGGATGGGCAGCATCGGCATGGACAAGGCGGGGGACATGGCTCTCGGATACAGCGTCTCCGGTACCGACATGTACCCCTCCATCCGCTACGCCGGCCGTCTTCCAAGCGATCCGCTGGGCGAGCTCTCCCAAACCGAACAGAGCCTCATCACGGGCGGAGGCGCCCAGACCAGTTCCTATGGCCGCTGGGGCGACTACAGCACCATGAGCCTGGACCCGTCCGACGACTGCACCTTCTGGTACACGCAGGAATACTACGCGGCCACGAGCGATCGCGGTTGGCAGACCCGAATCGGAGCGTTCAAGTTCCCCGGCTGTTCTTCGAACCCGGGCCTCCAGATTACCGCCCAGGCCCTTCCCACCACGGGGGTTGCCCCCCTCGCCGTGACCTTCACCGCGTCAGCTTCAGGCGGCCAGGCCCCCTACACCTATGCATGGGCCTTCGGGGACGGCACGTCGGGATCGGGCGCCACGGCATCACACACCTATGCCGCCCCGGGATCTTACGGAGCCGCGGTGACGGCCACCGACGGGGCGGCCAAGACTGCCACCACGACGGTCTATGTGACGGCCACCGTGCCACCCCCCGTGATCACTTACGCCAAAGCTCTCCCCAACCCCTTCAGGCTGAAGGTCGAAGGAAGCAACTTCCACTCCAGCTTCACCCTCAAGGTGAACGGAATCCCCGTCAACGCGGTGTACAAGACCAGCACGCGGGTGGTAGGCAAGGGCGCCAGCCTCAAGGCGCTTCTGCCCAAGGGAACGGCCGTTCAGCTCGTGGTCACCAACAACGACGACGGAGGCGTTTCGGCGCCCTTCACGTACACGCGATAGGCCTTCCGCGCGGGCCAAACGTGGCGGGCCGTCCCGAGGAATAGAACAAGAGGCACTCAGGGGCCAGGTTGAGGACCCTATCATTTGGGAGGTGAATACCATGTCTGCACGCTGGCGTTTGACCCTCTTCGCTTTGGCTGCGTCCGCGGCATGGCCTCTTGCCGCCGCGGCCCAATCCGGCGGCCCCATTGGGCCTGGCCACCCAGCTTACGGCCCCAGGACCGGCTGCGCCTTCAAGTTCGATCTTTCTCCGCCCCTTCGCGATATGAAGCCCCTTCCCTATCCCGATCGGGACGAAGGAGACGTGCGCGAGGTACCCAACCAAGATCCCCCAAACAGGTTTAACGGCAAGGAGCACCTGGGGGTGGACCCCGTGGTCCAGACGTGGCAAGGCGACCAGGCCATGCCCTCTCCCATCAAAAGCTTCGAAGGTATCCGCAACATCAACGGCGTCCTTCCGCCCGACACACAGGGCGACGTGGGTCCCAACCACTACGTCCAATGGGTCAATCTCTCCATGGCGATTTACGATAAGAGCGGGAACCTGAAGTGGGGGCCCTATAACGGCAACACCATCTGGAGCGGCTTCGGTGGCCCCGCGGATGGCAGCAATGACGGCGATCCCATCGTCCTTTACGATCGCCTGGCGGATCGCTGGCTCATCAGCCAATTCGCTCTGCCTAACTATCCTAGCGGACCCTTCTACGAATACATCGCCATCTCCCAGACTCCTGATCCCACGGGCGCTTGGTACCGTTACGGCTTTATGGTCAGCGCCACCCTCATGAACGATTATCCCCACCTTGGAGTTTGGCCCGACGGGTATTACATGTCGGTGAACGAGTTTGGCAACGGCTACTACGCCGGCGCTGGCGTCTACGTCTTCAATCGCGCCAAGATGCTGGCCGGCGATCCCACGGCATCCTTTCAGATGTTCGACCTGGGCTCCGTGAATATGGAGTACTACGGGCTGCAGCCAAGCCACCTTGAAGGCTCCGTGTCTCCCGCCGCGGGCGAACCCAATACGTTTCTCCAGTTTGAAGATTCGGCCTGGGGTGTTTATCCTACGGATCGCCTCATGGTCTGGCAGTTCCACGTGGATTGGACCAACCCTGCCGCCACGACCTTCGGCGCCAGCGGGAATCCCAACGCCATGCTCGACACGGCTCCTTTCGACTCCAGCATGTGCGGCGGAAGGCGGGCATGCATCCCCCAGCCGAGCACGACGGCAAAGGTCGACGCCATCTCCAGCAAGCTCATGTACAGGGTTCAGTACCGCCGGTTCCAGAGCTACAAGACCTTGATCCTGAACCACACGGTGGACGTGGACGGCACCGATCACGCCGGGGTCCGGTGGTACGAACTGCGAGATTCAGGGAGCGGCTGGTCGATTTACCAGCAGGGAAGCTACGCACCGGACGGAGACAACCGCTGGATGGCCAGCGCGGCCATGGACAAGGCAGGGGACTTGGCGGTGGGCTACAGCATCAGCAGCGCCGCAACCTACCCTGGCATCCGCTACGCCGGCCGCCTTCCCTCCGACCCACTGGGCACTTTGGGCCAGGCGGAGCAGACCCTCATAGCCGGAAGCGGTTCTCAAACGCACTCAGCCGCCAGGTGGGGTGACTACAGCGCCATGAGCGTTGACCCAGCCGATGACTGCACCTTCTGGTACACGCAGGAGTACTACCAAACCACCAGCTCCGCCGGATGGCAGACGCGCATCGGGTCCTTCAAGTTCCCCGCCTGCGGCTTCTCCTCAAGCGTGGTGGCGAACCCCTCCACGGGTCCCTATCCCTTGGCCGTCTCCTTCACCGCCACCATCAACGGAGGCGTTCCTCCCCTCACCTATGCATGGGCCTTCGGGGACGGCACATCGGGATCGGGCGCCACGGCATCACACACCTACGCCAAGGCCGGGGCCTACACGGCCACCCTCACCGTGACGGACAGTACCGCCGCCACTACGACTGCCTCCGCCGCCATCACGGTTACCGTGGCACCGCCCCTCATCTCGGCCGCAAAGGCCCTGCCCAATCCCTTCAGGCTCAAGATCACGGGGAGCAACTTCCATTCGGGATGCACCTTGACCATTGGCGGCGCCTCGATCCCGGTGACCTATAAGACCTCCACCACTTTGCTGGCTAAGGGCTCGGCGGTGAAGGCGCTCCTTCCCAAGGGAACGGCCGTTCAGCTCGTGGTCACCAACAACGACGACGGAGGCGTTTCGGCGCCTTTCACGTACACGCGGTGAGTCTTCGTCTCGGGCCGGGGACCTCTCGGCCCTAGAAACAGCTTCGGGGCGGGCCTTTCGGCTCGCCCCTTTTGTATGGCCGGGATTGTCGTGTTTGCCTCGGCTCTGGCTGAGCAGGTCTCCTATCTTCTTCGCCGCGGAGGCCTGCCCTGGTTGCCCTCCCTCTCGGGCGGCCGTCTTCGGGCCTGGGGGCGGGGCGCTTCGCCCTCCTCCTTGACGGGCGCCGAGGGAAGGGTTTTCTGGTAGTGCTCGTCCAGGAGCATGGCGATGAGGACCAGCTCGTCCTCCGACTGCCCCAGATTTGAGGCCAGGGGAAGGAACCGCCTCAGGCGCTCGACCCTCAAGCTGTCCAGGGCGCGGAGCTTGGCTTCCAAGGTGGCCGTGAGGCGCTCGGCAACCACCGCCGAGACTTCTTCATCGGTGGGGAGCTGGCGCTCCTGGATATTGATATGGTAGGCCTTGGCGATGCGCGTCAGCTCGATCTCCTCGAAGCCCGACACGAGGGAGATGGCCACGCCGCTGGCCCCCGCGCGCCCCGTGCGGCCCGCACGGTGGATATAGGCCTCCTGGTCCTCCGGCGGCTCGTAGAGGATCACGTGCGACAGCTCGGGGATGTCGATGCCCCGGGCCGCCACGTCCGTGGCCACGAGAAAGCGCAGGTCGCCTCTCTTGGCGCGGGCCATGACCTTCTCTCGGGCGCCCTGGCCCAGGTCCGAGCTGAGCTCGTCCGCATCGTACCCGAAGCGCTTGAGGACCTCGGAGACGTAGTGGGTGTTCGCCTTGGTGTTGCAGAAGATGATGGCGGAGACGGGATTCTCCACCTCGATGATCTTGACGAGGGCGCGGTCCTTCCTCATGGGCGGAACGGTGTAGAAGACGTGCTCCACCTCGGCCACGTGGACATGGTCCTGGCTCAGGCTGAGCATCTCGGGTTTGCGGAGGAACTCTCCAGCCAGGCGGACCACGAACGACGGGAAGGTCGCGGAGAACATGTAACCGTTGATGGACCGTTCCGGGAGGTACCGCTTAACCCGGCGCATGTCCGGGTAAAAGCCCATGGAGAGCATGCGGTCCGCTTCATCGAAGACGATGATCTTCAGGTGCTGGAGGGAGAGCGTCCCCTTGAGGAGGTGGTCCAGAACGCGGCCCGGCGTACCCACGACCAGGTGAGCGCCCTGTTTCAGCGCATCGAGCTGAGGCCCGTACGCCGCCCCGCCGTAGAGGAGGGCCGTGCGCAGTCCCGCCTCGCCGCAGAGCACCTGCGCCTCCCCGGCTACTTGTTGGGCCAGTTCGCGCGTGGGCACGAGGACGAGAGCTTGGCAGACATCCTTCGACAGATCGGAACGCTCCAAGATGGGCAGCACGAAGGCGCCCGTCTTGCCGCTTCCCGTGCGCGACTGGACCATGAGGTCACGGCGCGCCAGCAGATACGGGATGGCCTTGGCCTGGACGGGCATGAGGCTCGGCCAGTTGGCCCGGGCCGCCGCCAGCCGCAGGCGCTCGGGCAGGGCTTCGAGGGAAGTCTCGGGAAGGGCGCTCCTCGAGGCCGCCACCACGGGCGCCGCCTCCGCGGCCTCCCCTGGCGGAATTCTGTAATCTCTGGGCGGGGCCTGCGCGCCGTCGGGCTGGCCGGGGGTCTTAGGATGGTCTTCGGTCATGGGTCTCCTCCGGGCTCGGCCCGTTTAAGACCGTGAGTATAACCCATTTACGCCGAAGGTGCGCCGCCGCCGGGTTCGGGCCGCTCCCCGCGCCTGAGGATGATCAAGGAGAGGTCGTCGCTGGGGCGTTCTTCTCCGATGAAGGTGTCCACCGAAGCCAGGAGCCGGCGTCCCGCCTCACGGGCGCCCAGCCCCTTGAGGCCGGGCAGCAGATCGGCGAGCCGCTCATCTCCGTAGAACTGCTCGTCCTTGTCCATGGCCTCCGTGACGCCGTCCGAGTAGGCCACGAGGAGATCGCCCGGCCCGAGGAGGACCTCCTGCTCGACGTACTTCGCTTCGGGAAGGACACCCAAGAGAGGCGCCACCGGCGGCAAGCGGCGAAGCTCCCCTTCGATGAGAGCCAGGGGAGGCATGTGCCCTCCGTTCGCGAGCCGGACCAGACCCGACCCTGGTTCGATGCGAAGAACCAGCAGAGTGGCGAAGCGGTTGGCCAGGCCGTCGCGGCACAAGAGGCGGTTCACGCGCTCCGCCACGGTGGCGAGGGCACCTTGTCCGGCGGCCTCCGGCGCGAAGGCCCGTAGGGTTGCCTGGAGCTTGGCCATGAGGAGGGCCGCCCCGAGGCCCTTGCCCGAGACGTCACCCAAGGCCAAACCCGAGGCCCCTTCCGTCAGGGGGATGAAATCCACCAGGTCACCGCCCACGTCGTTCGCCGGGCGGGTAAAGAGCCATACGTCCCAGCCTGGGGTGGGAGGGCTTTCGCACGGCATGAGGGCGAGCTGCACGGCTCGGCCCACGGCCAGTTCGTCCTTCGCCAGGAGCTTGTCCTTGAGCTCCAGCATGAGCACCACCAGCAGCACGAGGTAGCCGAGCTTGCTGACGTGAAAGCTCATGTCCACGTCGCTGGCTCGAAAGGACACATCCCCCATGATGATGAGCCAGATGGACAGGAGGAGCATGAGGCGGCGGGTCGGCGACAGCCTGAGGATGAGGCTTTTAAGGAGCCACCAGGCCATGGACAGCCACCGCTTCACCCGGCCCATCCGCTGGAGTCTGGAGCGGGATTCCTCGTCCAGATAAAAGTGGTAGAGGTCGTGAAGGTCCCGGCGAAGGTGGCGCTCCACGTCACCCCTGGTCAGGTCGCTCCACACCGTGCGCCCCAGGGCCGCCACGTCTCCGGATCTCTTCCCCTTGTGCGATGTCTTTGCGGCCATGTCCCCCTCGATTCCCAGGGAAACAGTCTACGTCAGGACGGTCCCACATTCACGGTGCGCCGCACCGTCAACGTTGCCAAAGCCATGGCGCCGGCGGCGCAGACGAAGGGGAAAAGTTCGGCCATATAGCGCGGCTCGGGGTTTTCGAGACTCGCGAAGAACAAGAGCCTCGGTAGAAATAGAAGGGCCAAGAGCAGGAGCCACATCCGGTTTCCCTCCCGCCAAAGAACCCATGCTCCCGCCAGCGCCGCCAAGGTGTACAGCCAGACGAGAGCCAGGAAGAGGGGAAGCCAGAAGCCCTGCCGCGCCTCGGCGTCTAGGGCGCTCATGGGAAACAACTCACCCTCGAAGGGGTAGTACAGCGAATGGGTGTCGAACCAGAGACCGGCGGCGCGGATGACGGGAAGCATCACATAGTAGCGCAGAGGGTGACGTGCGATCCGAGCTTTCGCCAAGGCCGAGAACTTCTCGTCGATGGCGGGGGTCATGGAGGGAGAGAGCTTTCGCCCCGCCGGCGGAGCGGCATCACTGTCCCCCCGGTTGTAGCGCTCCAAGAGCGCGGCCACTTCAGTCTTCTCCTCGGGCGAATCGAAGGCCTTGCTCGGAGCCTGATCCACGCTCAGGGGATCTGCCCCCACCTGCCATTCGAAGGCGGGTATGTACCTGTAGTCTGTGATCCAGGTCCTGAGCCAGCGGTCGTATCCGAGGGGAACAAACTCGCCGGGCATGTTGGCGTGAGGGGGAGACAAGGGCTGAAAGACGCCGATGGATACGGCGTTCCGCATGGTCCAGGGAGCCAGGACCGCCGCGAAGGCCAGGGCGAGGAGGAGAGCCTGGGAGGGCCGCCGCGTCAGGGGGTCTCCCCGCAAGCCCATGAAGGCCTCCCGAACCCAGGCGACCACGAGCGCCCCCCCCACGGCCGCCATGAGCAGGCCGCTGTCGGGACGATAGAGGACGGCCGCGCCCCCGAGGAGACCCGCGGACACCCATCGCCCGACGGCCATCCCTTCCCCGCGAAGGGCCCAGGAACCCGCCAGCACGGCGAGCGTGCCGAAAAAGAGGGCCCACGTCTCCGTGAGGATGCACGCCACGTAAATGGCCGTGAAGGGGCACACCGCGGCCAGGGCGAGGGCCCACAGCATGGCGCGGCGCTTCCTGCCCTCGTCCCACCGGGCGGGTGACCAGAGGGCGCACACCAGCGCGATGATCCAGCACCCGGCCGTGTCCACCAAGGCCTGTACGATTCGCACCGCCGTGTCGTTCCTCTTCCCAAAGACGGCGTAGAGCCCCGCCAGCGTGAGCGGGTAGCCCGGCGTGCGGATGTGGGTCGGCGTGTAGGGCTCCTCCGTTTCCATGGAGTAGCCCTTATGGGAGAGAACGTTCACGGCGATCTGGGTGTAGATCAGCCCGTCGTCCGATTCGTCGTTGGGCAGCTCCAGGGCCAGCCCGAGCCGGAAGGCCAGTGCCGCCAAGGTCAGGAGGATGGCGATCGCCCAAAAGCGTTTCACGGATGACGTCTCATTTCACTGGCAGGTGTCATGGGTACCCATGGCCGCGGTTGGCACCGGGAGACATGGACCAATCCCCAAGTCATGCCGGGTGTGCGGAGCCGCCCAATTCCCGCTTGAGCCTTTCGATGAGGGCGTCTTTGTCCTTCCAGATCTCTCTGACCCAAGCTTGGAACCGCTCCCGAAGCTTGGCGTCTTCGAGGTAGCTGCCGCCCCGAAGGAATTCTTCGGGGATGGAGAGCTCCCGGACCCGAACCACGACCCGCCTGATCCGGCCCGTGAACAGGTCCCAGAAGCGGGCGGGCCGCTCGGGATAGATGACGGTCACGTCCAGCAGAGACCGGAGTTTGTCCCCCATGGCCTCCAGGACGAAGGCGGCGCCCCCGGCCTTGGGGAGCAGAAGGTGCCTGTAGGGCGAACCCTGTTTGGCGTGCTTCTCCTCCGTGAAGCGCGTTCCCTCAAGGAAGTTGAGCACGGTAACGGGGGAGGACTTGAATTTCTCGCAGGCCTTGCGCGTCGTCTCCAGATCGGCGCCCTTCTTTTCGGGGTGGGCCTTGAGGTAACGGCTCGAGTGGCGGCGCATGAAGGGGAAGTCGAGGGCCCACCAGGCGCCACCCAGAACGGGGACCCAGGCGAGCTCCCTTTTAAGGAAAAATTTAGGGAACGGTATGCGCCGGTTGAAGACCTTCTGAAGCACCACGATGTCGACCCAGGACTGGTGGTTGCAACTCACCAGGTAGCTGGCCCTTCGTGCGAGCCCTTCGGCCCCCTCCACGTCCCACTGAATGCGCTGGGTAAGGGCCAGCCCAAGGTTGTTGCCCGCCGTCCAGGCTTCCGCCATCCGCGTCATGAGGCGGGTACACCGGGCGCGCCACGGCCGGATGGGCACCAGGACCTTGGCGGGGATGACCAAATAAAGAAGGGTACCCCAAAACAGGGTATTGAGAACGAAGAGGAAGAGCGCGAGGGGCGCCAGAATGAACGGGGGGAGGAAGGACAACATGAAACGCTCCGTCTAACGCTTCCCATAGTCCATGGAAAGCGGGAAGAAATTCTAACAGATCGCTGCCCCCGCTGCAACGGCGTGGTGCGGCCCCGCTTGGTCCCGCCAGGGTTGAACCGTCTCGTCAGCGGGTAAAGGAAAAGGGGGCTGAAACGGTGCCGTTCCCGTTCGAGACCGTCACCTGCACCGGCGCACCCTTGGGGACCATGGCTTTGAGCCCGTTGCCCTTGGCCAGGACCTTGGTCCCCTTCACGAGCTGCGTGTTGGGAGCCGCCGATCCGTTGATGGCCACGGTGCACCCAGGCTGGAAGCCGCTTCCGGAGACCGCCAGCCGGAACGGCCGGTTCAGCGCCTTCACCGAGCCAATGACGATGGAATACCCCACGGTAAGGGCCTGGGTGTCCGTATCCGTGGCCCCGGCGCCGTCCGTCAGGGTTAGGGTGATGGAGTAGGTCCCCGCCGGAAAGGTTCGCGTCACCACAGATCCCGTCGCGCTCTGGCCCCCCAGATCCCAGGTGAACGTGTAGGGCGGCGTGTCGTCTCCCGTGCCCGTGAAGGTGACGGGGGTGGCGTCCGTGGGTTGGGGAGGGGTGTAGGTGAAGTCCGCCGCGAGGGGGGAGGGCGGCGTGGCCTCCTCTGCCGAAAGACAGCCGGGGCCTTTGCAGGTCTTCAGGGTGGAAAGGTACGCTGAAGCCGCGGCCATGAACGTTGGGCTGGCCACCAAGGCCTTGTTTTCCATCTCGTCCGGGTCCACGTCGAGGTAGTACACCTCTTTCTCGCCCGTGTCGTACTCCACGTACTTATAGTTGGCCGCCCTAAAGCCGGCGTGGCCCGGATAGTGCATGCCCAGGGCCATGTCCTGAGGGTCCGGAGGCTCGGACTGCCGGTCCGTGGACAGGGGAGGAAGCTGGGGCGAGACATCCCCGGCGATCTGCTCGATGAGGAACGCCTGCCGCCAGACGGCGGGGCTCCGGCCGTGGATGAGGGGAACCAGGGAACGCCCGTCGGTCACATCGGCCAGCGTGGCTCCTCCCAGCTCGGCAAAGGTGGCGGCGAGGTCCACGTTGCCGGCGAAGGCGTCGATCTGGATCGCCGCGGGGACGCCGGGCCCCCGCACGACCAAGGGCACCCGGATGTCCGTCTCGTAGGGCGTGTACTTGCCCGCCAAGAAACGGTGCTGGCCCATGTGGTAGCCGTTGTCCGAGGAGAAAAAGATGTAGGTGTTGGAGAGCAGGCCCGTGCGCTGAAGCTCGTTCACCAGCGCCCCCACCATATCGTCCACCGCTTGCAGAGACTGGAGCCTGAGCCGGTACTCGGCGTCAATCTCCTGGATGTCCGCGTCCGTGAGGAGGGGGAGCCTCTGGATGTAGGCCGGCTTGTCGCTCACGTCCGCTTCGTTGAAGGACGGGGTCCGGGGTGCCTGGACGCCGGGAAACATGCTGGCGTGGCGCGGGGCCGGCGTGCTGGGCTTGTGAGGCGCGAAGGTCGTGAGGTGCATGAAGAAGGGTGGAGGGGAGACCTGTTGGGCCGTTTTCCGAATAAAGCTCACGGCCTCCGCCGACATGACGTCCGTGAGGTAGTCGGACGGCTGGCTGCCGTAGCTGACGATGGTCCCGTCCGCGTTGAGCTGGTAGTTGTATTCGCCGTAAGGGTCGCCGCTCACGGGGCTGTCCCACTCGGACCAGCCCGGCGGAACGTAGGTTTGGCTCGCCGTGTTGGGATAGCCGTTCAGGTACTTGCCGAAGAGGAAGGTCTTATAGCCCGCCGCCTGGAGGGCCGTCGCCACCGTGTCGCGCTCCAGGTTGTCCGCGTAGGCCTTCTCGAACCCTCCGTCGGGAAGGCTGTTGGCCCAGATCTTATGATTGTGCGGATACTGGCCCCGGAGGATCCCCGTCCGCGAGGGGCAGCACAGGGAGAGGGGAACGAAGAAGTTGGTGAAGGTGGCCCCCTGGTCTTCCAGTAAGGCCTTCACGTTGGGCATATAGTTCATGGACTGGAGCATGAGGTCCTGGTCGTCGGTGAGAATGAAGATGATGTTGGGCCTGCCCGCCCCGCCTCGCCGCTCCGCCCGGCATGGGTCTTGTTGAGCGAGCGTCCCGGTGCTGGCCAGCGCTACGGTGACGTACGCCAAGACACTCATCAGCGCGACCTTGGTGGCGAACCGATTCATGGACTTCTCCTTTTTCTGAGCCGCTCCTGGAGATCTTAGGATTTGGATAATCGGAGGGCATACTCCATTTATTTTCTACACGAGTAGCAGGAGGAAGTCAACCATCGGCGGCCGGATTTGCCGGTCTGGTTCCTCAAGGCAATGCATCATTCAACAAGGGAACCATTCAGTTCTATATTGAAACACCTTGTTCCCAGTTAAAGAAAGAGCCTCCTTTCTTCGCAAGGCTGGATTTGCTCCCGGCCCAATCCGGGGACCCTCCGCTCCACCCAAAACTGAGACGAGCATGACGCTCATGAGTCACTCCTTGCCACACAGTCTCATGTGCGATGCGCCATTTTGGCCCCCGGCGGACGGCTATAGCCATTAAAAGGACGCTCAATTATGGAGATTCATAACTTATATCTTGGCACTGCTTTTGCTTGGTCTGTGGTGGAGCTGGTCTTGGGCGAGGGGATTGACTCTCCCCCGATCCGGAAGGCCCGGAACACCCGAACAAGATCCGCCTCCAAACCTCCGAGGGCCCGCCTCCTCCCGGCGGGTCCTTTCCTTTTCCTCACGCCGCGCCCTCTTCGGCCCCCGCCTCGCGGGCGGGTTTGGGAACGACGACACCGCGGACGGCCCAGGCTCGCTCCACGGTGAGGGCGAGGCCGCCGCGATTGTCCTCCACGCGGCCTTCGACGACGAGGGGCCGCCCCCGGGTGATGAGTTCGCCGAAGCGCGTGTACGTTTTTGGAAAAAAGACCAGCTCCATGAGACCCGTGGGATCTTCGAGGGTGGCGAAGGCCATGGCCTCGCCGGTCTTGCGCGTGGGGATGCGCTTGTAGGTGATGACCTGGCCCCACACGCGCGCCGTTCCGCTCCCCGTCCCGCGGGCCTTCGCCGGCAGGTCCCCCGCGTGCGTGTACCCGTTACCCGCCGCCCAGTCCAGCATGGGCGTGAGCGGGTGGGCGGTGACCGCGTAGCCGAGCGTGCGAACTTCGCCGGTGAGGAGTTCGGCCAGGGAAAGGTACGGGGAAATTCGGCATTCGGCATTCGGAGTTCGGAAGCGAGAAGCTCTCATCTCCACATTTCCGCTTTCCCAGAAGCTTCCGCTTTCCGCTTTCCGAATTCCGCTATGTTCACTTGGCTTACTCGACCCACCGGCCTGTCGCAACTGCTCCAGCAACACACCACGGCTTGCCCCGAACGAATCGCACGCTCCCGCGCGGATGAGATTCTCAATCTCGGCGGGCCAGAGGCGATTGCGCAGGCGTGAGCATAGGTCCGCGAAGGACCGGTAAGGGCCCTCGCCGCGCTCCTCGTAGACGGCGTCCAGCGCCCCGGGACGGAGGCCGCGGAGGGTGAAGAACCCGCAGCGCAGGAGGCGGCCTTTGCCCGCGAAGTCGTCCTCCGAGGAGTTGACGTCGGGCGGGAGGATGTCCATGCCCCACCGCCGCGCCTCTTCCACGTAGGCCGCCGTGCCGTAGAACCCTCCCTGGTTGTTCACGAGGGCCGCGAAAAACTCGGCGGGGTAGTGGGCCTTGAGGTAGGCCACCTGGTAGGAGAGCTGGGCGAAGGAGGCGCTGTGGGCCTTGCAGAAGGCGTAGCCCGCGAAGGAGCGGATCTGCGCCCAGAGCTCGGCGAGAACGCCCTCGCCGATACTCCGCTCGCGCCCTTTCACGAAGAAGGAGTCCGTGAGCAACTCCATCTCGGCGCGGCTGCGGTACTTGCCGCTCATGGCCCGGCGCAGGAGGTCCGCCTCGCTCAGGCTGAGCCCCACGAACTCGTGGGCCACGCGGATCACGTCCTCCTGGTAGACCATGACGCCGAAGGTCTCCCGGAGGATGGGCTCCAGGCCTGGCGCCGCGTACTTCGCGGGCTCCTCCCCCAGGCGCCGTGAGATGTACGCCTCCATCATGCCCGACTCGCTCACGCCGGGGCGGATGATGGAGGAGACCGCCGTGAGGTCCCTAAAGGTTCGCGTTCGCAGGCGCTGGAGGAGGAGGCGCATGCCCGGCGACTCGATGTAGAAGCAGCCCATGCTGCGGCCCTCGGAGATGAGGGCGTTGGTCTCCGCGTCGCCGTAGGTTCTCTCCGGCGGAAAGATGGGCGGCTCCTGGCCGGTGTGGTCCTTCACGGAGGCCACCGCGCCGGCCAGCACGCCGAGGGAGCGGTTGCCCAGGAGGTCGATCTTCACGAGACCCAGATCCTCCACGTCAACCATGTCGCACTGGGTGATGGCCACGCCCTTGGCGGCGCGCTCCAGGGACAGGCGCTGAGTCAGGGGGATGGGAGAGACCACCACGCCGCCGCAGTGCACGGAGAGGTGGCGGGGGAATCCGTCGATCCGCCGGGCCATATCGAGCAGGTCCTGCCAGGGGCGGTCCTTCAGAGGTGCACGGCGGGACTCGGGACGCGAGGCGAGGGCCTCCGCGAAGTGTTCGAAGGACGTGTGGGGAATGGCCCTCGCGATGACGCCGGTCTCCTCCTCGGGCACGCCCATGGCCTTGCCCACCTCGCGGAACCCCGAGCGCGCGGAGAAGGTGTTGTGGGTGGCGATCATGCACACGTTGCCGTCGCCATAGGTGTCGTAGACGTGGCGGATGACGTGGTCCCGCTCGCGCCAGGAGAAGTCCAGGTCGATGTCGGGCGGGTTGCGCCGGCCCGGATTGAGGAAGCGCTCGAAGTAGAGGCCCTCGGCCACGGGGTCCACGTGGGTCATGAAGAGGCAGTAGGACACGAGGCTTGAGGCGCCCGAACCGCGGCCGATGTTGGGGATGCCCTGATCCCGCGCAAAGCGCGCGATGTCCTCCACCACGAGAAAATACCCCGCAAAACCCAGGCGCACGATGACGTCCAGCTCCCGTTCGAGACGCGAGAGGTAGGCCGCCGTGACGTTGCGCACGCGTTTCGCGAGACCCGCGTAAGACAGGGCCCGGAGCTTCCCCGCCTCCGTCTCACCCGCCCCCACCGGTGCGCTGGGCAGGAGCCAGTCGCCCAGGGGCAGGGTCACGTCGCACGAGGCTGCCAGCTCGCCCGACATATCGCAGGCGAGGGCGCCTGCGCCACGGGTGGGGGAACCTACGCCCGCGAACCGTCGTTCCGCTTCCGCCGGTGAAAGCAGGTAGTCCGTGGGCCCGGCCTCCGGTTTCAGGTGCTTGGCGGCACGCAGGACGCGGTGCACGGCGTAGCCCGAGGGGTCCACGAAGGAGGCCATGGGCGCGGCCACGATCGGCAGCTTCAGCCAATCGGCCGCGGCGCACGCGTCCCCGTCCGCCTTGATGTCCCCCGAGAGGCGCGCGAAGAGGCTCCCCTGCGCTGCACCGGAGTTCTTCAGCGCGTAGAGGAGCGCCACATCGGAAGCGACCAGCGCCACGTGTCCGCCGGCCGTGGCCGCCGAGCACTCAGCCGTCCGGTCGAACCGGTCCAGCTCCAGGTTTCGCCTCGTGATGAGGTGGCAGAGGCGGGCGTAACCCTCGTTGGTCTTCGCAAAGACAAAAAGGGGAGCGGGAAGCGGGGAGCGGCAAGCCGAACCAACCGAACCCCCGGTGTTCTTTCTCCTCCCTGCTCCCTGCTCCCTGCTTCCGTCCCCTGTTATTTCCGCACCCAGAACCGCCTTGAGCCCAACACGCTTTGCAGCTTTATAAAACCGCACCGCGGCATAGAGGCCATTCCGGTCGCAGAGGCCCGCCGCGTTGTACCCGCGCTCGGCGCAGACGCACACGAGCTGCTCCACGGACATGGCTCCGGAGTAGAAGGTGAAGGCCGAGCGGTTCACCAGCGGTACGAAGAACATGGGGCTCCTTCGAAGAAAGTTTTCGGAAGGCAAGAGGGAATACCGATGAAACGAAGGTGCCGGCTTTCGTTCCCGTGGTTCAGCATCCTTGCCCGCTATCCGCGACCAAATCCTCCATCCCAAATATAGTCAAGTATGACCATACACGCAAGCATGGCAATAGTCACGAAGCTCCCTGCCAGACGCCCAGTGGCCGCGAGTGCCATTAGTGGCACACCAGGTTGTGCCACATCAGGCAAATATTGATGACATCAGGGTTGGTGCATATCACACTATTAGCGTAATTAGCTGATAAACAATACATATCTCTCCATGAGCCCCGCTTGGCCTAACACTTGCTGTGTGGTCCGCGTCAGAGAGGGATCCTCAGCTCGATCTGCTGAGCGGAGGAAAGAGAACCACCCTGAAGGACCGCAGATTCCGGTTTCCCCGGCCGCAGGACAGACCGTCCAGCGTCAGGCTTCTGTCGGGGGGCCTTAACCTTTAGGAGGCGAAGATGGCGAATTGGGACCACGTGGACGGTCCGGAACAGCGCATCAAGCGGCGAAAGAGGCTGATGATCTACGGATCTTTGGCCCTCGTGCTTGCTGTGGTTCTGGTCTTCACCGCCACAGCTCAGAGCGCAGGCTCGGGCTGGCGGCTGATGGGCTGGAACAATTTGGGCATGCACTGCATGGACGCGGACTTCAGCGTCTTTGCCATCCTGCCGCCCTACAATACGGTGGAGGCCCAGTTGGTCGACGCCTCCGGGAACCTCGTGACGAGCGGAAGCGGCGTCACGGTCACCTACCAAGCTATAGCGGACCCCAACGGATCCATCAACACCACGTCTCAGGGAAAAACGAATTTCTGGGGTAACGTGGTGGCTCTGTTCGGCGCTAACCTTGCTCCAGACCAGGGTCTGGCAGGCAGCAACATGCCCGGGGCGGCCAATGTGCCTCAGCCCATGGCCTTCGATTCCACCCAGAATCTTTTCCAGGCCACGGGTATTCCCCTCACGCCGTACGACGACAGCCACACCAAAAACTACTATCCCTTGATGCGCCTGACGGCGAAGGACACCTCGGGCACGGTTCTCGCCACCACGGACGTGGTCCTGCCCGTCTCCGATGAGATGGACTGCTCCGCCTGCCACGCCTCGGGCTCCGGCCCTGCGGCCATGCCGAAAGCGGGCTGGGTCAACGATCCGGACCCGCAGCGTGATTACCGGCTCAATATTCTTCGCCTTCATGACGACCGCCAAGCGGGCACCTCCTTGTATACGAGTGCCCTCGCGGCCAAAGGCTATAATACCAGCGGCCTGTACTCCACGGTGGTCCAGGATGGCAAGGCCGTGCTCTGCGCCGGGTGCCACTTATCCGAAGCCCTGCAAGGAACTGGCTACGCGGGCGTACCGCCGCTCACCCAGTCCGTGCACTCCCTCCACGCCAACGTGACGGACCCCACCAACGGCCAGACGCTCAACGCAAGCACGAACCGTTCGGCCTGCTACCGCTGCCACCCCGGTTCCACGACCAAGTGCCTGCGCGGCGTCATGGGCAACTCCGTGGCTCCCGACGGCACCATGGACATCCAGTGCCAAAATTGTCACGGCCCTATCAGCGCCGTGGGTTCGGCCTCCCGGACCGGCTGGCTCAGCGAGCCCAGCTGCCAGAGCTGCCACACGGGAACGGCTTCCCACAACAACGGGATGATTCGGTATACGTCCGCCTTCGATACCAACGGCCAGCCGAGGATGGCCGTGGACACCACTTTCGCCACCACGCCCAACATGCCGTCTCAGGGCTTTTCGCTTTACCGCTTCTCCGTGGGCCACGGAGGACTGGAGTGCGCCACCTGCCACGGTTCGACGCACGCCGAATTCCCCTCCTCCCACGACAACGACAACATTCAGAGCATCGAGCTTCAGGGACATGCGGGAACCCTCTCCGAATGTTCCACCTGCCATCCCTCCGGCGTCAGCACGACCAACGGAGGCCCTCACGGCATGCATCCCGTGGGGCAATCCTGGGTTTCCGCTCACTCGGACGCGGCCGACAGCAACAGGACCGCCTGCCAAGCCTGCCACGGTACGGACTACCGGGGCACAGTCCTCTCGCGCTCCTTCGCCAACCGAACACTGAGCACCGAGTACGGTACGAAGAGCTTCTGGCCCGGCTTCCAGATCGGCTGCTACACTTGCCATAATGGTCCGTCTGGCGGCGGGGGCAACTCGAACAGCGCTCCCGTGGTCACCGACCTTTCCGCCACAACTTCCGCCGGCACACCCGTCCCCGTGGCTTTGCAGGCGACGGACGCCAATGGCAATCCCCTCACTCTCCGCGTGGTGGACCAGCCCAAGAACGGCACGGCCGGACTGTCGGGGACGACGGCCACCTACTATCCCTACGAGGGTTTCACGGGGACCGACACCTTCACCTACGCCGCCAATGACACCCAGACCGATTCCAACCTTGGCCACGTGACCGTTACCGTGGGCGGCGCCACGGGATGCACCGTGACGTGCAGCGCCTCGGCACCTCCCTCGGGCCAGGTAGGGTCCACCGTCTCGTTCTCCGGCAGCGCCACAGCCACCGCGTGCAGCGGAACACCAGCGTACGACTGGGATTTCGGAGACGGCTCGGCTCACGCGAACACGGCCAACGCCAGCCACTCATACTCGGCGACGGGAACCTACAACTGGGTATTCTCCGTGGCCGCCGGTTCGGGCTCCTGCACCAAGACCGGCAGCATCACCATCACGGCTTTGGCCTGCACCGTCACCTGCTCCGCGAGTGCTCCGGCGGCGGCTCAAACAGGCAGCGCCGTGTCATTCACGGGGAGCGCCACCGCTTCATCGTGCTCCGGAGGCCTCACCTACGACTGGAATTTTGGCGATGGCTCGGCCCACGGCAGCACGGCCAGCGCCAACCACACGTACAGCGCGGCGGGAACCTACACGTGGGTCTTCACGGCCACGGCCGGCTCCGGTTCTTGCTCCAAGACTGGCACGATCACGGCGGGTTCGACGGCCTGCTCCGTGACTTGCTCAGCGAGCGTACCGGCAAGCGCGGCACCCAACCAGGAGGTCCGATTCTCCGCCACGGCGTCCTCCACCTGCTCGGGACAGTTGCACTACCGCTGGCAGTTTGGCGACGGTACGGACTCCCAGAGCGACCCGAGCACGACCCACACCTATACCACGGCCGGAACCTACACCTGGCAGTTGACTGTCACCTCAGACAGCGGGGAGTCATGCAGCAAGATGGGCACCATCATCGTGGGAACGGCCGTGGTGCCGCCCACGATCGCGCAGATCACGCAGCTCTCGGATCCCTTCAGGCTCAAGCTCACCGGAAGCAACTTCAAGCCGGGCCTTAAGGTCTACATCGGTTCCGATTCCACACCCTGGTCCAGCACCAAGGTCCAGAGCAGCTCTTCCATCCTGCTGAACGGCAGCGGACTTCGTTCCCGCTTCCCCTCTGGCGTGTCCGTGACCATCCGCGTCGTAAACCCTGACGGTGGCTCAGCCGCTGGCCAGTTCAGGCGGGGAGGAGGAGGCGATCGCGCGAGCTGACCGCGGGACCGAATAACTTCACTCACATGGAGGGGCTCGAAAGGGCCCCTCCTTTCCTTATCCCCAGCCGCGCCCGCCGCTTTCGGCGGCGAAGAGGCTTCGCTGGAAGACCGTATCGCTGATGGATTCCAGCTCGGGATAGGCCTCGATGAGGTGGGCCGGAACGGGTTGGCTTTGGCCCGCAAGCGAGTGCTGCACCTGGAAAGCATTGGCCACGGCTTTACCGCGGAAATGGTTGTTGAAAAAGGCCACTACCGTGCCGGCCACGCTGGAGGCGTCATGGATGGCCGTTACCCATGGCGCCAGTTCCCTCGGACCGTAAAGATAGTTGTAGCGCTCGTCCCTGCCTGCTCCCTCGGCGAACCAGGCGGCGGCGTTCCGGCCATGGAAGCGGAAGTAGGCAAGAGAAGCCGTGACGGCGCTCGTGGGGCCCAGACAATGGGCCAATTCGGGCTGGTCAATATTGCAGAACGCGGCACCCCGTTCCCGCAAGAGCGCCACGGCGTCCTTGCTGGCCCATGAGGCGTGGCGCACTTCCACCGCCAGGGGGTAGGCGGCGAAGCGTGAAAGCAGTTCGGCCAACGTTCTGCGATTTTCGGCCGTATTCTTAAAGGACCACGGCCACTGCACCAGCACGGCTGCGAGCTTTCCGAAGCGCACCATGGGATCGAGGGCCTTGTGGAAGGCCCGTTCGTCCACAAGGGAGGCCTTTCGCGTGTGGGTAAAGCCTTGGAACAGCTTGACCGCGAATTTAAAGTTGGGATGATCCGACACCTGCCGCACCCAGTCGCCCGTGTGGATGGGATCGGGGATGCGATAGAAAGTCGTGTCCACCTCCACCGCGCCAAAGTATTGCGCCAGGTAGGGCAAGGGCCGGAAGTCGCGCCCGGCCTTGGGCGGGTAGACCACGCCACGCCAGTCCGGATAGTCCCAGCCGGCGGGGCCGATGAGGGGTTCGCGGGCGTCAAGGTGCTGAGCATCGTGGGTGCGCAAGATTACCTCTCCCTCACCCAGACGATCTTGTAGGCAAATCTCACGTCCGAGGGCTCTACGACGACGGGAGGGTAGAGGGGATTCACGGATTCGAGCACCACCATGCCCCTGGACTCCCGGTAGCGTTTCACGTATTTGTCTCCGTCCATGAGGCCTACGACGGCGTAATCGCCGCTGACGGGGCGCTTGCGCGTGTCCACCATGACCACTTGGCCGTCCTCGTACTTGGGCACCATGCTGTCCCCCGCCACCTCCACGCCAAACCCGTTCGGATCCGTGAACTGGGGAGGCCTGGGGAGAAAATACATGCCGCCTCCGGCAGGGTAACCTTGATCCGTGAACTCGACGGCGGGACCGGCGGAAGCAAAGGCCACCACGGGCACGTCACCCCCCAGGGCGCCTTCACCCATGAGGGCCGAGAGGGGCACCTCCATGGCCTCGGCGATGGCCTCAATGGACTTGAGAGAGGGCCTGATGCGGCCCTTTTCTATACGCGCGTAATTGGGCGGGCTCCACGCCAGGCGCCGCGCCACCTCCGCCTGGCTCAGCCCGAGAGATTTCCGGACCTTCGCGAGTCGTTCGCCGTAGTCCATGACCATCCTCCATGGCGATAATATAGTCACATGTGACTATTTTGTCAAGCGGTGAGCGGATGAAGGCAATCTTCCAGCTTCGCGCATGCATTTGGTCCTCCGCCCACGGCTCACGGCCCATGGTTCATGCCTCACGCGCCATCCTCTCATCCCCGCATCTTTGCATTTTCCTCGCTCATACCGCCTTGCGGAATGCCCCAAAATCCTGTAAGATAAGGTCTTTGCCCGTGGAGGAGCCACCTGATGAACGTGCTCAAAACTATGCGGAACATGGGATCCCTGAAAATCCTGCTCTGGATCATCGTCATTTCTTTCGTCGGCGCCATGTTCACCGTGTGGGGCACGGGAGGAAGCTCGGACAAATCCGGCCGGAATTGGCTCGGCGAAGAGTACGCGGTGAAAGTAGGCAGCCGCTCCCTGCCGCCCGCCGTTTTCAGGCTGGAGTACAGGTTCTACGCCGAGCGAATCAGGCAGATGCTCGGGGACAACTTCCGCGAAGATTTCCTTCGCGGAGCCTCCAAGACCGTGGCCGATGGGATGGTGCGCCAGCTCATCCTGGCGGACATGGCCAAGGACTACGGGCTCTCCGTGAGCGACGAGGAATTGGCCGCGGCCATCCAGCGCATGTACAATTTCAGAGACCCGAAGACCGAATACCCCGCCATGATCTCGCGCATGGGCGTCACGGCCGAGGAGTTTCAGACTCTCCTCCGCTACGAGCTCCTCAGCCAAAAGCTCAGCGACCTCCTGGCCAATTCGGTCTATCTCTCCGGCGCCGAGATAGAAAAGCGGTATGCGGAGCAGAACGAAGGCGTGAAGGCCACCGTGGCGGTGGTTTCGAACGCGAGTTTTCTCTCCAAAGTGGCACCCCCCGCGGAGTCCGAGGTGCAGGCCCGTTACGACCGCGACAAGGCCAAGCTCCAGGTGCCCGAAAAGAAGACGCTGGAGTACGTCCTCCTTTCCCCAGCGGCGATTCGGAACGGGCTGAAGGTGGACGATGCCCAGGTGAAGGGCTATTACGACACGCACAAATCAGACTTCTCCATCCCGGCGGACCAGCGCCGCGCCAGCCACATCCTGATCAAGGTGGACGAAAAGGCCCCTGCCAAAGAGATCGAGGCGGCCCGCAAGAAGGCCCAGGAGATCTACGCCAAGGCCAAAGCGGGCGCGGATTTCGCCGCTCTCGCCAAGGAGTACAGCCAGGACAGTTCGGCCGCCCAAGGGGGAGATTTGGGTTGGTTTGGCCGCAACCAGATGGTCAAGCCCTTCGCCGATGCCGTCTTCGGTCAGTGCAAGGCAGTGGGCGATGTCGTGGGCCCCGTGCAAAGCCAGTTCGGGTTCCACATCATCAAGCTCACGGGCATCGGGGGCGAGACCAAGCCCTTTGAGGAAGTGAAGTCCCAGGTTCGCCAGGCGCTCCTGTATAAGGACCCCGCCTTCACGGACAAGGTGGCCGCCCTTTACGCGGAGGCCGAGAAAGCCGTGACCGACGCCAAGGACGACGCCGCCATGAAGGCCGCGGCCGCCAAATATGGTTTCACCATCGTGCCCGTAACGAACCCCGTGGGCAAGGACGATCCCATTCCGGGCTTCGGGATGGATCCCGCCGTTCAGGACATCCTCGCCAAAGCGTCCAAGGGCAAATGGTCCCAGGTGGCCAAGGTGCGTGACGGCGTGGCCCGGTTCAAAGTGATCTCCATCCTGCCCGCCCATCAGGCGACCCTCGCTGAGGTCAAGGGCAAGATCGCCGCCGAACTGCGGGACGAAAAGGCCTCGTCCCTGGCCCGTGCCGCGGCTGAAGTTCTAGCCTCCTCGGCGAAGGACGCCACGGCCCTTGAAAGCGACGCCAAGAAGGACGGCTATCCCGTTCAGCAGTCTGGGCTCTTGAAAGCCACAGACCCCATCCCCGGCGCGGGCAAAGCTCCCGAAGCGAACAAGGCCCTGCTTGCGGCCAAGGTGGGTGCCGTCGTGGGACCCGTTCCAGGAAACAGGTCCTGGATCGTGGCCGTGGTCACGGAGCACGCCGCGGTGGACCCCAAGAAGTTCAGTCAGGAGAAGGCTTCCTTCCTGACGACCCAGCAGCAGCAGGTGGCAGAACAGCTCATGGACGATTACGTCCAGCGCCGGCGCGGGGCCTTGGAGAAGGATAAGAAAATCGCCATCAACCAACCGTTACTGGACTCCATGGAGCCCAGCGCCTCACGCCAGGCCAGCTAGGAAGGCCGCGCCCGTGCGCCTGGGTGGGTGGACTCTCGTCGCGAGCTTAGTCCTCCTGGGGGCCGAGGCGCTGGCTCAGGTTTCCGTACCTCGGAGTGGCATCCGGCTGGACGTGCCAGCCGATTGGGGGCCGGTCCTCTGCGAGGGCCGGCTCTACGTCTTTTCCAGCGAAGGAAGAAACCAGGTCCTTTCCGCCGGCGACGAGGCTCCGCAGTGCGACCCGGTGCAGTTTTCGCCCCTGCTCCAGCCCGTCTGCGGAGCCGGAGGTCCCTTGGTCCTCGACCGGGACGGCGATGTCTGGCAGCTCGGCCAAGGTCTCCCAAAAACCATCCAAGCGGGATTCAAAGATGCCGTAGCCCTTTGGACCGCCGCGGGAAAACCCGTGATCCTGTTCAAGGACCGGTTGGAATGGCCCGGAGGCCAGCGGGTGGCCCTGCCCTTCGAAGCCAAAGGAGGAACCCCTCTAAGCGATGGAGGGTGCTGGGTATGGGGAACCTCCAAGGCCGCCAGAGTGGGTCCCTCTGGCGAGATCCGGTGGAGCTGGTCTCCTCCCGCCGGAGCCCCAGGGCCGGCCGCCCTTGGCGATAACACTCTTTTCGCGGGAACCTCCTCGGGAGCGTTGTGGTTTCTCAGAGACCGGGACGGAAAAGCCCGCTACGCCTACCAGGGCGGAGGAGCGGTACGATCACCGGCGGTCGTCTCCGATGCCCTCGTGATCTACGCCTCCGAGGACCACTTTATCCGGGCCGTGGGAACGAAGGACGGCCAGCTTGCGTGGCAGTTCCGCATGGAGGGCCGCCCCCTGTTCGGCCCGTACGCCGTGGCGGCGGGCCTGCTGGTTGGGGAGGCCGGGGGAAACCGCCTGATCATCCTTGCACCCAAGACGGGCAAGCAGGTCTGGTCCTGGAAGACACCCAGCGGAGCCATCCTGCGGCCGCCGGCCGTGGCCGGAGATCTCGCCGCCGCGCTGGCCTGGGATGAATCCGCCACACCGCTCCTTTGCACCGTGGCCCTTCCGTCCCGAGCGCCCATCGAGCGAAAAGGTGAGAAGCCGGCGGCGGCCCCGTGACGCCCAACCCCGTCTGGATCACCCTCGACGCCGAAAGGGATCCGGCCCAATGGGAAAGCTTCGTGAAGGAGGCGGCGCCCTACGGCGTGATCCTATTCGCGCGTCATCTCAAGTCGCCCCAACAGGTAAGTGACCTGAACGCCCTCATCCATGCGGCCATCCCGGGATGGGCGCCGCGCATCGCCTTGGACCAGGAGGGAGGACGGGTGAACCGCCTCGCTTCTCTGGGCATGACCTTTCCTTCGGCGGCGGACATGAGCGGCGACCCGGAGCGCACCCGGAGCCTCGCGTCGGACATGGGCGAGCACCTCAAGGATTTGGGGTTCGACGTGGATTTTGCCCCCGTCGCCGACCTGGGGCCGGTCCACGCGGGCACCGGTCTGGAAGGGCGGGTCTACGGTGAAGAACCGGTGGCCGTGACAGCGTGCTGCGAGGCGTTCCTCGGTGGCCTGGCGGGAGCGGGAATCGAAGGATGCCTGAAGCACTTCCCGGGCCTCGGAGGTTCACGCGTTGACAGCCATCGCGGTTTGCCCTCCATGGAAGGAGGGGAGACCGGGCGCCGTCCCCATCTCGGTCCGTACGAGGCCCTCGCCGGATGCGTTCTTTACGTTATGGTGGCCCACGGTGCCTATCCGGCGCTTCTCGGATCCGACGCGCCCTCCACCCTCTGCTCCAAAACCTACGACATCCTCGCCGGCCTCGGATTCACGGGCCTATCCATCACCGACGATTTGGGCATGGGAGCCGTCTCGGGCCTCATGGACCTCCCCGCCCTTGCGGAACGCGCCCTTTGGGCTGGAGCCTCCCTCGCCCTCTGGGTTTCATCTCAGGAAGCCTCCCTCCGCGCCCTTGGATCTCTCCTTGGCCGGCCGGCCTTTCTTGCCAGACGCGACGCCCTTGGCTTATGGTTGGGGCGAGGGGATAACCGGCCTTGAGCGACCAGAATCCACCCCGCATTCTCATCATCGATGACTCCCGGTCCGTGCGCGAGGAGATCAAGGAAATTCTGCGGGCCGCAAGGCCCGACGCCGTCTTCCATGAGGCCGAGAACGGCCTGGAGGGGTTCAAACTTCTCATGGAACACCCCGTGGACCTTGTCCTCTGCGACCTGGTGATGCCTCAGATGGACGGGTTCAAGTTCCTCCAGATGCGCGCCTCCCGTCCCGCCCTCCAGGCGGTTCCGGTCATCATGCTCACGGCCGTGGGCGATGTGGACCAGAAGGTGAGGGTTCTGTCGGCGGGCGCGGGCGACTACGTCACCAAACCCTTCCACCCCGGCGAACTGGTAGCCCGCGCCACGGTCCACCTGAACACCAAGCTGCTCCAGGACGAACTCAAAGACAAGAACGAACTTCTTCTCAATCTCTCCACCACGGACAGTTTGACGAGAATTTACAACAGGCGTCATTTCCTTGAATTAGCGCGAAAAGAGTTCGAGCGGTGCGACCGGCTGGATCTGGTGGCCTCCCTCATGATCTTCGATATCGATCATTTCAAGTCGGTCAACGACAACCTGGGCCACCATGTGGGCGACGAGGTCCTCGTGGCCCTCTGCGACCTTGTGCAGAAGGCTCTCAGGGATTATGACGTTCTCGGACGATACGGCGGAGACGAGTTCACTCTGCTTTTCCCGCAGACCGAGGCGGACAAGGCGCTGGCCATCGGCAGCCGCATCGGAGAGGAGGTAGGAGCCATGCGCCTCGATGCGCTCATGGGCGCCACCGTCACTATCAGCGGAGGAATTTCTACCCGCAGGAACGCTTCCGATACCCTGGAGACCGTGCTCAAGGCCGCGGACCACGCACTCTACGAGGCCAAGCGGCAGGGGCGGGGCCGCGTCGTCGCCTCGTAGGCGGAAGCAGGGAGCTGGAAGCAGGGAAGAGGGGGAATTTTGGCCACTCAACAGCTTTAGGGCCGGGCCTCGGGATTGGGCTGGCCGATACCATAACAGTCCCTCCCGCGCGGGGACAGGAAAGCCAGCAGCGCCGCCAGGTCCATGGCAAAAATCACAGCCGAAAGCAGGCCGAATATTTTAAACCCCGTCAAGTAGCCCGGGGCCGTTTGGTGAGAGGCCCACTGCCAGGCCCCCACGGGAAGCTCGGCGATCCCCCCGCCAATCTTTCCGGTCATCACGGAGGCCAGGTAGGCCACGGCGCCGTACCATCCCATTCGATGCCGGTACTTCACCACAACACCTAGGGTCCAGAGCAGGACCCCTGGCACCGCAAACACCAGCAGATAATAAGCGAAAAGCCTCAGAGACGACTGCTTCCAGAGCTCCGGGAGGTCGAGGGCGGCCCACCAAACCACGAATCCCAGGACGGCCCACTCGATGCCCTTGAACTGGAGGTAGGCGCCCAGGAGTTTAGACCGCGAGGTGGGGCGCGCCACCATGGCCGTTTCCTCACGAGGCAAGGCGCGCCACGAGGGCGGCCTTGATGAAGGGGTCCAGGGCCCCGTCCAAAACCGAGTCCGCGTTCCCTACTTCCGTGTCGGTCCGGTGATCTTTTACCAGCCGGTACGGGTGGAGAACGTAAGAACGAATCTGGCTGCCCCAGGCGATGTCCTTTTTGGCATCCTCAACGACCTTGCGCTCCTTGGCCCGGTTTTCGAGCTCAAGCTGGTAGAGGCGGGACTTGAGGATCTTCCACGCGGTTTCGCGGTTCTGGAGCTGGCTTCGCTCGTTCTGGCAGGTCACGACGATGCCTGAGGGGAAGTGGGTGATTCGCACCGCCGTGGAGACCTTGTTGACATTCTGCCCGCCCTTGCCCCCGGACCGGTAAATGTCGACGCGCACGTCCTTCTCGGCGATGTCGATTTCGATGTCCTCGTTGATCTCCGGGGAGACGTAGACAGACGTGAAGGAGGTGTGGCGGCGGGCGGCGGCGTCGAAGGGCGAGATGCGCACGAGGCGGTGCACGCCGCTTTCCGTTTTGAGGTTCCCGTAGGCGTAATCTCCCTTCACCAGGAACGTCACGGATTTCAGGCCAGCCGTGTCGCCGTCCTGCCAGTCCATCAGCTCTGTCTGGTACCCCCGGCGCTCCGACCACCGGGTGTACATGCGGTAGAGCATGAGGGCCCAATCCTGGCTCTCCGTGCCTCCCGCGCCGGGATGGATCGTCACGATGGCATTGTTGATATCCAGCTCTCCCCCCAGGAGGGCTTTGATTTCCAGTTCCTCCATGAAGGGCCGAAACTCCGCCAAGGTTTGGGGGAAGTCGGCGTCGATCTCCTCTCCCTCGAATTCCAGGAGGGTATCCAGATCGCCCATATACCGGTCCAGCTTGGACAGATCGGCCATGCGGGCGCGCAGAGCTCGCTGCTCTTTGAGGACGATGGCGGCTTGATGGGGGTCGTTCCAGAATTCGGGAGAGGACGCGGTATGCTCGACGGCTTGCATCCGGGCTTTTACCCCGGCTTCGTCAAAGACAACTCCGCAGATCGAGGGCCCGTGCACGCAAGGCCTTGTATTCTTGCTTGTGTTCTTCCTGGATCATGGGAAACTCCCTCAATGGCTATTGGCTAACGGATCCCGTCCTCTGAATGCTCAAGCGAAGGGCTAAGAGCTAACAGCCAACGGCCTAAAATTCTTCCTTCATATAGTTTGGCGCCTCTTTGGTGATCATCACGTCGTGCGCATGGCTTTCTTTTAAACCGGCCACGGTGACGCGGACGAAGCGGGCTTTCTCGCGCAGCTCGGCGATGCTCGCGCAGCCCGTGAGCCCCATCCCCGACCTCAGACCTCCCACGAGCTGTGTCACGACGTTCTCCAGGTTCCCCTTGAAAGGCACCATGCCCTCGATGCCTTCCGGGACAAGCTTGGAGAGGGGTGCCTCACCCTCCTGAAAGTACCGGTCCGCGGAACCCGCCTTCATGGCGCCCAGGGAGCCCATGCCGCGGTAGGCCTTGAAGGTGCGCCCCTGGTAGAGGATGGTCTCGCCGGGAGCCTCTTGAGTTCCGGCAAAGAGGCTGCCGATCATGACCGATTGGGCCCCCGCCGCGATGGCCTTGACGATTTCTCCGGAGAAACGGATGCCGCCGTCGGCGATGACCGGGATGCCCCTTTTGTCTGCCACCTTCGAACACTCGGCGATGGCGCTGACCTGGGGGACACCGGCCCCCGTGACGATTCGGGTCGTGCAGATGGAGCCTGGACCGATGCCCACCTTGACGGCGTCGGCTCCGCGCTCGATGAGAGCCTCGGTGGCTCCAGCTGTGGCCACGTTGCCCACGATCAACTGGACCTCGGGGAAGGCGTTCTTCAGGGTCTCGCACGCGTCCAGCACACCCTTGGAGTGGCCGTGAGAGGAATCCAGAACGAGTACGTCCACGTGAACGTCAACGAGGCCTTTGGCACGGGCCAGCAGGTCCGAGCCGACGCCCACCGCGGCCCCCACGCGAAGGCGGCCCATTTTGTCCTTGCAGGCGTTGGGGAACTTGATCTTCTTCTGGATGTCCTTGACGGTGAT
>JBBIKI010000007.1:0-54192 GCA_037445535.1 Acidobacteriota bacterium | reverse complement strand
AGAGCCAGGGTGCACGTCAGAAGTACCGCCCAAAGGACAAGCGCTGCCCAGCGAAGGCGATGCGATGAAGTTGCTCTCGACCGCGGCATCTCCCCACCCCTGCGAGCCTGTAGCCAGACCACCGAGCCACCGGTGCCGTCGGCGAACATACACCGGTCAGAGGTTCTTGCGCCAGGATCCATCATAAGGCCCTCCAGGGTGGTGCCGTCAAGAAAATTGGGGTCAGGTCTTGTATTCATACATTTTTGGCGTCATACTATCTTTTCGCACTACTCGGCAATTTGCGGCGCAATGATGCCTTCAGGCACCCGGCCGGCAGAATGAGCCGCGAAGTGCCACCCGGCGTCGCTAAGTCTCCAAGGGCAGTATCCGGTTCTCATGGCCGCCGAAGCTCTTTCCACGCCTGTCTCCCTTCGCCATGACGTCCCACACCGCACCGAAAACCTCCTCTGAATCGGCCGCGCCATCCCGTGGTTCCTTCGCCCAGCTTGCCCGAGCCTTACCGCGAATTCCCTCAGCCATGCAGGCCAAGAGCAGCATGGACTCATGTATGATTACAAGACCTGACCCCACATTTCACGGCCGACGGCGCGGAGCGATTCGCGGTATGCAGCTTCGTGGATCGAGCCAGTTAAACCAGATGCACGCGGGCCTTGGCCTTGAGGAGAGAGGACACCTGGCCCGCGTCCAGGGGGCGGTGGAAGAAGAAGCCTTGGGCGAGCTCGCAGTTGAGTTCGCGGAGGGACTCGGCCTGCTCCCGGGTCTCGACGCCCTCGGCGATGACGCTCAGGCCCAGGTTCTGGGCGAGGCTCATGATGGTGCGGACGATCTCGGCGTTCTGGCCGTCTTCGGGCAGCCGCGCGATGAAGGACCGGTCGATTTTGAGGGAGTCGATGGGGAACTGCTGGAGGTAGCTCAGGGATGAGTAGCCCGTCCCGAAATCGTCGATGTGGAGGCGGATGTTGAGGGCCCGCAGGCTCGCCAGCAGCGAGACGGCCTGCTGGGAGTTCTCGATGAGGGCGCTCTCCGTGATCTCCAGCCCCAGGCTGGCGCCGCTGAGGCCCGACTGGACGAGGGCCTTGTCCACCTCCCCGATGAGGTCCGGCTGGGCGAGGTTCTTGCTTGACAAATTGACGCTCACGGAGACAGGCGGGTTGGACGGATAGGCGGCCTGCCAGTCGCTGGTCTGCCTGCACGCCTCGAGGAGGACCCATTTGGCGATGGGGATGATGAGGCCCGTGTCTTCGGCCAGGGGAATGAACTCCTCGGGGAGGACAAGGCCGCGTTCCGGGTGCTGCCACCTCAGCAGGGCTTCAAACCCAGCGATTTTCCAGGATTCGAGCGACACGATGGGCTGGAAGTGGATCCGAAACTCTCGCCGGTCCAAGGCGCGCCGCAGGTCGCCCTCGAGCTTGAGCAGCTCCACGGCGTGGGTGTGCATGGAGGCGTGGAAGACCTCGTTGCGGGACCGGCCCTTGGTCTTGGCCCGGTGGAGGGCCGTGGCCGCGTCTCGGAGCATGACCTCGGGCGAGCCGCACTCCACCGTGCTCAGGGCGATGCCGATGCTCGTGCTGGCGAAGACCTCATGGCCGCAGAGCTCGAAGGGCTTTTCCAGGTCTTCGTGAATCCTGTCCGCGATGCGCTCCGCGTCGGCGGGGACCTTAACTTCTTCCATGAGGAGGGCGAACTCGTCCCCGCCCAGGCGGGCCAGGAGGTCTCCGGGACGCAGGCGTCCCTTCAGGCGGTGGGCCAGGGCGATGATAAGCTCGTCTCCCACCACGTGGCCGAGGCTGTCGTTGACGAACTGGAAGCGGTCGAGGTTGAGGACGAGGAGCGCGAAGGCGTAGTCTCCTCCGAGCTGGGCCTTCTCCGTAGCGGCCTTGAGCCACTCCATGAACATGGCCCGGTTGGGGAGGCCTGTGAGCCCGTCGTAGAGGGCGTCGTGCTTCAGGAGGGCCTCGCCCTCCTTGCGCTCGGTGATGTCCCGCTGCGTTCCGCTCAGCCGCCTCGGCCGCTCATCTTCGAGGAGGAGGGGCCCGCCTTGGCACGACATCCAGAGGAGGCTTCCGTCCTTGTGGCGGACCCGGTATTCCACGTCCAGCTCGTCCGCGGACCCCTTCAGCCGGGCATCGATGGCGGCCTTGAGGATAGGCAAGTCTTCGGGAACGATGCGGTTGAACCAGCTCTCCACGCCGGGGCCCAGTTCAGCGTCCTCCAGGCCCATCATGGCTTTGAACCTGGGGGAGTAGGTAACCTGGCCCGTGGAGAGATCCCAGTCCCAAAGCCCGTCGCTGGAGCCGTTGGACGCCAGCGCCAGGCGCTCCTCGCTCTCCCGCAGGGCCTCATCGGCGCGCTTTCGCTCCGTGATGTCCTCGATGAGGCCGTCGAAGGTCATCTCTCCGTTCACCGCCGAGCTGAGGGTTTTGGTCATCTGAACCCAGACCGCGCGGCCGTCCATGCGCCGGAGCTGGACCTCCACGTCCTTGATGCCGCCGTGTTCTCTCATGCGGTCCAGGTGGCGGAGGCGCTCCTCGCGGTGCACGTAAAGCTTGTCCATGCCCCATTCCTGCGCTTCTTCCAGGGACGAGAACCCCAACATGGACAGAAAGGCCGGATTGGCCTCCATGATCCGGCCTTCGCTCGTGGACCGGAAGACGCCCACGTTCAGGCGCGCCAGGAGGTTGCCAAGGCGCTTCTCGGTGCGCTTGGCCTTCACCTGCGAGTCGACACGCAGGAGGGCCGTCTTGACGGCGACGCGCAGGCGCATGTCGAAGCCGGAGGTCTTGAGGACGTAGCTGTCCACGCCGGCCCCGAGGGCTTCGATGGCGGCTCTCTCGTTGGCGGACGCGGTGAGGATCAGGATGGCCCGGCCCGGCCAGCGCTCCCTCGTCTGGGCCATGAGCTCGGTGGCGGTGGTCCAGGGCAGGCGGCATTCGGTGATGAGCAGGTCGAAGTCTCCCTGGTCCAGGGCGTGGGCGAACTCGTCCTGGGTGGAGGCGGCTTGAATGTGGAGGGTGGGGAAGTCGGGCTCCAGGGCCCCGCGCACGAGGGCGGCGTAGTTGGGATCGTCGTCCGCGAGCAGGACCCTGAGATGGGTTGTCATGCTCCTCCCCATGGGTGCGGGCGCCGTCCGCCCTCCTCCTCGTTCGTTCGCGGGAAAACACCCCCCGAACGGGATTCCGGCGAACGAGGCGTGTTCCTCACGAAGGACTCTAGCACGGAAGGCCCGGGCCGCAAAATTTAGCCAAGTCAATCCGTCCTGAGGGGCCGCTCGTCAATGAGGCAACAGCACGAGCGCGGCGAAATAGAGCACCATGGCCGCCAATCCCACGGGGAGGGCGAAGGCCGCCCACTCCCTCGAACCGATCTTGAGCTTGCTGGCGGCGATGATGTTGGGGATGTTCCCGGGGATGAGCATGCCGCCGGCGATCAGGAGCCCCAGGAGGATGTCCCGTATCTGCCCCGCGCTCATCCGCGGGCTCACCTCGGCGGCGGTGAGGGTGGCGTTGTCCAGGACGGCGCTCACGGAATTGAGCCAAAAGAGCGCCGGGGCGGGAAGCTTCAGGACGTAGGCATCCACGAGCGGCTTGAACCCCTCGCCCAGCAGGACCAGGGCCATGACGAAGAGGAAGACCTTAAAGGCGCGGATGAACACGTCGCGGTAACCCTCGTCCTGGCGAATCTCTTCGGGGGCCTCCTCAAGGCCCGCTTCTCCGGGCCGCACCGTGCGTTCATGGAACACCAAGCTCAGGGCAGCGAAGGCCAGGACGCCTGGGATGGCCCATGGTCCCAGCAGCTTCATTAAAAACCAGAATCCCGCGTGGTGCGGTTCGCCGGCCAGCTTGGCCACCGCGAGGGTGGACAGGGGTTCGCCGATGGGCGTCAGGGCGGCCCCCATGCCCAAGGCGAAGCAGGCCAGGATCACGATTCGGACCTCGGCCTTCCGCTCCAGCTTGAGGAGGGCGATCACCTCCACGAGGATGAGGGCGGCGATGATCACCGTGATGACGCTCGAAAGGAGCCCCAGCACGAGGATCACGAGGAAGACGAAGAGGTGCGTGGGCAGGCGCCCCAGGAGCCACGCGACGGCGCGCGCGATGAGCCCGCGGGTCCACTTGAACACGAGGCCCATGAGCAGGACCGCCGCCGTGATGGGCAAGGGATGCACGAGGGCATCGCCCAGGAGGCCCAGGCTCATGACACCCCCGATGAACGCCGCCGCCAGTCCCATGGCGAAGAGAAAGAGTTCCAGGTTCTTCTCGACGGCGTGGAAGGAGAAGGGGAGGACGAGGACCAGAACCAGGATGACGGCGAGCCCGAGGATGATCATGGGGGTCCTTTCGAGGGAGCGGCGAGCAGGTAGCAGGGAGCAGAAAGATCACGCCGAGACGGACGTTGTTTCGGCTCCCCGCTGCCTGCTACCTCTTCTTTCCCTCGCCGGCCATCCGCGCCAGGTAGGTTTTCTGAAGCCCCGCGTGGAGAGCCGGGAGTTTGTCGCCGAGCCGTTTGAGGCGCCGCGGCTTCACCTTGTCAAGGGCGTAGGCCGTGAGCACGGGGAGGGCGATGGTGCTGTCCGTGTAGACCACCACCGTGTCGGGGAGCTGGCTAGGGTCCACCTTGCCCCAGGAGACGGCCTCCGAGGGCGTGGCGCCGCTCAGGCCGCCCGTATCGGGGCGCGCGTCAGTCACCTGGAGAAAATAGTCATGGCCCTTTTCGGGGAGACCCAGGACTTCCTGAATCTGCGGTTCCGTCTGGAGCATGAAGTTCTTGGGGGAGCCGCCGCCCACGATGAAGACCGCCGATTTGCCCCCGCGCCGCTTGGCGTCCCAGACGATGGCCGCCGTTTGATTGACGTCCGCGCTCACGTCAAAGCGGAAAGCCGACCCCTGGAGGGCCATGGCCGCCACGTTCATGCCGATGCTCGAGTCGCCCGGGGAGCTGGTGAAGATGGGGACGCCCGCCTCGTATGCCGCCGTGAGGACCGAAGGAACTTTCAGGCCGAGCTGCTTTTCTCGCTCGGCGAGGTACCGCCCCACGAGGAAGTGAAACTCCGCCGTGGACATTTCCCTCTGAAAATCCTGTTCCTCCAGGATGCGGCGGAAAAAGGCGTCGGTGTGGAGGAGGACTCTGTAGTCGAAGAGGATGTCGTAGATGCGCACCACGCCCTGGGCCCGCAGGCGCGTGTCGTCCAGGAAGGGCGAGCCGCGGTGGAGGCTCAGGTCGAGGGCGTAATGGGCGTCGTGGTAGAGGTTGGCGCCCGTGGAGATGATCCAGTCCACGAAACCCGCCTGAATGAGCGGCACGATGCACGACCGGCCAATGCCGGCAGGAGTGAGAGCTCCCGTGAGGCTCATGCCCACGGTCACGTCCGCTCGGAGCATCTTTTTCGCGAAGAGGTGGCAGGCTTCGTGGAGGCGCCCCGCGTTGTAGGCCAGAAAGGTTTCGTCCACGAGCTGGGCCACGCCAGTGCCCTTCTTCAAGGGCCTCGGTTCGATTCTCGGTCCGCTCAAATAGCCTGATTTCTTAGCCATGCACCACCCTCCGCCATAGGACATGAGTATAGATGCCCGCGCCGGGGCCTTCAAGGCGGCGGGGCAGTCTCGGCCGCCCCCGTGACAGGGCGCCGCCGGTGGCATAAGATGAGATTCGACGTGGAGGCCAGGCATGCAGCGCACAGACAAGAGGAAGCGAAGGCCGGCGCACCACCACGCATTGCGCGTGAGGCTCCTGGCCCTCTTCGGTTCGCCCTTGCGCGTGCGGCATTCCCTCGAAGCCCGACAGTCCATGGCCCTCCGGTGGATCGGCCCTTCGCTCCTCCTGGGCATCCTCGTGGGGAGCGGCGTAGCCGTCTTTGATTTTTTCCTGCAGGAGGAGGTCCTCGTCAGCCTGTATTCCTTGCGAAGCATCTGGGTGTACGCCCTGCTGCCCCTCGCGGGCCTCGTGGCGGCCTCTCTCCTCACCCGGTTTGCCGTGCCGAGCCGGGAGGGGGCCCTGACGGAAGACTACATTCTGGTCTTTCACGACCGCCGGCGGCGCATGCGCTGGCAGAACCTTCCCGGTAAAATGCTGGCCTCCATCGTCACCATCGCGGCGGGAGGCAGCATGGGGCTGGAAGGCCCTTCGATTTACTACGGCGCCACCCTCGGGGACACCCTGCAGGGCCGCTTTAGCCGGTTTTTCGCCAGGGAGGAAGGAAAGATGATGCTCCTGGCCGGGTGCGCCGCGGGCATGGCAGCCATCTTCAAGGCGCCGCTCACGGGCGTGGTTTTCGCCATGGAGTCACCCTACAAGGACGGCATTGCCACCCGCCGGCTGGTTCCCTGCCTGGTGGCCTCCGCCTCCAGCTACCTCACCTGCGTGCTCCTCGCGGGTAGCGAGCCTCTCTTCATGCAGGAGGGACACCGGGCCTTCAGCGTTGTGGACATCCTCCTGGCGGTCTTCCTCGGCGCCTGCTGTGGCTTGGGGGCCCGGTTCTTCGTCTGGCTGGTCGCGGCGGTGAATCGGCTGCTGGGCACCATGCCGCCGTGGGTGCGCCCGGTGGCGGCGGGCGTGCTGGTGGGGGTCCTTGGCGTCCTCGTGTTCAGCGCCACTGGGGAGCCCTTCAACTACGGTCCGGGCTACCGCCTCATCCGCCATCTCCTGACGATTCAGGAGCCTCTTCTCCTGCTCCTCTTCCTCTTCGTGGCCAAGAGCGTGGCCACGGCCTTCACGGCGGCGGGAGGCGGCGTGGGAGGGCTCTTCTTCCCCATGGCGGCCATGGGAGCCATCATGGGGGCGGGCTTCAACCACTTCGCCGGGGATCCTGGTGGAACCCTCTATCCCATCATCGGCACCGCGGCCTTCGTGGGGGGCGCCTACCGGACGCCTCTGGCGGCCGTGGCCTTCGTCGCCGAGACCATGGGCAATCCCTGGTCCCTCATCCCCGCCATGCTGGCGACGGTGGTGAGCCTCATGGTCATGGGAGAGCGGGGCCTCTCCGAGCACCAGCGGCCGCTGCCTCCCCTGGCGGGGAGCGGGGAAGGGTGAGCGGGGAACGGAAAAAAGACCTTCGCCCCGCGGCCGTTGGCTTCGCTGTCGTGGTTATCCGCCGGGGTGGCACGCTTCCTTGACGGCCTCCCGGGACAAGCCCTTATAATGGGCCGCTGATGGAGGTATGCATGACCCACGCCCTCGCGGCTCTGACGATCGCCGACCTGCTGGCCCACTCGGGCTGGGTGGCCAAGACCGTCCTGCTCACGCTGCTCGTGTTTTCCCTCATTTCCTGGAGCGTCATGATCGACCGTTTCCTCAGCTACCGGCGCCTGCGACAGCGCGCCCGGGAATTTTACGAGATCCTCCGGAAGTCCCAGCGCGTGGCGGACATGCTCGTCATCGCCAAGAACGCCAAAGACTCGCCCCTGCGCGAGATGTTCCTCGAAACCTACCGAGAACTGCACGACCAAGTGAAAGACCAGGTGCCCGCCAGCGGAGCGTCCGCCAGCGGCACGGAGTTCCGGCCCCAGATGCGCCACACGGAGAACCTGGAGCGCACCCTCCAGCGCGTCATGCGGGACCAGTCCATCATGCTGGAGTCGGGACTAGCCTTTCTGGCCACCACGGCCGCGGCCACGCCCTTCATTGGCCTCTTCGGCACGGTCTGGGGCATCATGGAGGCCTTTCGCGCCATCGGGGCCAGCGGCAGCGCCACCCTGGCCAGCGTTGCCCCGGGCATCTCCGAAGCCCTCATTACGACGGCCGGGGGGCTCTTCGCCGCCATCCCCGCCCTTATCGGCTACAACCTCCTGGGCCGCAAGGTCAAGACATTCAACGCCTACATGGAACAGTTCGCGCTGGACCTCATCAACTTCCTCACGAACCGCTTCGCGTAAGGACGGAAGCCGTGAGCCGTGAGCGGTGAGCCGTGAGCCGCGGCCGGTGAGCCGTGAGCGGAGAACGGAAAGGGATCACCACGCTGAAAGCGAAACTCGACGAGCTGGCCCGGAGCTTCGGCCCGGGCCGTCTCGCTTTCGACCCCGTCCGCTTTCCTCGTGCCTATGCCGATGGGCCGGACAGGGAAGCGGCGGCCCTCATCGCCGCCCTATTTGCCTACGGCAACGTGAAGGCCATGGGCGAGTATCTGGGACGCCTCTTGGCAAGACTCGGGCCCTCGCCCGCCGCGGCCCTCGCCAAGCGGCGCCCGAAGCTTGAGCCTGGCCCCTACCGCTTTCAGACCGGAAGCGACGTGGAGGCTTTCCTCGGCGCCGTGGGGCGTGTTCTTAGGGACCACGGAAGTCTGGAGGCGGTGTTTCGGTCCAAGGCGGGGACCGCTGAAGAACGGATCGAGGCCTTCGCCCTCCTCCTGCGCGAGGCCGCCGGAACGGCCTCCCCCGGCCTCCTCCACCTCCTGCCCCTACCGTCCCGCGGTTCCGCGTGCAAGCGGTGGTGGATGTTCCTGCGGTGGGTGTCCCGTCCCGACGACGGCGTGGACCTGGGGCTGTGGACGTGCGTGAGCCCCTCCGAGCTCCGCATGCCCGTGGATACGCACGTGGCCCGTATCGCCCACGCCTTGGGCCTGACCACGCGCAAGACCGCGGGACGGGCCTTCGCGGTGGAACTCACGGATTCGTTGCGGGCATTCTGCCCCGAGGATCCCACCCGCTACGACTTCGCCCTGGCCCACCTGGGCATATCGAGGGCGTGCCGGGGCAAGCGGGTTCAGGCCGTCTGCGAGGCGTGCTCGCTGCGGGCGCACTGCAGGATAGGGAAATAGGCAATGGGCAGTGAGGGGAAGGCGAAAATAGGGGGAGGGGACAAGGGATCTGATTGATGGCAGGCGCCGCGGGGCTATTTCCTCATCTCCTCGTTTCGAAATCTCCTCATCTCGGCATCCCCTCATCTCGTCTCGCCCCCTCTCCCTTGCCCCCGAAGGCCCGTCCGCGCTATTGTTAGGCATCGGAGGCGGCATGGCGAGGCGAGGGCGGGAAGACGGCGCGGCGCTGGAGGGCGGTGAGCCGCAGGTGCAGCCCAAGGCTCCCGAAGGCCTCTCCCTGGCCAGGGAGATCGCCGCCATCGTGGCCTTCACCGTCACTCTTCTGACCACCCTGTCGCTCATTTCCTACCATCCCTACGACCCCGGCGCCCTTTCCTTCGGGACGGTGAGCGTGGCGCCGCAGAACTGGGTGGGCATCCTGGGCGCGTACCTGTCGTACCTCCTCGTTCACATCCTGGGCGTCGTGGCCCTGTGGGTGCCCCTCCTCCTGGGACGAGTCGCCTACATCATCCTGACCCGTGAGCCCCTGCTGCGTCCGGGCCGTCTGGTTCTCTGGGTCTCCGTGTTCCTAAGCCAGGCAACGATTCTTCAATGGGCCTTCGGGAGCCCCAGCGTACCGCTGTATGGCCAGGAAGCCCCCCTTGCCCTGGGCGGGATCGTGGGGATCGTGCTGGGAGAACTGGGCGAGCGCATCCTCGGCTACTGGGGGGCGGCGGTGTTCCTCCCCGTGTGGGTCCTGCTCACCCTCATGCTCTTCTGGAAGGTATCCTTTCTGGGCATGGCCGAGAAGGCTTCGACGCCCGCGAGGCGCTGGTGGGGCGGCTGGAAGTTGAAGGGGGAGAAAAAGCGGCAGGAAGAATCGCGCGAGGAAGCCAAGGCGCAGATTCTCGAGCGGCAGAGGGATCGCGTGAAGAAACTGGAGGAGAGGGAGAAACAGGAGCAAGCGGGTGAAAAGGCCGTCAAGGTGACGGAGCGGGCCGCCGTGGTCCCCGCGCGCCTGCCCCTGGAGCCCGCCCCCGAGGGCCATTTCAAGCTTCCCCCCTGGGACCTTCTTGATCCGCCTCGTCCCCGGCCTCCGGTGAACGAACAGAACCTCCTCAAAAAGGCCCGCCTCATCGAAGAGCGCCTCCTGGAGTTCGAGATCGCGGGAGAAGTGGTGGAGATCCACCCGGGCCCCGTGGTCACGATCTTCGAATTCAAGCCGGCGCCGGGGGTGAAATACACGCGCGTCACGGGGCTCCAGGAAGACCTGGCCCTGGCCTTGAAAGCGGACCATATCCGCGTGGACCGCGTGAGCGGCAAGTCGCACATCGGCATCGAGGTGCCCAACGAACAGCGGGAGATCATCTCCTTCCGGGAACTCATGGAATCGAGGGCCTACGCGGAGATGGCCGGCAAGCTCCCCCTGGCTTTGGGCAAGACGGTGGACGGGGAGCCCTTCGTCACGACCCTCGGCCAGATGCCGCACCTGCTCGTCGCCGGCACCACGGGGTCGGGCAAGAGCGTGGGGATCAACGCCCTCATCCACAGCATCCTGTTCCGTGCCACGCCCGATGAAGTCAGGTTCATCATGGTGGATCCCAAACAAGTGGAGCTAAAGGTTTACGAGGGGATCCCTCACCTGCTCGTGCCCGTGGTGACGGACGTGAAAAAAGCCGCCAACGCGCTGAACTGGGCGGTGCGGGAAATGACCGAGCGGTACAAACTTCTGGCCTCGGCCAAGGTCCGCAGCATCGACCAGTACAACGCCTACGTCCGAAGCCTTACCCCCAGTTCCGCCGAGGCCCTGACGGCCCTGAGCACGCCCCTTCCCTACATCATCATCGTCATCGACGAGCTGTACGATCTCATGGCCTCCGTGGCCAAGGAGGTGGAGACGGCCATCGCGCGCCTGAGCGCCATGGCCCGCGCCGTGGGCATCCACCTCATCCTGGCCACCCAGCGGCCGAGCCGGGACGTGATCACGGGCGTCATCAAGAGCAACCTTCCCTCCCGCCTGGCCTTCCAGGTGCGCGAGAAGCTGGAGAGCCGGCTCATCCTGGACCAGAACGGCGCCGAGGCGCTCGAAGGGAAGGGCGACATGCTTTACCTCCCTCCGGGCTCGGGGCGCCTCATGAGGATCCACGGGGGCTTCCTCTCCAACACGGAGACCCAGCGCGTCATCCAGTACCTCTGCAAGCAGGGCCAGCCCGTGTTCGACACGGAGGTCCTCAAGGACGCCTCCCTGGGCGAAGGGACGCCCGGCACGGGAGGGGGAGACGAGTACGCCGAGGACCCCCTCTACCAGGACGCCGTCCAGCTCGTGGTTCGCACGGGGGTAGCTTCGGCGAGCAACCTCCAGCGCAAAATGCGCATCGGTTACGCCCGTGCGGCCCGCCTCCTGGACATCATGGAGCACCGGGGCATCGTGGGCCCCGCGGACGGCGCCCGCCCCCGCGAGATCCTCGTGGAGCCGAGCGAAATCGAGGGGTAGTAGGCGGCCCGGCCCAGGCCGAATTTCGAAGTTCGAATTGAAAGCATTCACCACGGAGACACGGAGGACGCGGAGGAGAGATTGAGGAGCTCCAAGTGATCATAAAAAGGGGTTTAAGGGAAAGCATGGGAGCGGGAGGTAGGGAGCGGAAGAACCGCCGTGGGAGCGGTCGCTGACCGCGAGTCCTCCGAAGGCGTTCATTCACTTTTTCCAAGTCCCAATTCCGCTTTCCGAATTGCCCCTCTTGTCCTTCTCCGTGTCTACGTGGTGAATTTCTCCTTCTTTTTCCCTCTTGAACGGCGGTTGTTTGAACTTTCGCCTGTGGTGCCCGTACACCACTTCTGCGCCACCAGCGGCGAGCCCGTGAGGCCTGCCCGGGCGCATCAGGGTGGAGGCCATCGTGATGAAAATGATGCGGATTCTGTTGGGCATGGGCGCGCTGGCGTTCGCGGGATCGTCCGTGCTGGCCCAGGTGGACGCCCGCCTGCTTCAGCAGCCGGCCGTCTCGGCCACGCAGGTGGCCTTCATCTACGGGGGGGACGTGTGGATCGCCCCCAAGGAGGGGGGCCTGGCCCAGCGCCTCACCACCGCCGCGGGGGACGAGCAGTACCCCCGCTTCTCCCCGGACGGGAAGCAGATCGCCTTCACCGGCGACTACGACGGGAACGTGGACGTCTACGTGATGCCCTCCGAGGGGGGCATGCCCCGCAGGATCACCCACAACCCCATGCCGGACCGATCCCTGGGGTGGTACCCGGACGGCAAGTCCCTCCTCATCGCCTCCATGATGGAGAGCCCGAGCTACCGCTACTTCCAGCTCTACAAGGTCTCCGCCGGGGGCGGCCTGCCCGAGAAGCTGCCCCTGCCCTACGGCGAGTTCGGCGCCGTCTCCCCCGACGGAAAGACGCTCGCCTTCTGCCCCAACGCCCGGGATCTCAGGACGTGGAAGCGCTACCGCGGCGGCTGGGTGAGCCGGATCTACCTCTTCGACCTGACCACCCACGCCAGCACCCGCGTCGGCGACGACGGGGCCAACTACTCACAGCCCATGTGGCACGGAAGCACCCTCTACTTCGTTTCTGACCGGGACGCCAACAAGCGCTACAACATCTGGACCCTCGACCCCAAGACGGGGGCCATGCGCCAGCTCACCTTCTTTGACACCTTCGACGTCCACTTCCCCTCCGCCGGCCCCGGCGACCTGGTCTTCGAGGCGGGCGGCCGCCTCTACCTCATGGACTTCGCCACCGAGAAGGCCCGGGAGGTTAAGTTCCAGGTGGTGACCGACGAGGCCTCCCTCCGGCCGAAGACCGCCAAGGTGGGCGACGAGGCCGCCGGCGGCTCCCTCTCTCCCGGCGCCAAGCGGGTCTTCTTCGAGGCGCGGGGGGACCTCTTCTCCGTCCCTGCCGAGCACGGCCCCACCTTCGACCTGACGCGCACCTCCGGGGTGGCCGAGCGCTACGGCGCCCTCTCCCCCGACGGCAAGACGCTGGCCTACTGGAGCGACAGGACCGGCGACTATGAGCTGACCCTCAGGAGCGCCGACGGCACGGGCGAGGAGCACACCGTGACCCACCTGGGGCCCGGCTACCGCTACCGCATCTTCTGGTCGCCCGACTGCAAGAGGGTGGCCTTCGCGGACCAGACCATGGCCATCCACCTCTGCGACGTGGCCACCGGCGCCGTGACCCAGGTGGACAAGGGCCTTTGGCTCTACCACGACGTGCAGGACAATGGCCACGAGAGCCTCACGGGCTTCACCGTGACATGGTCCCCCGACAGCCGCTACGCCGCCTGGAGCCGCGAGGTGGGCAACCGCATGGGGGCGATCTTCCTCTACGACACCCAGACCGGCAAGACCTCCCAGCTCACGGGGGGCTTCTACTACGACGCCTCGCCCGCCTTCGACCCCGCGGGGACCTACCTCTTCTACCTCACCCGCCGCACCTTCCGGCCCGTCTACAGCGACCTGGACGCCACCTGGATCTACGCCAACGGCACCCAGATCGCCGCCGTGCCCCTGAGGGCGGACGGCACATCGCCCCTGGCGCCGCGGAACGACACGGATGCGAAAGAGCCGGAGAGCCGGAGAGCCGGAGAGCCTGCGAAGGACCAGAATCAAGGCACGGACAAGGCGGCGAAGAAAGTGGAGCCCGTAGTCATCGACATGGCGGGCTTCGAGGGCCGGGCCGTCCTCCTGCCGCCCACGCCAGGCAACTACGCCGACCTGGGCGCCGTGGAGGGCAAGGTCCTCTACCGCAGGCTCCCCACCGAGGGGGCGCCGAAGGACGCCGCCACGCCGCTGGTTTATTACGACATCAAGGAGCGCGAGGAGAAGACGGTCCTCCCCGACGTCTCCTCCTACACCCTCGCGCCGGGCGGCGAAAAGCTGTTGGCCCGGCACAAGGACGACTGGGCCATCGTCGACGTGAAGGCCGACCAGAAGATGGACAAGAAGCTCGACGTTTCGGGGATGGAGATGACCGTGGACCCGCGGGCCGAGTGGAAGCAGATCTTCACCGACGCCTGGCGCTTCGAGCGTGACTTCTTCTACGACCCCGCCATGCACGGCGAGGACTGGAACGAGATGCGCAGCCGCTACGGCGCCCTCATCGGCCAGTGCGTGAGCCGCTCCGACGTGAACTTCGTCATCGGCGAGCTCATCGGCGAGATCAACTCCTCCCACACCTACCGCGGCGGCGGCGACATCGAGAAGCCCGTCCGCCGCTCCGTGGGCCTGCTCGGCTGCGACTTCGCCCTGGAGAACGGGGCCTTCCGCATCACGAACATCCTCCGCGGCGCGCCGTGGGACATCTCCCCTCGCTCTCCGCTGGAGGAGCCCGGCGCGGGCGTCAAGGCCGGGGACTACCTCCTGGCCGTCAACGGCGTGCCCCTCGGCACCCAGGAGGACCCATGGGCGGCCCTACAGGGCCTGGCCGAGAAGACCGTGACCCTCACCGTGAACGACAAGCCCACGGCCGCGGGCGCGCGCACGGTCCTCGTGAAGACGCTGGGCCCCGAGGAAGACCAGGCGCTGCGGAGCGTCGCTTGGGTGGAGACGAACCGCGAGAAGGTGGACAAGGCCTCGGGCGGCCGGCTGGGCTACATTTACGTCCCCGACACGGGCACCGACGGCCAGGACGAGCTCTACCGGCAGTTCATGGCCCAGTTCACCAAAGAGGGCCTGGTCATCGACGAGCGCTTCAACAGCGGCGGCCAGATCCCCGACCGCTTCATCGAGCTCCTCGACCGCCCCATCACCAACTACTGGCGCGTCCGCGACGGCAGGGACTGGCAGTGGCCCGAGTACGCCAACGGCGGCCCCAAGGTCATGCTCATCAACGGCTGGAGCGGCTCCGGCGGCGACTGCTTCCCCTACTACTTCCGCGAGGCCAAGCTCGGCCCCCTCGTGGGCCAGCGCACGTGGGGCGGCCTCATCGGCATCTCGGGCTCGCCCGAGTTTGTGGACGGCGGCATGGTCACCGTGCCCACCTTCGGCTTCTACACCCCCGAGGGCAAGTGGGCCGTGGAGGGCCACGGCGTGGACCCGGACATCCCGGTGACGGACGACTTCACCGCCATGGCCAAGGGCGACGACCCCCAGCTCGGCCGGGCGGTGCAGGAGGCCATGAGCCGGCTCCAGGCCCACCCGCCCGCGAAACCCATCCGGCCCGCCTATGAGAACAGGGCCGGGAAGTGATGGAGACAGGGAACCAGGGAAGCGGAGAACCAGGGAAAGAAGAAGGCGTGAGGTTGCGACTATGAGAAAGACCGTGATGGGGTTGACTCTCGTGGCGGCCCTTGGCATCACCGCCGCGGCGGCGGCGCAGGCCCCCGCGCCGAGGCCCGCGACACCAGAGGATTTCGTCAAGATGACGCGATTCCTCGGGGGGACGATCTCCCCCGATGGAACGCAGTTTCTCACCATCAGTTCGAAGATGGATTATCCCGCGTCGGAGAAGCCCGTCAGCCACCTCTACCTGATTCCCGCTTCGGGCGGAGCCTCGAGGCAGATGACGGCGAGCGAGGCGGGAGAGTCCTCGCCCGCCTGGGCGCCCGACGGCAGGTCCTTCGCCTTCGTCTCGAGACGAAACGGCTCGCCCCAGATCTTTCTCATGCCCGTGAACGGAGGCGAGGGCGTCCAGCTCGGAAAGCTCAAGATCGTGCCCGAGTCGCCCTTGCGCTTCTCGCCCGATGGCAAGGAGATCGCCTTCGTCGCGGAGCCCGAACCCAGCGCGGCCGAGAAGGCCGAGGAGGAGAAGACGGGCGGCGTGGAAATCCTCGAGCGGCCGCGCGACCTTCCCCAGCTCTTCACGATCGCCGTGGCGGACGGAAGACTCACACAGGTCACGCCCGGCGACTACGCCGTCAACGAGTTCGACTGGGCTCCCGACGGCAGTTCGTTCGCCCTCTTCACCGCGAGGACACAGCTTCTTTACGACGCCATGACCGCGGCCTCGGTGCGCGTCGTGGACCGCCAGGGCAAGACCCTCACCGTGCTCTCCCCCGCGGAGGGAGCCATCCAGGGGCGCCCCCTCTTTTCGCCCGACGGCAAGTCGGTGGCCTGGCGCTACGCCACGAAGGGCCTCAGCGACATGGACGGCGTGGCGGTCTGCGGCGCCGACGGCAGGGGCTTCACCAAAGCCGCCGCCAAGGTGGACTACCACTTCTTCGAACTGGCCTGGATGCCCGACGGCCGCTCGCTCATGGCCCTCACCATGGAGGGGACGCGCTCATGCCTCCGCCGCCTCGACCTCGCCACGGGCAAGGCCGACTTGGTCTACGCCCCCGCGGGAGTGATCTGGGGCTTCGAAATGGACCGCGCGGGGAGGCGCATCGCATTCTCCTACACCGATCCGCAGACGCCGCGGAACCCGTGGAGCATCCGCGCCGACGGCACCGACCCGATCCAGCTCGCCGACCTGAACCCGCAGGTCAGGCAGTGGCTTCTGCCCAAACCCGAGCGCTTCCGCGTGGAGACGGCCAAGGGTGTCACGGTGGAGGCCCTGTTCGATCGCAGCCCCGTCGAGCCCAAAGAGGGCAAGGCTCCGCTGATGGTGATGCCCCACGGCGGCCCCGACTGGATGGACCAGGAGGGCTTCGACCCCTGGGTCGTCTACTTCGCCGGCCAGGGCTACAGCGTCCTGCGGGTCAACTTCAGGGGAAGCCTGGGGTACGGCATGGCCTTCTACGCCGCCAACCGCGGCAAGGAGGGCTTCGTGGACTACAACGACGTCATGGCCGCCCTGGACGACTGCATCAAGCGGGGGTGGGCCGACCCGCAGAAGCTCGTCATCGGCGGATGGTCCTACGGCGGCTGCTTCACCGAGTGGGCGATCTGCAGGACGAGCCGATTCAAGGCCGCCGTGGTGGGCGCTGGGGTGGCCGACTACATCTCCAACTACGCTCAGTCCGACATCAACCACGGCGTGTCGGGCGACTGGGAGTTCCTCGGCAACCCCTACGACAACCCCGAGAGCTACATGAAGGACTCCGCTGTGTTCCACATTCGCGCCGTCAAGACGCCGGTCCTCATCCTCCACGGAAAGGAGGACTCCCGCGTGCCCTACGCCCAGGGCCTCGAACTCTTCCGGGCCCTCAAGACCACGGGCAAGGACGTGACGATGGTGGCCTACCCCGGAGAGGACCACGGCTTCACCAAGCCCGCGCACGCCATCGACCGCCTCATTCGATGGAGCGCATTCTGTGACGAGCGCCTGGGCATCGTGCGTACGCCGCCTGCCGCCCGGGGTTCATCGCCGGATGCCAAGGGCCCCGCGACATTGCCCGAGAAAGTCCGCTGACCGTAGGTTCCGGGTGGCCCGGCCCCCCAGCCGGGCCAGGGCATCTTCTGCGCAACAAAAGGGGGACACGGCGCGCCGTGTCCCCCTCGTGCGATCAACAGAGCCAAAGGAGAGCTCTATTTGGGAGTTTGCGGAGGGATCTTGTGGACTGGAGCGGGCGTGTGGACGGTCTCCGTTCTTTTTCCCTCGGTCTCCTTTGCCGCCTTGGCGTCGCGGCCCGGGATGGACGCGTGCTGCTCGGGCCAAGGGCCCCGGTACTGTTTGTGGTGCATGGGGTTTGAGTGCTTCTTGCCTGGCATGGGTCACCTCCTGGCACATCGTGAAGGTGCCTGAATCAAATCTAGGCCCCGGGAGGCCTCGGCGCAAGCCTTGCGGGGAGTTAGCCTCCCCCTGAAGCCTTCTGGCCAACCTTCTTCTGAATCGAGTCGCCTCCCCGCTCGATGGCGGCCCCCGTCTTCTCCATGGCCTTCCCCACCGCCGCGGCGGTCTTGCCGGCTGCCTGGTCGATGTTCCGCCCCGCGCGTTCCATGGGGCCGTTGTGTTCCGCGCAGGCGCAGAGGCTCAGAAGCAAGACCCCCGCGGCCAAAGCTGAAAAACGTCGTCTCATGTGCCAGACTCCTCGACTCTCCTGACATGGCCAACAGGCGGCGCTCCATCAAGATTCCCAATGGGTAAGGCCACGGCTGGCCATGGTATTTCAGGGAGCGGGGGGGTGAGGGGCCAAGGAATAAGGGAAGTTTCACCACGGAGACACTGAGGACACGGAGGAGAGATTGAGGAGATCAAATCAGGCCTATGACTCCGGACATTCAAGACTGGATACTTGCGAAGGGCCTCTTCGAAGTGGGGATGGGTGGGCAGCGAGGGCGAAGCCGCGGCTCCGCCTACGTTGACCCTTTGCCGCGGTGGGCTTTGCCCACCCGAGCGCTGGGCGGGAAGGGGAAACCCCTTCCCGTCCCAGGTCATAACTTCTGTGATCTGGGCGGTGTCCCCCTTGCGCTCAGAAACCCTGGGTGGCCGAGAAAAACAGCGAAGGCGGGTTGCCCCGCCCCCGTTGACGACTCTATGGATCGAAAACCCTAAGATTTGGGAACCTCGGGGGCGGCCGTCGGGGCCGGGGCGGCGTTGAGCTGCTGAATGACGTAGTCCGTCTGATCCAGGGCGTTTGAGGCGAAGATGGTGATCTGTTCGTTCTCGTTCAGGACCACGTCCCAGCCGTTCTCTTTGGCCAGGCGCTGGACGACCGGGTCAAAGGCCTTCTTCATCTGGTCGGCGGCCGCTTCCTGGCGCTGCTGGAACTCGTTCTTGGCCTGCTGCTGCATCTGGAAGAGCTCGCCCTTCATCGCGTCCAGCTCCTTGGGGGATTTGCTCTTGCCGGCCTCGGCCTTGCGGATCACCTCGGCGCGGGACTGCAACTGCCCTTGTATGCCCTCCGCCCAGCTTTTCAGGTCAGCCTGAATATCCTTGGAAAGCTTGGATTCGTGCATGATGCGTTCCACGTTGAGCACCACGATCACGGGGTTGGCCTTAGCCGGCTTGGCCCCCGTGCTGGAGGTGGCAGGCCCGGCGGGGTTGGCGGTCTTGCAGGCGACGGCGAGGAAGGAAACCAGAACGAGGGCCAAAATTTTGCGCATGAGGCAGCTCCTGGAACGGGGAGTGACGTTCTTCCGGCTGCGGGGAAGGGCGGCCGGCCACCGTAGGGAGGCCCCTTTGGCCAACCCTAAGTCGCACATCCTACACCCTTTCTGCCCTCGCCGAAAGGGGCAGCATCGGGGTTTGTTTAGATCGCGTGGTTTGGAAAGACAACGAAGAGCGTGGGTACCGCGCGGGCAAAAGCGGCGAAGCGGCGGTGCCCCCCATTCAGCCGCCGTGCCGAAGGGCCCACGATCCCGTCGAGGAGGCACGAATCGAGAAAATGGCAGGCACCGAGGAGAGGGTGGCCACCTGGGTGGACCGGTTCCGTCTTCTGGGCGACTTTGAACCCCCGGCTCACACCTTCTTCAAGGTATGCCCCATTTTCTCTTTCTTGGTCTTCAGATAGGCCCGGTTCGTGTCGTTGGGGGCGATCTCGAGGGGGATCTGGTCCACGATCTCGATGCCAAAGCCGGAGAGGGCGTGCAATTTCTTGGGGTTGTTGGTGAGGAGCCGGACCTTGTGGAGGCCCAGGTCGTGGAGGATCTGGGCTCCGATGCCGTAGTCCCGCTCGTCGGCGGCGAAGCCCAGGGCCTCGTTGGCCTCCACCGTGTCCATGCCCTTGTCTTGCAGCTCGTAGGCCTTGAGCTTGTTCAGGAGGCCGATGCCCCGTCCCTCCTGCCGCAGGTAGACGATGGCGCCTTGGCCCTCGCGGGCGATGGCCGCCATGGCCGCTTCGAGCTGGGCGCCGCAGTCGCACCGCAAACTCAGCAGGGCGTCGCCCGTGAGGCACTCGGAGTGCATGCGGACGAGCACGGGGTCGCCGGGCTTCCAGGCGCCCATGGTGATGGCTAGGTGCGTCTTCTCGCTCAGGATGCTCTCGTAGGCGATGACTCGGAACTCGCCGTAAGGGGTGGGCATTTTGGGCTGGGCTACGCGCTTGACCAGGGACTCCCGGCTGAGCCGGTACTGGATCAGGTCGGCGATGGTGACGATGTTGACGCCGTGTTCCTCCGAGAACTTGAGGAGGTCGGGCATGCGCGCCATCTCGCCGTCGTCCTTCATGACCTCGCAGATGACGCCGGCGGGGTAGAGGCCCGCGAGGCGGGACATGTCCACTGCCGCCTCGGTCTGGCCCGTGCGCCGCAGGACGCCGCCCTCTTTGGCTCGCAGCGGGAAGATGTGGCCCGGCTTCGCCAGGTCGGACGGCTTGGTGGCGGGGTCGATGGCGGTGAGGATGGTGGCGGCCCGGTCGTAGGCCGAGATGCCGGTGGTGGTCTTGTGCTTGGCTTCGATGGAGACCGTGAAGGCCGTCTGGAAGGCGCTTGTGTTGTCCTGCACCATCATGGGGATCTGGAGCTGGTCCAGGCGCTCGCCCGTCATGCTCAGGCAGATCAGCCCGCGCCCTTTGCTGGCCATGAAGGTGATGGCCTCGGGCGTGGTCTTCTCGGCGGGCATGTAAAGGTCGCCCTCGTTCTCGCGGTCTTCGTCGTCGCAGATGATGAGCATCTTGCCCCGCTTGATCTCTTTCAGGGCCTGCTCGATAGGAATGACTGGCATGGGTTCTCCGGTTGGGCGTTGACGTTACGGAACTCGTTCTTCCCGCCTTCTGCCTGATGGAAGGGGCGGGAGCAGAAAGGCACCTTCACTAGCATGCCACCATTCGCCTCTCGCGTCTCGCGTCTCGCGTCTAGCGCCTCGCGCCTCACAATCCTTTCTCCAATAGCCCTTCGATGGTCAAAGCGCCCGGGCCTTTGCCGCGGCCCTTGAGGTAGGCCAGAACATAGCGCCCGATGAGATCCGTTTCCACGTTCACGGCGCGTCCGGGGCGCCACGTGCCGATGGTGGTGTCCTTCAGGGTCGCGGGGATGAGGGCCACCTCCACCCGTTGTCCCGAGAGGGCTGCTACTGTGAGGCTCACCCCCGCCAAGGCGACGGAGCCCTTGGGGATGACGGCCTCCTCCAACCCGGCCGGAAGATCCACGGCGAGCCGCCAGCCCTGGCCCAGGGGAGTGAGGCCGGCCACGGTTCCCACGCCCTCCACGTGGCCCTGCACGAGATGGCCGCCGAGACGGTCCGAGAGGCGGAGGGACGGTTCCAGGTTCACCTCGTCTCCCGGGTGAAGGCCGCCCAGGGTGGTCTTGTCTAAGGTTTCGGCGCTGAGAAAGGCCGTGAATCCCTCCTGGGAGAGTTCCGATACGGTGAGGCAGGCGCCGTCCACGGCGATGCTGTCTCCGGGTTTGGCGCCCTCCAGCACGGCGGAGCAGGCCACGGCCAGGATGCCTTCGGGGCCGGCCCGTCGCAGCCGGGCTACCCGGCCCGTTTCGGCGATCAGTCCGGTGAACATGAATCCTCCAGGTCGGCGGCCACCACCCAGTCCGCCCCCGCCCGCTCCCAGCGCGGCTGTCCCAGCACGCGCGCGCCTCCGCCCGGCCGGACGTGTCCTTCCAAAGCCGCGGGCCCAGGCGTCGTTCCCGCGAGAAGGGGCGCTAGGTAGACGGAGACCCTGTCCACGAGGCCTTCCCGCAAGAAAGCCGACGCGAGCCGCCCCACGGCCTCCGCGTAGACGCCCATGATGCCTCTCCCGTGCAGGGAGTGGAGAACTTCGGCGAGGGGAAGGCGGCCGTCGCTGTTCAGGGGCATCTCGATGACGCTGACGCCAGGCAGGGACGCCAGATCGCCGCGCGGGCTCCCCGGGGGCCGGAAGATCCAAACGGGGCCTTGCTCCGGGGTGGTGGCGAAGAGACCCTCCCGGCCCGTAAGGAGCCCCTTGTTGTCCAGCACGACTCGTGTGAGGGCCTTGGAGACGCCGGGCAGGCGGATGGTAAGCTTCGGGTCGTCCGCCGCTACGGTGGTGCCGCTCACCAGGAGGGCGTCCGCCAGGTAACGCTCCATATGGACCTTCAGCCGGGCTTCGGGGCCCGTGATGTAGCCGCCGCCGGGAAGGACCACCCGGCCGTCCAAGGTCTGGGCCCATTTGAGATGAACGTGAGGGCGGCCTTTGCGGTAGAACGTGTGGTACGCAGGGTCTACGCCCATGCCCTCTTTGGCCAGGCATCCCACGGCCACGGGAATCCCCGCGGCCTGCAATTCGCGTACCCCCGCGCCGTCCACCTTGGGGTTAGGATCCAGGGTGGCCGCGGCGACTCTCGCCACGCCCGCCGCGATGACGGCCGCCGTGCACGGGCCCGTTCGGCCCGTGGTGCAGCAAGGTTCCAGTGTCACGTAAAGGTCGGCCCCGTGGGACCGTTCGCCCGCCTGGCGCAGGGCCGCCACTTCGGCGTGAGGGTGTCCCGGCCCTTCGTGAAATCCCAGGCCCACGATCCGCCCCCCGCTCACCAAGGCGGCCCCCACGCTGGGATTGGGGTGGGTCCGACCCGCCCCCTTAAGGGCTTCCTCGATGGCGGCTTGCATGAAGGAGGGGTCGGGTGTCCACATGGCTTGGGGCCTCAGGCCAGGAGTCCGTCCACGTACTCGGCCGGGTCGAAGGGAACAAGATCGTCCACCTTCTCGCCCACGCCCACGTACCGGATGGGAACCCTGAGTTCGGCGGCGACCGAGAGGGCGATGCCGCCCTTGGCCGTCCCGTCCAGCTTCGTGAGGACGAGGTCCGTCAGGGGAACCTTCTCGGTGAACAGGCGGGCCTGGCTCAACCCGTTCTGGCCCGTGGTGGCGTCCAGGACGAGGGTGACCTGGTGGGGGGCTCCGGGGAGCGCGCGGCCCACGACCCTGTTGATCTTGGCAAGCTCTTCCATGAGGTTGTGCTTGACCTGAAGGCGTCCCGCCGTGTCGATGATGACGAAGTCCAGGCCCCGGGCGGCGGCGGCCTGGACGGCGTCGAAGGCCACGGCGGCGGGGTCGGCGCCCTCGGCCTGGCGGATGACCTCGCACCCCGCCCGCTGGGCCCAGATCTCAAGCTGCTCCACGGCGGCGGCCCTGAACGTGTCGCCGGCGGCCAGGAGGCCCTTCTGGCCCTTTGCCTTCCTCTGCGCCGCCAGCTTGCCGATGGTGGTGGTCTTGCCCACGCCGTTTACGCCCACCATGAGGTGCACCCAGGGGCCAGGCGGGGGCCCTTCGGGAGGAGGTGCGGCGGGCCACAGGCCCATCATTCGCTGCCGCAAGGCCTCCTTGAGGCCGGCCCCCGTGGCGCGGGCCTCCTTGGGCAAACGCTCCAGGAGCGCTTGGATGGTAGGAACGCCCACATCAGCCTGGAGGAGGGCATCTTCAAGGGCCTCGATGGTCGTATCGTCTGCCTCGGAGGTGGAGGAGAAAATGCTCGAGACCTTCTCCACAAAGGCTTCACGGGTCTTCCTCAGGCTGTCGCGGATCTTTCCGAACATCAGGAACCCCCGAGCTGGGCGAGGATCTCCTTGGCCCTCGTGCCGTAGGGGCTCTCGGGAGCGATTTTCAGGACCTGAAGGAGGGCATCGCGCGCCTGCGGGTAAAGCTTTTCCCTGTAGAGCGCCTCGCCGTAGTTGCAGTACACTTCCGCACCGTCGTTCTGCGTGGCCCCGTAATCCTGGGTGAGGATATCCAGGGCTTTCTTGAAGCTCGCCGCGGCCCCCGCCCAATCCTGCCGGATGGCCTGCAAAATCCCCAGCTTATCGTAGGCCTTGTAATACCCCGGATTCTCGTCCACGACCTTCATGAACACCGCTTCCGCGTCCAGGTTCTTCTTCTGGCCCATGTAGATGACGCCCATGTTGTAGTAGGACTCGTATCGGCTGAAAAGGCCCGGCGAGTTCACCACCTCGCGAAACTTGGCAAGGGCCTCCTCGTCCTGTCCCAGCTCCTTGTAGCAGACCCCCATGGCATTGAGCACCGCCAGCCGGTTTTCCTGGGTTCCCGGCCCCTGGTCGAGGCTGTGCTGCAAGTGGGTTAGGGCCTCCTTGTACCGGGCCTCGGACAGGTAGAAGAGCCCTTCCGTGTAGGAATATTTGGCGTCGGGACGGAGCTTCATGGCCAGTTCGATGTAGTGGTGAGCCGCCTCCATGCTCTGCTGGCCCGCGAATTCCAGGGCCATGTTGTAGGCCACCTCCGGGTTCTTGATGGTTTCATCCCCCGGCAGGTCTCCCGGAGCGCGTTTGGAGGAGGGAACATTTTGGCCTCCCGGTGCGCCGGGAATCCGCGATTGGCTAGACGCGCAACCACCGAGAGCCAAGAGGGCCAGCAGCACGAACGGAAGGACGGGCAAGACGGTTCGTCTCATGGGGCCACCTCCCCTTAAGTTCATCGCGCATGGCGCGCGTGAACCGGTGAAGTTTACCATGGATCGGCCCTAGGCTGCGCCCCTCCAGGCTCCCCTTCCGCTGGAACCAGAGCCCACGGTGTCGTGCGCCGCCCTTGACCGGAAGTCCGCGATGGAGTATGATCTACGGGCGCCAAGGAAGGGCGCGTGGAGGACAGGTATGGTCACTCTGTTGTGGATCATCTACATCCTGGATTGCCTGCTCCTGATCGGGATCATTCTCCTGCAACCCGGTGAGGGGGGTGACCTGGCGGCCGCGTTCGGTGGCGCTTCGTCGCAGACCGCTTTCGGCGCCCGCGGTTCGGCCACGTTCCTCCAGAAGTTGACGACGGGACTCGCCGTTCTGTTCATGGTTCTCTCTATCGTGCTGGTCATGGTGAGCAACACCAAAAAGAGCAACCTCATGGAGAGGAGTCTCCCCGCGGCGGCCATGCCTCAACCGGCGGCGCCGGCCTCTTCCAAGCCAGCTCCCGCCCAGCCGTCGCCCGCAGCCGCGGCTCCCGCTCCTCAGGCTCCGGCTGGCACCGCGCCGGCTACGAAACAGGCGCCCGGGCAACCCTCGAAATGAACACCCTCGCCGAAGTGGTGGAACTGGCAGACACGCTATCTTGAGGGGGTAGTACCCGAAAGGGTGTGGGGGTTCGAGTCCCCCCTTCGGCACCACCAAGCTTCAGACGCGGGATGCGAAAGCGTCCCGCGTGTTTATTTATGGCCCGGCCGCGGGGGGGGACGAGAAGGGCGGGAAGCCCGCCGGTGGCCGTTACGAGGATGCGACCGCGGAGGGAGCATCCGCAGTTAGGGCACCAAGGAAGGGTCCCGCCCCGGGAACCGTGGGCGGCCTTGAAACGCAAGCGGACGGACTCTGACGGCCGCGAGGCTTCTAGGCCGCGCAAGTTCGAGTCCCCCCTTCGGCACCAAGGTATGGCGGCGGAGAGGAGCCATCCTCTCCGCTGTTCCATTTTATCCCGGGCTGCCCCTTGGGCCGGGCCGCCTGACCTGTTACCATAAGAACCATGGCGCCCGAAGTCCTCACCTCATTGCAAAACCCCTGGATCAAGAAGTTCCGGGCGGCGGCCAAGAAGCGCTTGGGGGACGTGTTCCTCCTTGAAGGGCGCCACCTGCTCCAGGAGGCCCTCACGACGGGGTGGCCGCTGGAGGCCGTGCTCCTGGACCCGGCACGCTGGGGCGACTGGGCGGGGCGGCTGCAAGCCATCGAGTTCGGGGGCAAGATCCTTCTGGGATCCTCGGCCCTCCTCTGCCGCGTGGCCAACGCGCCCTCGCCCGAAGGGGTGCTCGCCCTGGCGGTTCGCCGGGAGGAGCGTCTGCCCGTTCCAGGCCCCCAGGACCTTTATCTCTTCATGGACGGCGTGCAAGATCCCGTCAACGAGGGTATCCTCATCCGTTCCGCCTGTGCCTTCGGCCTCTCGGGAGTCTTCGCGGGGAGGGGCACGGCCGACCCGTATCACCCCACGGTCCTGGCCAGGAGCGCGGGGGCGGCGCTCCACCTCCCTCCCATCGCCCTAACCCAGGAGGCGTTCATCGCGTGGGCGGAGAAGCATGGGGTCCACCTGGTGGGAACGAACGCCCGGGGGACCCCGTTGCCGAGGAATCTGATCCTGCGGGGGCCTTCCGCCCTCGTTTTGGGCAACGAGGGACGGGGCCTCTCGCCCGCCTTGACGGCGGCCTGTCACGAGAGGTACTCGATCCCCATGGCGGTAGGCTGGGATTCGCTCAACGTGGCTGTGGCGGGAGCCCTCTTCATGTACTCCTACTCGCTCATTCGGCGGGAACCCTGATGCCTTAACAAGCGGGCTGGCCTGGTGTATAGTGAAGGGTATACGGAGGGTATATTCCATGAAAAAAGTCATGTGGTTGCTCGTGGCGGCCGCGCTCGTCCTCTCTCTGGCCTGCAAACGCGAATCGTCCAAAGTCAGCAATGAGATGGAGACGGCGCGCAAGATCGCCAAGCTCGAACAGGACATCAACGGCAAACAGGACCAAATGAACCAGCTCCTCCAGAAGTACATCCAGGAGGGCGGCAAGGACGTGGGCTCGGTGGTGGGCCAAACGCTGACGCCCGATCAAAAGGCCGTTCTCGAACAGAAGCTTCAAAAGGAAGAAGGCATCGGCTACCGTGACCTCATCTCCGACATCCTCAAGAAGCAGAAGGATGTGGAGGACCTCAAGGTGCAAGTGCAGGACCTGGAGAAAAAGCTCCCCGCCGCCGTGGTGGTGAAACGTGGCGACAAGCACCTGGACATCGCCATGAATTACCTCACGAAGGAGAAGGGGCTCGATCCGGCCACGGCCAAGAAGCTCGCACTCCAAACCAATCTCATGGACGAGCTCGTGCCCGGCTTCAAGGTCTGGAACTTCTATGACAACGGCGTTTTCGGGACTTTCGTCACCCAGGGTGACGCTCAGATCAGCCCCTACCGCGTCATCCAAAAGGCCAAACAGGATCTGGTGGACGCCAAGGTCGAGGCCCAGGGCCAGCGGGACCAACTGGCCAAGGAGAAGACCACCCTCATCGAGCAGGTCTCCGAGCTCGAGCAGAAGCGCGACCAGCTCAACCAGGATGTCGCGATGCTGCAGGCCGAGAGAACCGACCTCTTGAAGAAGATGGAAGAGGTGCAAGCCCTGTCCGAGGATCTCAAGGCCCGCCTCAATTCGGTGTTCTACCGCATAGGTGAGCGCCAGTCCCTCGTGAAGTCGGGTCTCGTGCAGGATCCGTGGTACGGCCAGCCCCGCATCGCCAAATTCGACGAAGCCAATTTCCCGCAGCACCTGGACCTGCGGACGGGGGACACGGTCACCTTTACGGCCCAGGAGGCGGGCGTCGCCAAGATCACCAAGATCAAGGTCGCCCCCGGAACTACTTACAAGGTTGACCAGGACTATAGCTGGTCCATCGCCCCCGATGGCATGACCGGTACCGTAAAAATAATCAACAAGGACAAATTCAAGGCCGAGCGGACGATGGTCATTCTCGTAAACTAGCTTCCGCTGCCAGCACTGCGCGAAGGGCCGCCTGAGTGAGGCGGCCCTTCGCCGTTCTTGAGGCACGTCCCCCCGTCGCAATGCAGTGGCGAGGTGTGTATATTATAAGCAGCAGGGGGGCTTCCAGGACAGGATCAACAAGACCTAACGTGCTGATCCTCTTCGGGGAAGCGGGAGACCGATGCCAATTTACAAGAGCGTGGCGTCCAAGGTCGTGATGCTCACGGTTGGCAGCTTGGTCGTCTTTTTCGGCCTCGCCACGTGGATGAACGTGGACGTGCAGGAGCGGGCCAGCACCCGTCTTCTCGTCCTGAACGGCGCGCAACTTGCCGACCTTGTGGCGAGGGCCACCCGGGAGGCCATGCTCCGCAATGACCGGGAGGCCATCGGCGCCACAATCTCAACCCTGGCGGGCCAGCGGGAGATCGAGCGCATCCGCATCATCAACAAGAGCGGCAGAGTCGCCTACTCCTCGGACCCCTCGGAAGTGGGCGGCGTCATCGATACGAACCAGGAACAGTGCGTCACCTGCCACAAGCGGAAAGACCCGCCCACCAACCTGGCCGCGGCGGAAATGATCCGGCGCACGATCCACAACGGCCACCGCGTCCTCGGAATCACCCACATCATCAACAACGAGCCCGACTGCATCAGCGCCCCATGCCACGTCCATTCGGCCTCGCAGCAGATCGTGGGAGTCCTGGACGTGGCCATGCGCCTGGGGCCTTATGACGAGGCCCGCCTATCGAGCACCGTCCAGCTCATCTTCTTCAACGTCCTGGGCATCATCTTGGCGTCCGTGGTGGCCGCCGCCTCCGTGCGCAGGATGGTCCACCGCCCCGTGCGGGCCATGATCAGCAGCGCCGAGGCCCTGGCAAGGGGCGATCATACGGTCCGCCTTCCCGAGCTCACCCAGGACGAGCTGGGCGTCCTGGCACGCACCTTCAACCAGATGTCCCGGGACCTGGAGAAGGCTCACTCGGAACTGCTGGAGTGGGCCCAGACCCTTGAACACCGGGTCCACGAAAAAACCGGCGAGCTGGAGCGCGCGCAGGAACAGATTCTTCAAGTGGAAAAGCTGGCCTCCTTGGGACGCCTGGCCGCTGTAGTGGCCCACGAGATCAACAACCCCCTGTCCAGCGTGGTGACCTACGCCAAGATCCTTCTGCGCCGGATCGCCACCAATCACGCCACGCCCGAGTGCCGGGAGAATGCCCAGTACCTGGAATCCATAGCCTCAGAGGCCAGCCGGTGCGGGGAGATCGTCGCCCAGCTCCTCTCCTTCGCGCGCCAGCGGGGAGGAGAATTCGTGAGCGTCAGTCTCGCGGGCGTCGTGGAGAAGTCCGTCTTCCTCGTCAATCACAAGCTGGAGATGGGGGGCGTGGGCGTCACCAAGGAACTCGCGGACTTGCCGCCCATCCAGGCGGACCCCGGCCAGCTCCAGCAGGCCTTGATGGCGCTTCTCATCAACGCCTGCGAGGCCATGGAAAACGGCGGGAGAATCGTGGTGCGGACGCGGGAATGGGACGGCGGCGAAATCCTCGAGGTGGAGGACGACGGCCCAGGCATGCCGCCGGACGTGGCCGCCCGCGCTTTCGAACCCTTCTTCACCACCAAGAGCGTCACGTCAGGCGTGGGATTGGGCCTGGCGGTGGTCTACGGCATCGTGGGGCGCCACGGCGGCCATGTGGAGCTCAAGACGGCGTCCGGCCAGGGCTGCCGCTTCACCATCTACCTCTCGAAGAACCCACCTCAACCGGTGCAGGAGGTCACGTCATGAATACCCGCTCCCCGGCTCCACGGCTCCTCGTGGTGGACGATGAAATGCACGTGCGGGAGTCCCTCTCCCGCTGGTTCGTGGAGGACGGCTACGAGGTGGACGCGGCGGCGGACGCCAAGGCCGCCCTCGCCGCGTTAGGGACGCGCCACTACGACGTGGTGGTTTCCGACATCAAGATGCCGGGGATGGATGGGATCGAGCTGCAGCGCCGCATACGGGAGATCAACCCACGCGTGGCCATCATCCTCATCACCGCCTACGCCTCCGTCTCCACGGCGGTGCAGGCCCTCAAGGAAGGAGCCTACGACTACGTCACCAAGCCCTTCGACCCGGAAGCCCTCTCCCGGGTGGTGGCCAAGGCCTGTGAGACACTCAGGCTTCAGGACGAGAACGTGAGGCTGAAACAGCGGTTGGAGGCCTCGGCCCCGGAGCTGGTCACGGGCCAGAGCCTGGCAATGCAAGAGGTGCTGGGCTTGGTGGAGGCGGTGGCGGGCACGGACACCACGGTGCTCATCCGCGGCGAATCGGGAACGGGCAAGGAGCTCATCACCCGCCTCATCCACGCCAAGAGCAACCGCTGCTACGGGCCTTTGGTGGCGGTGAACTGCGGCGCCCTCCCCGAGGGGGTGCTCGAGTCCGAACTCTTCGGGCACGAAAAGGGCTCTTTCACGGGGGCCGTTCAGCGCCACAAAGGCAAGCTCGAACTGGCGGACGGAGGCACGCTGTTCCTTGATGAAATCGGCGAGATCTCCCCGAAAGTGCAGGTGGAGCTCCTACGGGCGCTGGAGGACCACAAGATCGTCCGCGTGGGGGGCTCCCAGGAGATCCCCGTGGATTTCCGGATCATCTGCGCCACCAACAGAGCCCTGGAGGAATCAGTAAAGGCGGGTACCTTCCGGGAGGATCTCTACTACCGGATCAACATCTTCACCATCACCATCCCGCCTCTGCGCGACCGGCGGGAGGATATCCTTCCCATCGCGGAGCATTTCCTCCACCGCTACGCGGCCGCCATGGGCAGAAAGGCTACGGGGTTTTCGGCGGACGCGAAGGATCTCTTGCGGCGCCACCCCTGGCCGGGAAACGTACGAGAGCTGGCCAACGCCGTTGAACGGGCTCTCGTAGTCTGCCATGAGGGAGAGATTCGCGCCGAGCACCTGCCCATCTCCACCGCCGTCCTTCCACGGGAGCAAGTGGACGTGGAGGCCCAGCCCCTTGAGGAGATCGAAAAGCGCCACATCCAGCGCGTTCTCGACGCACAGGGGTTCAACATCAGCAGGTCGGCGAGGGTTCTCAAGATCGACCGGGTGACGCTCTACAACAAGATTCGCCGGTACGGCATCGAGCGGCGTCCGTAAGGCCGGAGCGTGACGCCATCCCGCCTTACCCTTGAACTGGTTCCCGTAGGTGCCGTTCCGCCGGCGCTGCTCAGAGATACGTCCCGGCGGATGGAGGGAATCCTCTTCCGCCCCGTGCCGGTGGGGGAGGCCATTTTGGACGCGGTCCCCGCCCTGGACTTGGTGCGGCGCCAGTACCTGGCGTCACGCCTCCTGAGCATGCTGGAGGATCCGGCCCCCCCGCGGGGAGTGAAGCGCATCGGAGTGACCAATCTGGACCTGTTTCTCCCCGTGTTCACGCATCTCTACGGGTACGCGCAGCTGGGCGGGACCGTGGGCATCGTCTCCGCCTGCCGGCTCCAAGCCGAGCCCGGGGCCCCAGGCGATCTCCTGGCCGAGCGGGTCGCGAAGGAGATCCTGCACGAGCTTGGCCATACGCTGGGGCTGGTGCATTGCCTGGCCCCGTGGTGCGCCATGCATCCCTCGCGGTGGCCCGAGGAGATCGACCTTAAAGACCTGGCCTACTGTCCCGCCTGCGCCCGCGTCCTCGGCCTCTTCCGTTAGCGTCCCGGGACAACGAAATAGGGCCCTCCCGAGCTTCAAGCCTGGGAGGGCCCTGGATCATGCGGCAGGCGAGGTTACGGGTCGCAGATGCTGTCGGCCGTCCTGATGGTGCCGCCGGACGCCGTGCCGAGAGGTCCTTCGGCCCCGGAGCCATTATCCCCGGTCACGAGGAAGTAGAGCACGGCCGTGCTGCCCGTGATGCCCGCTTCGAGATTGATCCCGGCCGCCGTGTAGATCCACCCATAGCTGTCCGTCGCGTTTGCCAGCTCGATGTCGAACTTCAAAGGGGCGCCCATATGGGAAGGATTCGTGCCCGATTTGACGCCGTTGTAGCTGCCGTTGTCCATGAGGTCCCATTCGCCCGCCACGGTGGCGTCGTAGTCGTAGTCGTACACGTCGGGCCCGCCGAGGGTGTGGAACCCCTCGTGGGCGTATACGCCAACGCCGAACCACTTGTCGGTCACCGCGGGGGGAGAGACGCCCCGGTTGAGTGCCGGCTCGAACTCCGGGTTGATCGAGTAGGAGTGGCCCAGCGGAATCGTTTTTCCGTCGACCGTTACGGCCTTGTCGATGGCCCACTGGTGAGACCAGATGTGGTTGAGAGGATCGGTCACGCCGTCGCAGGACTCGTCGTAGTAATGGTTCAAGCCGCCCGCGATGGAGCCGTCCCCGAAGAGGAGCTGCCACGTGGCGGAGGAGTTGGCCATCCCCGGAATGGGTTCGTAGCCGGGTTCCCCCGCGACGGGGGTGTTGGGTCCCGTGGTGTGGCGGCTGGCCGTGTCGCTGAAGTCCACGGGAATCACCAGGACCGGCAGCGTCAGGGGGGTTGGGTTGATGGCTTCGGGGGAACCAGAAGATTGTTGCCTCCCGCTCGTGCCATGCCCACAGGAGAGGAAAAGGCGCTTCACTGTACCGTCGTTCTTCGGCCGCATGGGGATGGAGAACTTCTCATAGGGGATGCGCGGCCTGATGTGCCTGGGCCATCCTTCAGGGACGGCGTCGATGCCTGCCCGCAAGGAGCATCCTTGGAGGCTCTCGGTGCGGCCGCTGGCCGGATCCGCGTAGACCCACCAGCCGCCGGTTCCCCGAACGATGGTGTATCCGCCCTCCGTTTCGAAAAAGCAAATCCGTTCGTCTCCGGCCATCTGGACCATCACCGGTGTTCCGTCGGGTTGGTACTGAAGGTGGGGTTTCGGATCGGCCTTGACGGCCCATACCGCTAAGGGCCACGCCAAGACCGCCGCCAGGAGCAAGGCGGCCGCTCCCGCACTCCTTCGCCAGAGCCACGTTTGTCCGTCTCCACGATTCCTGATCATGGGTTCACCCTCCCAAGCAAAGATTGCTCCTAGTATGACTCCGTTTTTCCCCTTTCCTCCAGGGCCTAAAACGTCACACAGAACGGAGGGTAAAGAGTGTGTTGAACGATTCGAAGGGGTGCATAAGTATCATACAGCAAGCAATTGGCATACTAGATATGGCTTGAAGCCGTTGATTGGGGGTTCGGCCCCGCCTGGATGATCAAAGGCTCTACAGGCGTTCGCGAGCACGGCGACGCTTGAGATGATCTTGGTGTTGACAGCAAAGGAGTTCATTTCCTTGGAGAGAGGATGGCACGGTCCGTGCGAAAGGATGGGTGAATTTGGGCGATGTCCGCCACACGTGATGCCGGCGGTCGAGGGCCAAAGTAGCCACCAGGGCCGAGATAGCCAAATAGAGCCCGCCCAGGTAGGAGGATCCCATGAGCGCCATGCTTGTTCTAATGATCGTTGTCCTCGCGGTTGCCGCCGATGCCATCCGTCTGGCCGTGAGGCGAAGGAGGAACAAGTCCAAGGCGGCGGGGACCTCCGTGGCGCCGTTTCTCCGGGCCAACCCGCCCCGCGGCTTCTTCCTGGACGGGGGCCATACCTGGTTACGGCTCACCGACGCGGGCGAATTGAGGGTGGGCGTGGACGAATTGCTCTCCCAGGCCCTCGGCGGGGCGGACAGGGTGGAACTGCCGCGCCTAGGGACCAAGGTCCGCCGGGGCGAACCCCTGGCCATTCTGTGGAGGCAGGGAAGGAAGCTGGCCATTGCCTCTCCCGTGGAGGGCACCGTGGTCACCAGCAACGACGTGCTGGGCACCATGCCGGGAGACGTTTTCAGCGATCCCTACGGGAGGGGCTGGCTGACGTCCCTCTGGCCCGCCGATCACCGGCAAGCCCTCAAATCCTTTACCTTGGGTGAGGCGGGCCAGCGGTGGATGGACCTCGAGATTCACCGCTTCTCCGAGTTTCTAGCCGCCCACGGTGCCGGCGGGTCGAATCTGGCCCTGGCCGCCGACGGCGCCCACCCCGCGGTGGGGGCCGCCCTGGCGCTCCAGGGCGAGAGCTGGAGCGAGTTCCAGCGCGAGTTCGCGAGCAGCCGCGAGGCATGACGACAACCCGGAGCGGCGGAGTCTGGTAAACTCTCCCGGCGGAGACGCCTGGAGGGTGGATGGACCTGCAGGAACCTCACTTTAGATATTTCCTTTCAAGGCCGAGCTCCAAGGGCTGCCGCCCGCCGGGCTGGATACGCCCGGCGCAATGGGCCCTTCTGGCGGCATGGTTCTCATTCGCCCACTGGATCACGGCGGGTGAAGGGCTCAAACTCCTGGCCGCGTCCTTTTACAACTTCCACGGCATCTTCACGGACGAGATCGTATGGGGACAGGCGGTCCTTCCCAACCTTGGCCTGGTTTCCCTCGCCGTGTTGGGTCTCCTCACGTGGTTGCAGGTGGTGTGGCGGCGGTGCCGCGTGACCGTGGACGGCCAGAACGGCGCCTGGCGCTGGGTGGGGCGCCGGAGCGGGCCGCAGGCTCCCGGTCTCGTGGCCAGGACGCCCGGGGGTGCGTGGGTCCGAAGCGATGGGCGTTGGTCGTATGTGGCCCACGGGTTCGTGGACGAAGCGGGCCGGGATTGGCTCGTCCGGTGCGGGGCACCCGCGGTCTCATGGCACCATCCTCTGCGGTCCGCGAGCCCCTTGGCGGGAATGCTGGTGGTCCTGCTGGGATGCGCCTGGGCGCTCCAGATCCCCGTTGAGAGAAATCGCCGGTTGCGCTCCGAGGCGGCCCGGGCCGTGTGGGAGGGGAAGGAAGGGCAGGCCGAGGCCCTCGCCAGCCGCCACCCCGAGATCCGGCCCTGGATCCGGTACATCGAGAGCCAGGCTGGCTGCGACTCAGCGCCGTGTTTTCGCAAGCAGATCGTGGCGCGGCTGGAAGGTCTCAGCATCGGCCCCGTCTTCGGCGATGAAGCCAAGACGCTGATCCGGCTTCTGATCCTGAACGGGTGGTCTTCCTTGGCCTTGAAACTCACGGGCTCCAACCGGCCCGAGGCCTTCGAAATCCTGGTCCGGCAGGACCGTCCCGCGGAGGCGCGCCTCCTCCCAAAGAGAACGCGAGGCGGTCGGCTCATCAAGCGAGGCACCATGGAAGCGGAGCTCCTTCTTGAGGAGGGCCGCTTCGAGGCGGCCTACCAAGCCTTGGCCCGGGAGGACGCAGAGGGACCACAAGTGCAGCGCGCCGTAGCCCTCCGGGCGGCCCTGGCGACTCTGACGGGGCGCTGCTCCGAAGCCCGGCGCCTGGCGGCACTTTTGCTGGCGCCCTATGCCTTCAACCAGTCCAACTTGTTCGGCGAAGCGCCCGCGCACGGGTTGGGCGCTCTTCAGCGGGCGGCCCGGGACGCCCGGGTCCACGCATCCTTCGCCCTGGGGCTGGCCCTCCTAAATTACCTCCCGGAGGCCGGGGCGCAATGGCGCACCGCGGAAAACCTGACGGACGCCGCGGGCCTGCCCGGCCTCCTGGACATGGACCGTGTGCTCCTGCGCCGGGTCGCCCCCCTTGGGCCATGGGCCGCTCCACCGCCGCCTCACGGCCGCTTCGCCAAGGCCGTGCCATCGGGACTATACTATGCCCCTGGAGGTGCTTCGGAATGATTCGCCGCGCACTGGTTGCCTTCGCACTCGCCCTCACGCTCCTGCCCCTGGGCGCCCTCGCCAAGACCATCAAGGAGAAGGGCAAATTCGACCTCATGCTGAACGGGGTGAACAAGGGCTACGAGAAGTACAAAGTCGCCCTAAACCCCAAGGACGGCTTATGGACCGTATCCTCCGAGGTCCGTTTTCAACTTCCCTGGCCCAAGGCCAAACGAAATTACGTGGATTTGTACATCTATCCCGTACTCAACCTCGCCTTGGACACCCGAAAACTGGAAAGCTACTCCTACCGGATGACGTGGAACGACTTTTCCAAGTCCGATATGGTGGAGGCCCAGGACTCGGCCACGGAGTATATCGATCAGGACATGAGAAACTATGACCTCATGAACCAAACGGAACAAGTCCAGAGCGATGAAATGGCCGACCGGGTCGACCTGGGGGTGAATGCGGGCCGCCTCACCGTGAACGGCCAGACCCTCAGCTTCCGGCAGACGCGGTTCTCGGATTCACGCATCAAGGACGAGCCGCTTCCCGGGGATCTGTCCGTCCTCGATGCCTACGTCTTCTGCCTTTACATTCCTCTGGCCCATCAGGCCCTGGCCATGAAGGACAGCAGCGAGCCCCTCTCCGTGGCGTTCCCTCAAGGCATGCGGCTGAGGAAGGGCACGCTCCAGTTCATGGGTATCGAGAAAACCCCCTTCCACGGCCAGATCATCATCCTGCGCCACTACGACGTCAACGTGGGTGACGGAACCCTCTCCTCTTTTTGGGTGGACAAGGCCGGGAAACTTGTTCAGGTGGCCATTCCCTCGGAAGGGCTCATGGCGGTCCTGGCCTCGTACAAACCCCAGGCCTTCGACCGCGAGGAACCCCGAATTCTCAAGGAGGCGGTGATCGCGACGGGCGCATTCACGGAGCACGCCGTGAGAATTCCTTCAGGCTCCATCAGCCTGGGGGCGACCTTGACCCTCCCCGCGGAGAAGGGCGCCTTTCCCACCGTGCTCATGGTGTCGGACCTGCAGGCCATGGACAGGGACGGGAACGAGCCCGGCAACCCTTACAGCCGGGCTGGGACATGGAAGCAGGTGGCCTACCTCCTCGCCTCTCAAGGGTATGCCACCCTTCGCTACGACGCCCGGGGCGTGGGCGAATCGGGAGGGGACCAGGAAAAGGCCACATGGCCGGACCGGATCGGTGACGTGGTGGCCTTGTCCTCCTGGCTGAAGCAGCAACCCACCACCAAGGGCGGGCTCATCATTCTGGGCCAGGGACTGGGGGCGTGGGTGGCGGCGGAAGCCGCGCCCAAAGTGCAGCCCTCCGCCTTCCTGGCCGTGGCCTACCCAGCCAAGAGCCTCCTGCGGCTGTGGGCCGAGCAGGTGAACTCCATCTCGGACCCGCAGGGACGGTTGAAGGCCCAGATGGAACTTCAAACCCTCACGGGAAAGCTAGAGGAATCGGGGGCCGAGACGGCTTCCTATGGCGGCCGCAAGGTCTATCTGCCCGAGATTCGGGAGATGGCATCCAAGGACCCCATCGCTTTGGCCGGCGCCCTCACCATGCCCTGCCTCTTCGTCTACCCCGAACGGGATCAAACGGTCATGGCCTTCCACAAAGAGGTCCTTGCTCCCACCCTTCATGCGGGCCAGGAGACCCTCGTCCTGCCGAACCTCGGGCACCGCCTGACACCGGTTGATTCCGAGGGAGGAGCCACGGGCTTGGTGGAGCAGAAAAGCCTCAAGCCGGTCCTGGACTGGCTGAAGAAAGTGACGGGCTGAGGCCTTCCGTGCGCCGCGTCCTGGGTGCCCTCCTGCTGGCCTCCGGCACCGCCCTATGGGCGGGTGCTCCAGCGCAGCCCCCCGCCCCCGCGCGAGGCGCGCCGAGTCTCCTTCTCATCACCCTGGACACCACGCGGGCCGACCACCTGGGATGCTACGGGGCCAAGGGTGTCCAAACCCCCGTGCTGGACGGCTTGGCCTCCCGTGGGGCCCGCTTCGGCGAGGCGCACGCCCACGTTCCCCTCACCCTCCCGTCCCACGCCACCCTCCTCACGGGCGATCTTCCCTGCACCTTGAACCTCCGGGTCAACGGGATGAAGCTCAAGGAGGGAACCCAGACCTTGGCGACCTTCTTGAAATCCAGGGGCTACTGGACGGGAGCCTTTGTGAGCTCCGTGGTTTTGGAGCGCGGCCGCGGTCTCGCGGGGGGATTCGACGTCTACGACGACCACATGACCCTCCCGCCGCGCACGGGCGGCCCCCCCGAGGAGCGCCGCGCGGAGGGAACGACACAGGCCGCGCTCTCCGCGGCCTCCAAGGTGCGGGGGCCTTTCTTTATGTGGGTCCACTACTACGACCCCCACTACGAGTACCGGCCGCCGGAGCCTTACGCGACGCGGTTCGCGAGCCATCCCTACGACGGAGAGATCGCCTACATGGACGCCTCTCTCGGCAAGCTCCTGGAGGGCCTCAAGGCCCAGGGCAAGATGGCCAACACCCTCGTGGTGGTGGCGGGGGACCACGGCGAAGGCCTCGGCGAGCACGGGGAGAAGCAGCACGGCGTTTTCCTCTACGAATACGCCATGCACGTCCCCCTGATCATGGACTGGGCGGGGCACATCGGCCCGGGTACCGTGGTTCCTCAAACGGTGGGGCTTAGCGATGTGGCTCCAACGGCCCTGGACCTCATGGGCCTCTCGGGACCGCGGACCGACGGCCGGAGCCTCAGACCTCTCCTGGCCGGAGGCCCTTTGGCCGCCGCTCCCCTCTACATGGAGTCGTACCACGGCTTCTTCACTTACGGCTGGGCCCCCCTGAGGGGACTCATGGACGGCCCCTGGAAATTCATCCAGGCCCCACGTCCGGAGCTGTATGCCTGGCGATCCGGCGAAGACAAGAACGAGTACCGTTCCGATGCCCCCCAGGTCGCGGCCGCGCTTAGCGCGCTCCAGCGATTTCCCGCGGCCGGCCAGGGGGAGCAGAAGGAAATGGAGCGCTTCCTGAAGGACCCCTCCAACCAGGAGACCCTCCGGCAGCTCATGAGCCTTGGCTACATCTCGGGTTCGGATTCGCGGCCAGACCAGCCGGGCCTGCTGGATCCGAAGGACGCCATCGGCATCGAAGAGGAATTGAGGCAGGCTTCGGAGCTGACCAGCACGGGCCAGACGGAGAAGGGCTCCGAGATCCTCCTTTCCATCCTCAAGAAGAATCCCCAGAACGTTCCTGCCCTGTCCATGCTGGGCATGGCCTACGCCAGCTCGGGCAAGTACGAGCAGGCCAGGGTCTGCTTCCAGGAGGAGGTCAAGCTCAAGCCCCAAATGGACACGGGCCACCTCAACCTGGGCACGGCCTACAAGAACCTGGGCAACCCGGCCCTTGCCGAGAAGGAGTATCGGGCCGCGCTGGCGCTGAATCCGCGGATGCCCGAGGCACTCGCGGGATTGGCTCAGCTCCTTGTCAACCAGAAGCGGATGGGAGAGGCGCGGGCCGTGCTGGCCGCGGCGGCGGCGGGCGGGGTGGAAAGCGCGGACTTGTACTTTGAGCAAGGAATCGTCGAGGCGTCTGCCGGAAACATCGAAGCGGCCCGCTTCGGCTTCTCCAAATGCCTCTCGCTGGACCCGCGCCGCCACGAGGCCGCGGCCAACCTGGGGCGGATCGCGTACCAGCAGGGCCAGGTGGATGAAGCCATTCAATACTACGAGCGGGCCTTGAGGCTGGTCCCTCGAAACGTGGGATACCTGGCCACGGTGGGGTCTTTGTACCTGAACGGCAAAAACGACTCAACCAAGGCCCTCCAATATTTCGAGCGTGCCCTCGCTGCGGATCCGTACGGTCCCGAAGCCGGGAACCTGAAGGATATGATCAGGGGCCTCCAGGCTTCGCCGGGGTCGTGACGGGAAGCTCGGGACGTCCAAGGGGAACTCCATGCGGCGTGTAAAGGCGAGCGCGGCGGCGAGGGTCGACCTGGCGGGAGGGAGCCTGGACCTCTGGCCCATCGGCCAGATCGTGCCGGGGGCCATGACCCTGAACGTGGCCGTGAGCCTGGCCGCCACGGCTGAATGCAAGGCCACGGGCGAGCCCGGGATCGCCCTGGCCTCCAAGGACCTCATGGCCGCCTACACGTGGCGTTCGGGACAGGTTCCGGGCCCGCTTGCTCTGGCGGAGCGCCTGTGCGAAGCCTTCGGCGTGGTGAATGGCTGGGCCATCTCCACGCGCAGCGACGTGCCTCCCGGAAGCGGGCTCGGGGGCTCCTCCGCGGTGGGCATGGCCCTGGCCTTGAGCCTTCGAGCCATCTCGGGACGGGACATGAACGAGGCGGAGCTTGTGCACCTGTGCCGGGATCTGGAGGCTTCCCACCTTGGGATCCCCACGGGCGTGCAGGATTTCTGGCCCGCGCTGCGCGGCGGACTCATCAGCATCCGCTATGTAGCAGGGGGCGAGCTGGTTGAATCCGTCCACGCCTCGCTCAAGGCTCTGGCCTCGCGCATGGTGGTGGCCTACTCGGAACACTCGCGCCTCTCGGCGGGGACCAACTGGGCCCTGTACAAGCGGTTCATGGACGGCGAGCCTTCGGCGCGCGGCGGGTTAGAAGGGATCGCGCTGGCGGCTTCGGCCATGCGGGACGCCCTGGAAGCGGAAGACTTGGACCGGGCCGGGATCCTCCTGGATAAGGAGTGGGAGCATAGGCGGACCTTGGCGGAGGGCGTGTCGACGCCGAGGGTGGAGAGCCTCATGGCGGCCGCGAAGGGTGCGGGGGCCATCGGGGGAAAGGCGTGCGGCGCGGGAGGGGGAGGATGTCTTGCATTCCTGGTGCGAGAGGGCACAAGATTGAACGTGGAGCGGGCCCTTGAAGAAGAAGGCGCCCGCGTCCTGCCCGCCCATCCCGTGGAGCGGGGACACGTGGTGGAGGTAGAGGAATGACGCGCTGGTTGAAATGGGTCTTGGTGGCGGCGGCCCTCGGAGCGGGGGCGGCGGCTTACGCCCAGGAAGTCATTGTCTTTAAGGATTACCGGGCTCTGGTCGTCCAAAGCCACCGCGTGGAGGGCACATGGACGTACCTTCGGCTGGCCGCCGGCGAGATGGCCGTTCCCTCCTCCTCGATCCTGCACATCCAATTGGAGCAAAGTGCACCAGCGGCTCCCGTTGCCTCCCCGCCTTACGTTCCGCCGCCTCAGCCAGCGCCCTTCCAGCCCGAGCCGGTACAACCAGCATGGCAACGGCAACCCGCTCCTCCGGTTGTAAATGATCCGGACGACGAGGGGGACGCGAGCGATGCATCATCGGCGGACGACGAATCGGACGCGCCCTCCGAGGACATCCAGCCTCCCGCCAAGATGGCGACGCCCCCCGTCATGATTCCCGGGGGTCTTCCGTTCCAGCAGAAGCCCCCCCAGCCGGTTGAGCAGAAGGACTGACACGCCCGCCTGCCTGACCGTGGACGCGGAAGAGTGGTTCCACGTCCCGGGGAACAAGGCGTACGCCGACCCCTCGCGGTGGGAGGCACTTCCGGCCACGTTTCCCAGGGCCCTGGACAGGGTTCTGGATTTCTTGGACCAGGGTCCTTGGGTGGCCACCTTTTTCATTCTGGGCTGGATCGCACGCCGGTATCCCTCCGAGATCAAACGCGTCGCCCAGGCGGGCCACGAGGTAGCCTGCCACGGCGAGGACCACCTGCTGGTGAACCGCATGTCGCCCTGCCACTTTCACGCCGGCCTCTCCGCGGCCCGGTCGGCCATCGAGGATGCGGCGGGAGCGGCGGTTCACGGATTCCGGGCTCCCATGTGGTCCATGCCCCGGGAGCGCTGGCCCTATGACACCCTCTCGTCCCTGGGATTCACGTACTCCTCCAGCCGCCTGCCCATTCCGGGGCTGGGGCTAGGCGGGGCCGCGCCTCGCCGGATCGGTGGCGTCTGGGAAATCCCCGCCCTGGCATCGGGCTGGGGGCCCTTGGCCTGGCCCGCTGGCGGCACCGTGGCCCTTCGTTCCCTGCCTGTCTCGTGGCTTCGGCGTGCCAGGGACCGGGCCCTGGACCGGGGGCGCCCAGCGGTGTACTGGTTCCATCCATGGGAGATGCTGGAGGATGCCCCGAGAGCCGGGGGCGGCGCCTTCTTCCGCTGGGCGAGGTTCGCCCGCCTGGACAGGCTTCCCGCGAGGTTGGAGGATCTCATCCCCGCCGGAGACCGAACCCTTGCCGCCGCCCTCCGCCACCTGGACGGGGTTCAGCAAAACGGGCATACTGTGCGTTAAGCGGTTCCGAACCCATGGCGAAGTTGTCCCTTAAGCGGTTTTGGCAGAATCTGGTGGTGGCCGCCGTGCCCCTCCCGGCGGCGGTCCTCCTCAAGGCCTTGCGGCGGACCCTCAAGGTCCGCTTCGTGGGCAGGGAAGTGCCACAGGCCATCAAAGCCTCGGGGGGCCAGTACGTCATGGCGTTCTGGCACGGAACTTTGCTGCTCATGGTCTTCGCCTACGTGGGCGGCAAACTGACGTTCCTCGTTTCGTGGCACCGCGACGGGGAGCTCATCACCCGGATCATCAAACACTTCGGCCCCGTGCCCACCCGGGGTTCCAGCACGCGGGGGGGCATCCGGGCCATGCACGGGCTGCTCAAAAAGGTCAAGGAGGGGTACGATGTGGCTTTCACCCCGGACGGCCCCCGAGGCCCCGCGCGCCGTGCCCAGGAGGGTGTCGTGCAGATGGCCCGCCTTTCGGGCCTGCCTATCGTCCCCGTGGGCATGGCCGCCCGGCGCCGGAAAATCATGGGCTCTTGGGACGGCTTCATGGTGCCCATGCCGTTCACGAGGGTAGTGTTCGCCTACGGTGATCCCGTCACCGTGCCAAGGGATTTGGACGAGGAAGGGGTGGACCGGGCGAGGGTGGCCGTGGAGAAGGCGCTTCAGGGCGCCATGGAGAGGGCTCAGGAGGCCCTGGACGAGGAGGCCTTGTGGAGAGCATGACGGGGTACGGGCGCGGCGCTTCGGAGGGCGGCGGCCTTCGCATCGCTGCGGAAATCAGAGGCGTCAATCACAAAGGGCTCGACGTCCACCTCCTTCTGCCCCCGGCCCTCATGTCCCACGAAATGGCCTGCCGGCGGCTCATCCGCGACCGGATCACCCGCGGGCACATGGACGTGCGGGTGGGCCTGGAGTTTTTGGGGGAAGAGGCCGTGGAGGTCCGCTACGCCGAGGGCGTGGCCCGGGCACTGGGGCACCTCTCTTCCCGGCTGGCCTCCGACGGAGCCCTCGCCAGGGGCATGACGCTGGGCGACCTGCTGGCTCTGCCCGGGGCTGTGCAGGTGGGCCTCAACCCGGCACTGGACGAGGCGGCGGGGGCGCTCCTGCTGGAGTCACTCGGGGTGGCCCTGGAAGCCTTCCTCGCGTCCCGGTTCGAGGAGGGGGGGCGCCTGCTGGACCAGTTTCAGCGCGGCCAGCTGTCCATGGCCGCCTTCCTTGCTCATTTGGAGCCTCTCCTCCCAGCTCAGGTGGAGGCTGCCCGGCAGAAGCTGGCCCTTCGTGTGGAGCAGATCGCCGTGAGCGTGGACCCGGCCCGCCTGGAGCAGGAAGTGGCTCTGGCCGCCGAGCGGGCCGACGTGGCCGAGGAATTCGAGCGCCTCGTGTCCCATCAGAGCGCCCTGGGCGGCCTCCTGGCCGAGGGGGTCTCGGACCGGGGCAAGCGCCTGGACCACCTCCTCCAGGAAATGCAGCGCGAGGTGTCCACCCTCCTTGCCAAAGCGGGGCTCATGGAAATCACCCAGACGGGCCTTGAGATGAGGCTTCTCGTGGAACAGCTCAGGGAGCAGGCCCAGAACGTGGCATAGGGAAGGGCGCTGTTAGCTGTTGGTCTGTGGCCGTTGGCTAAAACAAGTACGGCCAGAGCCACAAGCCACTAACCCATGGCCAACGGCCAAGACCCACAAGACGACCGCCAGGCGGGAGTGAAAGAACCAATGGCAGATTCGGCGAAGGGCATCGTGCTGGTTTTGTCGGCGCCCACGGGGGGCGGTAAGACCACCATCGCGCACCGGCTGGTGGACTCGGGCGACGGGGTCCGCTTTTCCGTGTCGCACACCACCCGGAGTCCCCGGCCCGGAGAGCGGGACGGGGTGGATTACCACTTCGTGGACGAGGCGGCCTTCCAGGCCATGGCGGATCGCGGGGAGTTCCTGGAGTGGGCCCACGTCCATTCCCACCGCTACGGGACCCACGGGTCCGAGCTGCAGAAGGCCGCCGAGCGCGGCGAGACCCTCCTGCTGGACATCGACGTGCAGGGGGGGCTCCAAGTGAAGGCGGCCGTTCCGGCAGCGGTGCTGGTCTTCGTCCTCCCGCCCAGCCTCCCCGTGCTGCTGGCGCGGTTGGCCAAGCGGAAAGAGGAGCCCAGCTTCGATTTGGCCACCCGGCTCCGGTCCGCCTTGAAAGAGCTTGAACTTGCAAGCGCTTACGATTATACTATCGTGAATGAGGACCTGGAGGAGGCCGTGGGCCAGGTCCGGCTCATCCTGGAGACCAGCCGCCTGCGCCCATCGGGAATTTCGGGCCGCGCCTCTAGGTTGAGCGAGGATATACGCCACTGGCTGAGGAGTCATGATGTTCATCGCCCCTGACAAGATTGGCAGCAAGTACCGCTTTGTGAACCTGTGCGCCCAGAGGACGAGGCAAATTCTGGACGGGGCCGAGCAGCGCCTCGACCTGCCCATCAAAAAGCCCGCCTACGTGGCCATGCAGGAGGTTCTGGCGGGCAAAGTGGAGTGGACCATCAAAGAGACCGTCGCTCCCGAGGTGCCCGATTCGGGAGAGATCCTTCAGGTCGAGGTGGGGCCCTAACCTGGGCCCCCTCGCCAAGTCCCTCCAGCCCCTCCGTCCCATGGTCCGGTTTCCAGACACCCGCCGCTGGAACTCGCCCTCATGCACTCCCTGACGTATCCGGTGGAATTCCTCCAGCAGGTCCTCGGGCAGGATCTGCGTGGAGGTGACTTTCTGGAGGCGTCCGCCGGCGTGAGGCTTTCGGCCAGGGGCGAGACCCTCCTCATGGAAGGTCCAGAGTCCCAGGCCGAGGCGTGCCGGGACCTTCTGGAGCAGCTCCACAGGCTCTACCAAGCCGGTATCCGGCTGGGCAAGGGCGACTTGAAGACCGTCTCCAACCTCCGGGAGGAGGGGTTCCGCGGCGACATCCTGGAGTTTTACCGGGACGCCCGGATCCAGTGCGCCGCGGGCCGCACGGTCTTTCCCAAGGGTCTCAACCAGGGCCGGTACGTGCGGGAGATCAGAGATAAGGACGTGGTTTTCGGCATAGGGCCCGCGGGTACGGGCAAGACCTACCTGGCGGTGGCCATGGCCGTGGCGGCCCTCAAAGAAAAGCGCGTCAAGCGCATCATCCTCACCCGTCCCGCCATCGAGGCCGGCGAAAAGCTGGGGTTCCTCCCCGGGGACATCGCCGAGAAGGTCAATCCCTATTTGAGGCCCCTTTACGACGCCCTTTTCGACCTTCTTGAGACGGAACGGGTGCACAAACACATCGAGACGGGGATCATCGAGATCGCCCCCCTCGCCTTCATGCGCGGGCGGACCCTCAACGATTCCTTCATCATCCTGGACGAGGCCCAGAACACGACCCCGGACCAGATGAAGATGTTTCTCACCCGCCTGGGCTTCAATTCTAGGACGGTGATTACGGGCGACGTGACGCAGATCGATCTGGACCCCTCGCGCAAATCGGGCCTCATCGATGCGGCCGAGGTCCTGCGGGGGATCGACGGCCTTTCCTTCGTCCATTTTACGGATAAGGACGTGGTGCGCCACCCCTTGGTCCAGCAAATCATCCTGGCCTACGACAAAGCGGGTGGGCGGAGCAAGCCGTGACCGCCGGGGGCCCTTTACCCCGGGTGCCGTGGCCGCCTAGAATGGAACCGGGAGGGAGCCAGCCGTGCCCATGATCCCCTCCGATCCTACGGCGCCGGAAGCTTCGGCCCAGCGTGCCCGCTTCCGGGGCAACGTAAGGGCGGGAATCCCTCAGCGCATGGGTCACTTCCTGCGAGAGAACGAGTGGTTCTGGGCGGCGGCCTTCCTCGTGCTGGCCTTCGCCATGTTCACCCGCCAGTTCCGAATCCAGCCCCCTCCGTCCCTGCCCATGGGAGGCGTCATTTCCCGGGACATCCGCGCTCCCTTTGACCTCCAGATCGTGGACAAGGTCGCCACGGACCAGAAGCGCGCCGAGGCCCGCGCCAAAGTGCTCCCCGTGTACGATTGGGATTCGGGCATGGCGGACGCGCTGGCGTCTCAGGTGAGCGCCTCCTTCGCCACGGCGCGGGCCAACCGCGAAGAATTCCTAAATTTCTTGAAGGCCACGCCCGAGAGGGAAAGACGACAGCAGGCGGAGGAGCACTTCCTTCAGCGCCTCTCCGACACCTTGGGCGGAAACCTTCCGCGCTTCGCCTTGAAGCAATTCCAGGCGGACGGCTTCAGCATGGATCTCGAGCAGGCGGTTCGGGACATGCTGGTCCAGGCGGAGCGCCGGAAAATCTATCCCGACGGCGATCCCATCGTCACGGATGACGCGGTGGTGATTCAGGACATCCGGCGGCCGGGGCTGGGATGGACCCAGAAGCACCCCGCGGCCAGCGACATCATGTCGCTCGACGAGGCCCAGCGCCTGCCCGGTGCCATGGCCGAGCAGCTCCTGGGAGTTCCAGGGCAGCTCCGGGGCGCCGTGGAGGAGTACGTCCGGTCTCTCATCCGTCCCAATGTGACGTTCAATAGCCAGGCCACGAGCCAGCGCCAGTCCGCCGCCGCCGCGCAGGTGGCGCCCCTGGTGGTGGTGGTCAAGAAGGGCCAGCTCATCCTGAAAGCAGGAGAGAAGGCCGATGAAAGCACCATCCAGAAGATCGACGCCTTCCAGCAGGCCAGCCGCGCCGTCATCAATGTGCCCCTCCTCGTGGCCCTCTTTTTCCTCCTCCTGCTCCTGCTAGCCTTCACGTTCATGTACCTCAAAACCTACCGGAAGCAACACCGGCCCAACTTGAACCTCTTCGTGCTCGTGCTCCAAATCACGGCCGTGTTCCTGGTGGTGGCCCAGGCCTTTCACGTGTTGCTTCTCATGGCCGCGGAGGGCGGGAAAGTCCGGTGGGCTGAACACCCCGAGCACCTCATGTTCCTGATTCCCGTGGCCGCCGGGGCGATCCTCGTGACGCTCCTGGTAGACCGCCACATCGCCGTGGTCTACACCCTGCTCTACTCGGTGCTCTTCGGCATCCTCATGGACTTCAGCTTCGCCATGCTGCTCTACTGCATGCTGTCCTGTTTCACGGCCATCTACGCCGCGGCCAAGCTGGCCCAGCGAACCGCCCAGTGGAAGGCGAGCCTCCTGGTGGGCGTCGTCAACGCCGCCCTGGCGGCGGGGGTGGTCGTGGCCACGGCTGGGGCCGCCATAAGCGGCTGGAAATTGATGGCCATACCCGCCTTCCTGGGATTTCTGGCGGCCTTCCCGCTGTCCACCATGCTGGTATCCAGCCTTTTGCCCCTCTTCGAGAGCGCCTTCGCCATTCTCACCGAGGTTCGCCTCCTCGAACTCTCCAACATGAACCACCCGATCTTGCGGCGCTTGGCCATCGACGCCCCAGGCACGTACAACCACTCCCTCATGATGGCCAACCTCTCCGAGGCCGCCGCCAACGCCATCGGAGCCAATGCCTTGTTCTGCCGGGTGGCCTGTTACTACCACGACATCGGGAAGATGCTCTACCCCTCCTATTTCGTGGAGAACCAGCAGCCCGGGCAGAACCCGCACGACAAACTCCAGCCTCGGATTTCGGCCCTCATCGTGGCGGCCCACGTGAAGGAGGGCCAGGCCATCGCACGCCAGTACGGGCTGCCCCAGGCCATCATCGACGTGATCCCGGAGCACCACGGGACTCGCCACATCAGCTACTTCCTGGACAAGGCCCTGACCATGGTGGATCCCGAGAAGGAGTCCATCAACGAGTCCGATTTCACCTATCCCGGCCCCAGGCCTCAGACCCGGGAGGCCGCCATCGTCATGCTTTCGGACGCCGTGGAGGCGGGGTCGCGGGTGTTGAAGGACCCCTCCCACAGCCGGCTCAAGGCCCTCATCTCCGAAATGGTGGAGCGCGTGGTGGGAGAGAACCAGCTTGCCGGCTGCAACTTGACCTTCAAGGATCTTGCCCAGGTTCAGGAGGCCTTCTACCACATCCTCCTGGGTGTCTTCAGCCGCCGAATTTCCTATCCCGGTTACACATTTGACAAGGAGTCCGACCATGACGCAACGCGAGGTCCGGTTGCACTGCCGCCTGCCAAAGCAGGCCATCCCTAAGGAGGAGCTGGCGGCCTTCGCTCTCGACGTGCTCGGGCGCCTGAACCTTGAGGGCGAGGTGGGCGTGAAGCTCTGCTCCGACGCCACCATGGCCGCCTACAACCGAAAGTTCAGGGGCAAGATGGGCCCCACAGACGTCCTGTCCTTTCCCGGCGGCGCCACGGACCCGGAGGGGGGCCGCTACCTGGGCGACATCGTCATCGCCGTACCCGTGGCGGCCAGGCAAGCGAAAGAGGCGGGCCACGGGCTGGCCGCGGAGCTGAAGCTCCTTCTCCTCCACGGCATCCTCCACCTGGCGGGCTATGACCACGAGACGGACGGCGGCACCATGCGCCGGAAGGAGCGGGCCCTGCGCAAGGAATGGGGAATCTAGGTTCGTCCCATGACGCCGCTCCTTCTGGCCCTGGATCTTCTGGCCCTTTTCCTGCTCATGCTCGTCCGTTCGAGCCTCAACGGCCTCTCGGCCATGGCGGTGAGCAAGCTCTCCGAGGAGGACGCGCCCATGGCCCGCTGGGTCGCGGCCTTTCGGAACCGCCGCCAGGCGTTCCAGATCACCCTCCAGCTCGCCCTCCTCCTCACGGCCGTGGGAGGGGCTTTCCTCTGGGCGGCTCTCTTCGCCGAGGCCAAGGCCGGGCACGCCATGGCCTTTGGATTCGCCGCCGGGGCTGGCACGGTGCTGGTCATGGGCTCCGCGGCGCAGGTGGTGGCGGCCTTCAACCCGGAGGCCATCTTCCCGTATGCCCTGCCCGTCCTGTGGCCCTTCCTCTGGCTCCTGGGGGCCTTGACCCTTCCCCTCGCGGCCCTGTTTACGCGGCAGATCGCGGCACGCCGGGGCCGCCAGGACCAGGAGGAAGAGGATAAGGACAAGGAGGAGGAGATCTCGGCCCTCATCCACGTGGGCCAGAGCGAGGGCATCCTCGAGAAAGAGGACTCGGTCCTCATCCGCGGCGTCATGGAGTTCGGAGACACGGTGGCGCGGGAGGTGATGACGCCGCGCACGGACATGGTGTGCGCCCCCGCTTCCACCACCCTCAAGGCCGCCGCGGACCTCATGGCGAAGGCCCGCCACACGCGCCTTCCCGTCTACGAGGGACAGATCGACAACATCGTAGGGGTGGCCTACCTCAAGGATTTTCTGGCGCGCGTCCTGGCGGGAGAGGGGGAGCGTCCCGTGTCGGATTTCGCCCGCCCCGTGCCCTTCGTGCCCGAGAACAAGCCCATTTCCGCCCTCCTCCGGGAGTTTCAAGCCCAGAAGCTCCAGCTCGCCATCGTCGTAGATGAATACGGAGGAGTGGACGGGCTGGTGACGACGGAGGACCTGGTAGAGGAGATCGTGGGCGAAATCCAGGAGGCCGATGAACCCGGTGACGGACCGATCACCCAGGTGGCTCCCGGCGTCGTGGATGCACTGGGGCGCGCGCCCTTGTGGGATCTGGCGGAACGCCTGAGCGTGGACCTGCCCGAAGGAAATTACGATTCCGTCGCCGGCTGGATCACCACCTCCCTGGGCGCCATTCCCCACCAGGGCCAGCACCTGGCCATCGACGGAGTGGAGGTGGAGGTGCTGGCCGCGGACAAGCGGCGAATTCACAGGGTGCGGGCCTCCGTGCCTCCCAAGGTTCAGGAAACAGGAAACGGTTCGCCTCCCTCCGATTGACGGAGCCGGGATGCGCTGTCCTGTGAAAAGGAATACGGTGAGATCGCCATGGCCCACGTGATCATCGAAGTGTCCTTCGTTCCTCTCGGCGCCGGGGTTTCCCTCTCGCCCTATGTGGCCGAGGCGCTCAAGCTCATCAGGGCGAGCGGCCTGCCTCACGAGTTCCACTCCATGGGCACCAACGTCGAAGGGGAATGGGAGGAGGTCATGGCCCTCGTCCGCCGTTGCCAGGACCGCCTCTTCGAGATGGGCGCCCCCCGGGTCTCCACCTCCCTCAAGATCAGCGAGCGCCGTGACAAACCCTACCACATGGCCCAGAAGGTGGCCTCCGTGGAGAAGCTTCTGGAGCCCTGACAGCCCGAGCTCCATGTGAGGACGGGGCCCCCGGCCCGCCCTTGCTCCGAGCGCGGGTCGTGCCTTATGGTAGAGCCATGGGATCTCTCCCCGGACGCATCGGCAAGTTTGAAGTGCTCTCCCTCATCGGCCGCGGGGCCATGGGCGTCGTGTACAAGGCGCGAGATCCCTACATCGGACGGCTCGTGGCGCTCAAGCGAATCTCCCTGGGCGAACTGCTGCCCGATGAGCAGCGGGCCGAGTTCAAGGCGCGCTTCTTCGTGGAGGCCCAAGCCGCGGGCGGCCTGAAGCATCCCAACATCGTGGTCATCCACGAGGTGGGCGAGGCCGGTGACGTGCCGTACATGGCCATGGAATTCGTGGAGGGCGGCTCCCTGGCCACCCTCATGAAGGAGCGCGGCGCTCTTCCCCTCGATGAGGCCGTGGCCATCGTCCGCCAGGTGGCCCTGGGGCTGGCTTACGCCCACGAGCGGGGCATCGTCCACAGGGACATCAAGCCCGACAACATCCTCCTGGACAAGAACCACCGGGCCGTCATCACGGACTTCGGTGCCGCGCACCTCAACACCAGCGAGCTCACCCGAACGGGCGAAGTGCTGGGGACGCCGCACTACATGAGCCCGGAGCAGATCCTGGGGGACCCCCTGGACGGCCGCTCCGACCTCTTCTCCCTGGGGGTCGTGTTCTACCTGCTCCTCACGGGCCACCGGCCCTTCAGGGGCGACACCGTCTCCTCCGTCTGCTATCACATCATCCACAGCCAGCCCGAACCCGTGCCGGAGGACCTGTGCGTGCCGCCGCCCATGCTTCCCATTCTGCAGAAGCTGCTGGCCAAGTCCAGGGACGCGAGATTTCAGTCGGGTCTAGACCTGGTGGCGGCGCTGAACGACTTTCAGCTCCTTCCGCCGACCGGTCCTCCCGTTTCGGGTTCCCTTACTCAGACCTGGGATGTGCCCGCCCCCCCGCCGCCGACGGCGGACGGGCTTCCCCCCGCGCCAGACGCCTCAGCGACGGAGCAGCACGCCCCCGAGATTCGCCCAGGCAGGCGCGGCCCCGGCAAGGGCCTCTGGATCGCTCTTGGCCTTGGCGCGGCGGGATTCGCGGCCCTTCTCCTCATGGCTGCCATCCTGGTGGCGGTCCATTTTTTGGCGGGAAAGGACCGAGGGGACCAGCCGTCACCGGCGGCCTCGTCTCAAACAGGCGCCGTTTCGCCGGAGCTTTCCGGCACGGCCCCCGAGGTTACCCGCGACGAGCCCGCGTGGCCGCCCGTGCCCAAGGCTCCAGGCCAGATGCCGCGCGACCAGGTTCCAGGGCTCCCTCCCCGGGCCAGCTCACCCCAGGCCTCACCCCGGGTGGCGGCGGAGGCGGACGCCATCGTTGCCGCGTCGCGGGAGGTGGGCGTGTTGGCGGACCGGCGCCGCTTCGGCAAGGTGTACGGCACCCTCGATGACCTCACTCGAAGGCTCAACGCGCTCAAGGTCTCGGCCACCCCGGCGGACGAGCCCGCGATCCGGCGCGCTGGCGCCCGGCTAGGGGACGCCGAGAACAAGGCTCAGCAGGCCCTCGCCGAGAGCTCAAAGCCGCTTTTGAACCATGCTTCGTCGGTGCTGGAACAGGCCACATCCCACGTGAACACGGATGAGGATGCCATCATCGCGGCCTACGCCGGCGTCTATCCCGTGATTCGGTGGAAAGAGAGGCTACCCGCCGATATGAAGGCTCAGGTGGACGAATTCGTTCGCCGGTGCAGGGAGAACCTGAACGACGACGAATGGTCACGCGCTCAGGAATCGGGCCAGCGCACGGTCTTCCCCGGGCAGAACTGAGCCTTCTGAGGCAACAAGCGGAAAGAGCCAAGTGGGGGCCCTCTCCTCGCCTCATTTCAACTTTTTGCCGCCGCTTGGGACGCCCCTTGAGGCGGAGATGCCGCCTCCCAGCGACCATGGCTCAACGCGCGAGCCGCCCCGTCCACCCCCGTGCAGGCTTCCTGGGCCGCCTCTCGCTCCGCGGACTCCCGCACCGCGCCCGTCGCCCCGCCCCGAGCCCCTCATAGCCGGTTCGGTGCGGTCGCGGGGATCACGCATGGGAGGAGTCAGCGCGAGGCTCCTGGGCGGTGCCGCCACCACGGCCACAAGCCGGGCTCGCTTGGGGCGCACGGCGTCCCGGCCCAGCCCCAACCTCCCCCACGACCCGCCGGTTCGTGGATTGGGAACGACGGACCAGCCGTAGCACGGTATGCCGAAGGGATCGGGGATGCCGTACCAGCCACCGTACCAGCTATCGTAGCCCCAGCCGAGGGGGCTCATGTCCCAGGGCGGAAGAAGGGGCGTCCAACCCCAGCCCAGGCCGGAAGCCCAGGCCCATCGGCCGTAAGGCATGGCCCACCAGGGGTCCCAGGGAGCCCATTCGGCCTCCGTCATGGCGGAGGGCATCCACATGTATCCGTAGGAGGCGACGTAGGACCAGCTTCCCGAGGGGGCTGCGGAAGCAGGCGGCGAAAGGACCAGCGGCTCGGCAGCGATCAGATTTCCCTTGACTTCCGCAGCCATCGGCACGATCGCGGTTGCGAGGATCAAGAGGACGGAAGCGGTTGTGAGCAGTCTCATGGTTCACCTCACCAATTTCATAATATAAACTCGCGCGCAGAAGGGCGCCACGTGCGCCTCGCCGTGGTCTCGGCACCGCTTCACGGAGTAAACTCTAGCAACCTCCATGCCATGGCCTTCGGCAGCAATAGCTCCCTGGATGAGGACAAGCATGGAGGAACACGCCTTGCGGCGTCCAGTGGCAAGGCTCCTGTCCGGTTTCCAGGACAGGAAAGGCGAGAAGAGCCTTCGAATTCCAGCGAAAAGGCCTTATGCTGGCCCTTCAGACAGGAGGTGGACGATGAAACACGCGGTGATCCTCGTGGCCGCCCTTGGCATGAGCGTGGCGGCGGCAGCCCAAGCCTCGGCCCCCCGGGCCTTCACCTTCTCCATCGTGGCGCGGGACGCGGCCACGGGAGAGATGGGCGTGGCCGTGCAGTCCCACTGGTTTTCCGTGGGTTCCGCCGTACCCTTCGCCGAAGCGGGCGTGGGCGCCGTGGCCACGCAGTCCTTCGTGGACTCCTCTTACGGCCCCCTGGGGCTGGACCTCATGCGCGCGGGACGAAGCGCCCCCGAAGCCTTGGCCGGCCTGCTCGCCGCCGATCCAGGCAGGGAAGTCCGCCAGGTGGCCATGGTGGACGCCAAGGGCCGCGTGGCAGCGCACACGGGTTCAACGTGCATCCCCGCCGCGGGCCAGGAGACGGGGGACCAGTTCTCCGTGGAGGCCAACCTCATGGAGAACGACAGGGTGTGGCCCGCCATGGCCAAAGCCTTCCGGGAGTCCAAGGGGGACCTGGCGGAGCGGATGCTCGCGGCCCTGGACGCGGCCCAGGCCGTGGGCGGTGACATCCGGGGCATGCAATCGGCGGCCATCCTCATCGTGAAGGGAACGAGCACGGGCCGGCCCTGGGCTGACACGGTCTTCAACCTGCGCGTGGAAGACAACCCCCAGCCCCTGAAAGAGCTCCGCCGTCTCGTCCAGCTCCAGCGGGCGTACAACCACGCTTCCGCGGGAGACGAATTCACCGCCGCGGGGAAGCTGGACGAGGCGCTCAAGGAGTACGCCCAGGCCGCGAAGCTCGCCCCGCAGGTTCAGGAGCTGCCCTATTGGGAAGCCGTGGCCCTGGCCAGCAACGGGCACCTGAGCGAGGCGCTGCCCATCTTCAAGGAAGTCTTCGCGAAGGAGCCCCGGTGGGCCGAGCTGACCCCTCGCCTGCCCGCCGTGGACCTGCTTCCCAAAGATCCGGAAATGCTCAAGAAGATCATGGCCCAGGCCGGGAAATAGAAAGCGGAATTCGGAAAAGGAGGGCTCACCACCAAGGCACCAAGGACACGAAGGAAGGATTGGGATTTGGGATTTGGGATTTGGGAAAAGAGACCGCCGCGGGCGTGGGTTGTCGCACTCTCTTCACCGCTCACGGCTCACGGCTCACGGCTCACTTCGCTTATGGGGACAGGAGACGGGAAAGGCGGAAAGCGGAAAAGGGAGAACTGGGTGCTTTCTTGTGGCGCCCACTCGGCACTTAGCACTGTGCTGCCTACCGCAGGGCCTTCGCTTTCCATGACTCCAGCCCCGTGTGGATGATGCGCTCTTTGAATCGGGCGCGCAGCTCCTTGAGGAAGCCCAAGTCGCGGGCGGCGATGGCCAGGCCGGCCTTGTCGCCCGTGAGCGTTTCGATACGCTGGTAGAGGGCCTCGCGGGAGAATTGGGGCGAGCACAGGAGGCACGTCGCCAGCCCCAGGATCTCGTCTCCGCCCTCGAAGCGGTAGGTGGCGTGGTTGGGCTCCGTGAGAGACTCGAGGAGCCAGCTCGCTCCCCGCCGAACCAGGAGCCAGAGGAGGAGGGGGTCCTCTTCGGCGGCAGGAGCTTCGGGCTTGGGACTCCCCGCCGCGCCATTCGCGGAAGACGCTTCCGCCGCCACGTCTTCCTCGCCGGCAGGCGGCAGGCCGCCCTTGGGGCGCGCGAATCCCAGGAAAGCCTCCGTGGTAGAGGCGCCGGCGAGGAGCGTTTCGCCTTCTTTCCTTCTCAGGGCCGCGGCAAGCCATCCTGAGCGGAAGGCCTCCGTGAAGCCGGGGCACGCGTGTTCCAGCTCCTCCAAGGACACCATGAGCCCAGGCGGCCAGAGGCCCGCGAGGGCGGCCTTCTGCATCGCCGAGAGGGCCGGCAGCCTCTCCGACAAAACTTGAAGCGATTCCCGGGTGAGGGCCCCGCGCGCGGCTTTGAGACCGCCGAGGAACTCCTGGGTAGCTCCCGCGAGTTTGGACAGGACCACGGGAGGGCCGCCGCGCCGCTGAAGGGCGATGGCGAAGGCCTCCGGATCGTCGTCCACGGAACGGAGGGTGGGCAGAAAGACCGGGGCCAGATCCTCCCCCTCGCGCGCCAGCAGCAGGACATCCTCGTACAGGAGCGCCGCGGCGGCCTTGGCGCCGGTCTCCGAAGAGATCCGCCCAGCGAAACGCTTGGGTTCGCCCGTGCCTGCCAGGCGAAGGGCATCGGCGCGCCAGAGGGGCCAGGTGCGCTGGAGAGCCTCCAGGAACGTGGGGCCGTCCTGCCCCATTCTTCCCAAGCTCAGGAGACCGCCCGGTACGCGCAGTTCCAGGGTGTACCCATCGCCGGCGATTCCCGAGAACTCCCTGGCGGCAAAGGGGAGGGGAGCGCCGCCTTCGGGCAGAAGCAGAAAGGTGCCTTCAGCGAAGGACCACTCGGCCTTACCCGCCGTGCCGTTCCACGTGTAGGTGCAGGT
>JBBIKI010000006.1:26278-57773 GCA_037445535.1 Acidobacteriota bacterium | reverse complement strand
GTTTGACGGGATTATAGTCCCGCCCACCGGCCTTGTCAAGGGGGGGGGCATTTCGGATTCGGGATTTGGGAAAGAAAGAACTTCGGAGAGCGGAATTCGGAATTCGAAAAGGGGAGGAGCGCCGCACGCGATCTTCGATCAACGCTAAAGCGCTCTCAACCCTTAACCCTTAACCCTCATTCACCGATCCGCTTGCGCCAGTGTGCCCCTTGGGCGTACAAAGAAAGGGGGATGTTTTTCGGCGGCACAACCACATGAGGCGAGAGGGCGGGCCAGGTTCGGCGTCCAAGGAGGGGACCGTGATCCTATTGAATCCCAAGCATCTTACGCGCAGATACCCGGAGGAGCGTTCGGCGGCCATCATGCGGGACACGGTGGCTTTTTTCGAGGGCAAAGGGCTCAAGAAGGTCAAAGAAGACGACCAGAACCGAGTCTGGTACGAGGACTTCCTGGCTTTCCTCAAGGCCGAGGGCGCCTTCGGGACCCTGCTGTCTCCGCCCCAATACGGCGGCGAGGCGGCGCGCTGGGATACGTGGCGGAACTGCGAATTCAACGAGATCCTGGGCTTCTACGGGCTGTGCTACTGGTACACGTGGCAGGTCTCCATTCTCGGCCTGGGTCCCATCTGGATGAGCAAGAACGAGACCTTGAAAACAAAGGCGGGGAAGATGCTCCAAGAGGGCGGCATCTTCGCCTTCGGCCTCTCGGAGCGCGAGCACGGGGCGGACATCTACTCTACGGACATGATGCTCAAGCCCCAGGCCGACGGCACGTACCTCGCCGACGGGGACAAGTACTACATCGGCAACGGAAACGAGGCCGCCTTCGTCTCGACCTTCGGTAAAGTGGCCGGGACCGACGAGTACGTCTTCTTCGCCGTCAACCCCAAGCACCCCAAATTCGAACTGGTCAAGAACATTACCCCGAGCCAATCTTACGTGGCCGAGTTCATCCTCCACGACTACCCCATCAGGGAAGAGGACATCCTTTCCCGGGGCCAGCTCGCCTGGGACACGTCGCTCAACACCGTCAACGTGGGCAAGTACAACCTGGGCTGGGCCTCCATCGGCATCAGCACGCACGCCTTCTATGAGGCCGTCTCGCACGCCTCGGGCCGTCGCCTCTACGGCATGCCGGTGACGAACTTCCCCCACGTGAAACAGCTCTTCACGGACGCCTACGCGCGCCTGTGCGCCATGAAACTCTTCGCGTTGAGGGCCTCGGACTACCAGCGGTGCGCCTCGGCTCAGGACCGGCGGTACCTCCTCTACAACCCCATGGTGAAAATGAAGGTCACGACCCAAGGCGAGGAAGTCGTCAACCTGCTGTGGGACGTGATCGCCGCCAAGGGCTTCGAAAAGGAGGTCTACTTCGAGATGGCGGCCCGGGACATCCGCGCCCTTCCCAAGCTGGAGGGGACGGTCCACGTGAACATCGCCCTCATCGTGAAGTTCCTGGCCAACTATTTCTTCAACCCCGCGCCGTACCCGTCCGTTCCCGAGCGCACCGACCCGGCGCACGACGCTTTCCTCTTCGACCAGGGCCCATGCCGGGGATTGGGCAAGATCCAGTTCCACGACTACAAGGAGGCGTATGGCCTGTTTGAAACGCCGAACCTGGTGATCTTTCGTGAACAGGTCGCCACGTTCAAGGGCTTCCTGGCCAAGGCCACGCCCTCCCAGGCCCAGTCCAAGGACACGGACTTCCAACTCGCGGTGGGGGAACTCTTCGCCCTCGTTGTCTACGGCCAGCTCATTCTCGAAATGGCCAAGCTCCGAGGCGAGAGCACGGACCTCGTGGACCAGATCTTCGACTTCATGGTGCGCGATTTCTCTAAGTTCGCCCTGCAGCTCTACTCCAAGCCCACCTCCACCGAGACGCAGATGGAGTTCTGCCAGAAGATGATTCGAAAGCCCGTCCACGACGAAGCCCGGTTCCTCCGCGCCTGGGGCGAAGTGGACTCTCTAAAGGACGCCTATGTGATGAATGAATAAAAGGGGAGCGGGGAGCAAACTGCCGACGGACGGCCGCCTGCTTCCTGACCTGCTCACCTGATCACTGGATCAACTGATCACCCATCCGCGTCTCGCGTCTCGCCTGTCATTCGAGCGCGGCTTCGCCATCCCATGGAATCGCATCGCTCGGCTTGCCCGCACAAAACGCCGAGGACCCTTACCTCGCGTCCTCCCTCATAATGTCTCAGCGCCTCAATCCTCCTCCAAGAACATAGCGACGTGACCTACCTCACATACATAGGTGGTCGCGTGAGCTTCCCCCTTGAATTTGAATATCTTGGCTCCTATGATGAATGTGTTCTGCTCGGGTTTTAGGGGATGGAAGCTAGGGAAATCGCAGGGGATGCGTTCCAGTTTCGCCGGCGGTCCGTCGGCGCAGGAGGGGCATTCATGGTGAGAAGTCGTGTTCAGGTGACTGGGATTCGATCGTCCGTGCTCGTTGCAAAGAGTCTCCTACTTGCCCTCTGTCTGCTGGTGACGGCGGGACTGTGGGGACAAACGAGAAGCAATCCCACCGAATTGACGAACTTGGTGCCAGCCACGGCCGCCATTCCCTCGGACGGGATAACGCTGACGCTGCTGGGACGAGGCTTTCGGAGTGGACAGAGCCTCGTCTCCTCGGATCCATCGGTCATTGTTCTCGCGTTTCAGGTGGCCTCGCCCGGAGTGGCTTCGGCCGTGCTCCGCGTTCTACCCGGCGCGCCAGCGGGCCGCGTGCGGCTGGATATCAGAGATCCCTTCGGGCGCGGGACCGGGTGGCAGGATATGATTCCCGAGCTCACGCTCGTTCCATCGGGCGCCCTGTCGGCTCCAATCTCGGTGCAGGACGCGGCGGTTGTCTTCCCCGCACCGGGAACGCTGCTGGCTCCCGATACACCCCTGATGGCCCGCGGCATGCTCTCCACGAGCGGGAGCGGGGTCCTCATCGGCCGGTTTCTCTTGGACGGCGTGCCATACGACCAGTTCACCGCCGTTGCGGGAGGCGGTGAGCCCGTTGGCGTCTCGGCCAGAATCCCCGTACCCTACACCGGAGCTGGAACCCACGACCTCCAGGTGGAGGTCCTGAGCCCGCAACACGTTCTTTCCGGGGCTGTCCGCATCATCGGGGCCGACGAATCGCGCACTGCCCTTGCCCTGCTGGGTCCCGACGCGGGGGCTGCCACCTTCGGGCCTCCGCTCTTCCGCTGGACCTTTGTTCCTGGCGCTGCTGGGTATGAGGTGGCTCTCACCCCGCAGGGCGCCCAGGGCGCCAGGCATCAGTGGCGCAGCTATACCTCCGAGTTTACGCCCGCGCCAGCCGAGTGGGCCGCCGTGGAAACGGGATCCTATCACTGGACCGTTCGCGCCCTTTTTCCGGGCGGCGTCCTAGGCGCGCCAGCTCCCTCCCGCTCTCTGTTCGTGGGTGGCACAACGGTAGAGCTTCGCCTGTCACCTCCATCCCCAGGGACCAAGCCCGGCACGCTCTGGCTCTCCTGGGAGGGCGGTCCCGAGGGGGCCCTTTACCGGTTGACATTTGCCCGTGCGGGCCAACCGCTCTTCGATGCGCTCACGCGCCAACCCAAGTACCTCCTGCGGCTTCCGGTTTCCGCCGAAACCCTAGACGTCTCCATTACAGCTCTTGGCCCCGACGGCCGGCCGATAGGACCGCCCGTCCATGGAACGACCGCTGGGCCTCGGAGCGAGAGGTACGTGGAACCTGCCATTCACTTCGCCGCGGGCCCTATCGCAGTGACAGGCGTGGCGCCCGCCGAAGGTTCCACGGTGACTCTGTCCCAACCGGCTGTTTCCGCCCGTTGGCAGGGGGTGGTGGACCCCGACGAGGTGGTCCTCTTCCTGGATGCCACCGATGTCACCGCCATGGCAACGATTCAGCCCGGCAGTCTCACCTACAGCCCCGTGATGGCGCTCGCCCAGGGCAGCCACACGGTTCGCCTCTCCCTTGGCACGGCAGAGCGCTCGTGGACCTTCAGCGTAGCCACTGAGGCGGCAGAAGCGAAGGAGGGAGGGGAGACCTCGTCCAGCCCCTCTGAAGCCAAAGGCGGAAAGGGCGCCTTGGCGCAGGCGAGTCCCACCGGCTCCTGGACCCTGCAGACCGCTGGAACCTTTACTGACGTATCGGGAAGCGGACCTGGGCAGGAAGATACTTTCCGCGCAACCCTCACGGGCCAGTCGGATCTTGGGACCCGCCATGCCTTCTTCAAGAGCACGGCAGACGCATCGTGGCGCCACGACTTCCAGAGCCCCTACCTGACGGTCAACGAAAGCCGTTCCTGGCTTCTTTCCGGCGGGATTCGAGGTGAACAGCTTTCCTTGGATGCGCAGGCGGGTTACGGCGCCGCCGAGATTCTTGCGGGCAGCCAGTTCCTTTCCACCGGGCTTACGAGGGGCGCCGGCCAGCTCCGCGCCCAGACGCCCATCGGAGAATTCGGGGCCTACGCTTCTTTCGATGACCGCATCCCTGGCCTGGGCAGTGCCACGGGCGCGGGTGATGTGCGCGTGCAGGCGGCTTCCTACGCGCTGCCGCTTCCGTCCAAGAACTTCACGGTCCGCATCCTGGGCCTCTGGAGCGACAGTGACGCTTCATCCTATGCACCCGCGAGTTCCGGACGGGTGTTGGGCGCCTTGGGCACCTTCCGTTTCTCGCCTGCCTTTTCCCTTTACGCGGAGGCCGCGCGTTCCAGCCAGACTCCCGCCGGCGGCACTGCGGCGCGGGGCAACGCGTTCCGCCTGGGTTTCTCGGGCACGGCCGCGGGCCTGACCTATGCCTTGAACCTGCGGCGTGTGGATGGAACCTTTGGAAATCCCGCCAACCCGGGCTACAACGCGGGGGGTGTCCCGGACCGCCAGGGCGGCGACCTGGGCCTCTCGCGAACGTTCGGGAAGCTGGCCGCCACCTTCAACCTCCAGTATGCCGAGGACGGCGTTGGCGGGACGGGCGCACTTCCTTCGGCGCGCCACTGGCAGGCCCAGCTTGGCCTTGCCCGTCCCATGGGCAAGAGCGCGACCGTCGCCCTCAATCTCAACAGCACGCGGGACCGGGGGGGCGAGGACCTATCCAAGGGATTGCCGGGAGTCCGGCGCAATCAGGACGGATTGGCTCTGGCGTTCACGCAGCGCGTCAGCAGGCTCTCCTTCGCGGAGGCCTACACGGCTCAGCGCGTCCGCGATTCGGCCAACCCTGCTTCAGCGGTAGACCTCGACTCGCTGGTTCTCTCTGCCGGTGGCAGTTTTACGGCAAACCTGAGTTTGGCGGCCACCGCGTCCCTGTCCCGCACCGACATGCCGTTTGGGGTCGGCCGGACGGACATCGCCGTCGTCTCCGTGTCACCTTCCTGGACGCTCCCCGATGCGCACGTCACCTTCATGCCGCAATATATGTATACCAGGACCAAGAGTGACGCCGGGACCGCGGACTCACGCACGGATCAATACGGTCTCACGGTCCAGTGGACACCCGCCTTCTGGCGCTCCTTCCTGGCGCTCCAAGCCTCCGCCCTGTGGACAGATCATAGCGGCCTCCTGGTCTCTCAACAGACGGGCACGGACCACCGCTACTTCCTGAGCGTCTCTTTCCGCTGGAAGGGCGGCAGAGGGTCCCTCAACGACCGGTTCAGCCCCCCTGGCGCGCCCGCGGGAATGGGCTTCTTGTATCCCGCGACGCGGCCCATGGGCTCCGCCGCGCCCTATTCGTCCTATGTGCCCTATTCGCCTTTCATGGCACCGGGTCTCTAGGAGGTCGGCCATGCGTCGTACCACCAAGTTCCGGATGGTGTTTTTCGGGGCGGCGTTGCTGGGCACCGCGCTTGCGATGTTCGCCCAGACGGCCGGCGTGCCCTCCACGCCGCAGATCTTCCTGACGCCCAACACGGGCACGGCGGGGCAGACGCTCAACGTCTCGGTCCAAGGAATGAAGTGCCGGGCAGATTATCGTTACGTCTTTCAGCCACCAGGAATTTCTGTCAAAGCGCTCCCATGTGCCCCGTTGAAGGACGTGCTGGTGCCGGCCACTCTTCAACTCACGATTTCGCCGCAGGCGACGGCGGGAGTCTATACCCTGGTGGTCGCCGGGATGGACATGATGCCCATCCAGGTTCCAGGTGCGTTTACCGTTCTGCCTTCGGCCCCTCCTCCGGGGCGGATCGAGGCGGCAGCGGCGAGGGTGGACCGCGTCTCGCCCCAGGAGGTCTCCCCAGGCGAGACCTACACCTTGACCTTGTATGGCGAGGGCTTCACCCAGGGCATGACGGTGGGCTTCGGCCGTGACCTCCAGGTCCTCTCGCCTCCTCTCATGCTTGAGCCGCGGGGGCAGCGCGCCCAAATGCAGGTTCTGGTCTCCTCCGCGGCCTTGGATGGCGTCCGCCTCGCCGAAGCCGAAAATCCCCGTGGCCCAACGTCCCGTGGCCCCGGCGGCGTTCGCGTCTTGCCTGCCAAGGCCGGCGCGAGACAGACGGCGCATCCTCCCGCGGTGATCAAACCCGTTAAGATCGAAGCGCCCCACGGAAAGATCATCCTGGACCGCCCCAACCGCCAGGGGAGCGGCGAGTTCCAGCAGGTGAAGATGTGGGATGACCCTCCCATGGTCCAGAAGGACCTCCTCTTCACTTGGTACGAGGACAACCCGGGCATCGCCGACCACTTCGTGTGGCGCATCACCGACCGGGACGGCAAGATCCTCGCCGAAGCCCAGACTCCCGGGAGCAAACCCTACTACCGGGTCACCACGGCGCTCCTCAAGGGGCTCCCGCCGGCCGACATGATGCCCGTCTTCAGGTGGGAGCCCAACCAGCCCGGTGCCCTCGCGGCCCAGAGCGCGGCGGGTCTCCAGGCGCCCAAGACAGCGAGCCAACTTGGCACGCTCAAGCAGCCCACCCAGGTCCAGATAAACGCCCTCCTCGCGTCCATGGCCTCGGGGCCTTCGCTGGCCACCGTAAACTCGGCGGCGGTAGCGGGGCTGGCTCTCACCAACAAGGCTCAGGCCCTGTGGCAGGTGCGCGGGTATTGGAGGCACCCCATATCGGGCGAGATGGTTGAAGTGGAGGTGAGTCCCAAGTATCCACTTCGCCTCCCCGACGTGCCCAAGGGAATGCTCGACTGTTCCGCCGCCGCTCAGCCCGGCGCCCTCCAAGTGGAGTGCGTGAGCGCCACCAAGAGCGTGGCGTGCGTGGCCCCGGCCACCTATGCGCTCAAGGGGACCATCGACCTGACCAAAGATCCATATCCCGTTTCTGTCTCCCTCGCGTCCCTGCAGACCATGCAGATGGAATACTCCAATGTCTGGATCTCCTGGGGCGACGGGGTCATTGAACCGCTCCGGGTGGATGGGGGCTCCGCGGGGCCCGACGGCAAAATCAAACTGGTCCTCAACGGAGGCCCCACAAATCCAGGAATTCTCCACACCTACGAAGTCCCGGACACGTATGACATCAAGATCTATTCCCTGCCTACTCCTGACAAACAGAACCCAGCTACGCCGGCCCTCCTCAATTCGTTGGGCGGCGGGCTCTATGCGGCGGCCGTGCAAAGCATGGCGGGCAAGACGAACATCACTACGTCCTCCGGCACCGTCGTTCGTGCGTCGTTCCCGTCCATCGCGCCCGCGATGCAGGCTGCGCCCGCCAGCCCTCTGGCTGGCACCTCGTCTATGGGCGCCTCCTCCCAGATGTCCCAGCCCATGGCCCCAACCTTGTCGTATTCGGGCGCCGACGCCTACCTCATCGCCTGCTTCTCCAAGGTGCGCGTCGAGGAGCCGCCGGATCTCACCGCCGAGGGTCCCCTCCATTTGTTGAAAGCGGAAGTCACCGAATTCCCCGGCTACTCGGGCAAGCCGGCCAAGGTGAGCGACTGCGCGGAGGCCTTTACGGCCAGGGCCGCCATTACGTACTACGGGACCGGCTACGCCGTGTGGTTCTGGACCGTGGATGGTGAGGTCATGCTGGGGGACTTCAAGAAATTGCCCCCGGCCTCGAAGAAGTCTCCCGCGAAATACGACATCGAGTCTCCTGCCCTGCCCGTTCCACTCACGGGCAAGCCTCACGGCGTCTGCGTTCGCGTTAAGGCCATCGGGGAGATCGGAGATATCTCCAAGGCCATCTCCTCTGGAACGTCCTGCGGATCGACCGTCCCGGCTGCGCTATCGCTTACGAGGCTCGTCATGCGCCCGTCGGCTATGAGCTTCGCGGACATGGGCTCCCAGGTGACGAGCGGGGCAACGGCCGCTCTCTCGGTGAATTCCGGCATGCTTCAGGCGCTGTCCACTTCGGGTGTTGGCGGCGCCACGGTTTCCATCTCTACTCTTCAAGACGCCGCGCTTCCGCTCCTAGCCCAAGTCCAGCTCCAACAGACCGACTGGGACGTGTGGTCCGAGCCTGCGGCTTACGATGTGGTTCCCCATGACCCCTCGGTGCCCTGTCGTCTCTACTTCGAGGCCAAAGGCGGACCCTTCACCATCAGCGACGTGACCGAGATGAAGCAGGAGGGCGACGGGACCTTCTCGGGCAAGGGCAAGCTTCACTTGGCCCTTCCGTCGGGGCCCGGCGGCTCCTCGCCCTTCTATGTGCCGCTGGCCTTCAGCCACCTCACCCTGGTTGGTGCTGGCGACGGTCGGCAGGTCACGGCGGGGACGCTGGACACCGCGCCCACCTCGACGGCCTCCCTCAGCGGCGACGTCACGGGTCTCACCGGCAAGCTCACCCACGTAAAAGCATCGGCGGGGGCGGACAACCCCTTCGTGGTGACCTTTGCCCTCGGCCTCTCTGGCAATGCATGGCTCAAGCCCGAAGGCTCCGCCATGTCTCTCAACGCCACGGGGGCCATCACAAAGGACGGGGACTTTTACGCCGACTCGGACGCCGGCAAGCCCCTCCTGCTGCCATCGGCCGCCATCGGCCTGTCGGGCTTCATCTTAGAAGGCCAGGAACTGGTCGTGGACTGGAGCCACATCCAAGGTCAATCTCCTCCCGATTCTGGATGCTCCGCCGCTGGTGTTGGCCAAGGCGCCGAGTGGGTTGGGCTCTTGATCAAGAAAGGCACGCTCAAACCGTATGCCTTCGGCTCGCCCTCCCTGGGCACCCCGCTCGCGGTCGAGAACTGGGCCGTAGGCTGGGGAGGCTTGTCGGGCTCTTTGCCCAAGAGGAGTCTGCCCTCGTCCGTGCCTTTGGGGGGGATGACGCTTCAAGTGAAGGACCTGAGTGCAGAGCTGTGCGGCTCCTCCCTCAAGGCACTCTATGGCGTGGATCTCAAACAAGTCCCCCTCATCGAGGCCGATGTCCCGGGCACGCTTCAGGTGGACATGAAAGGCAACCTGATCTCCGATTTCTCGGCCCCCAACATAACCAAGGAATACGGCACGTTGAAGATGGAGCTTCTGGGCGCCGATTTCAATAACGAGGCCGGCCAGGGGTGGCGCGTGGCGCTCGACTCGGCTTTTACCTTCAGCGCAAAAGGGAAGGTGATCGCGACGGTCCACGTGGACGGCATCCGCGTGAAGGGCAACGGGGAGGCGTTCTGGAAGGACGGTACCACGGGCGCCACCCTTCCCCTCGGTGGCACGGCAAGCCTCGGGCCGGTGAAAATGGATCTCGTCCAGCTCGGGCTCAAGCTCTCTTCGCACAACGGAAAACCAGCCGTGGACTTCGGGCTGGACGCCAAGTTCCGTATCAGCGACGTCCTCGCGCCTTCCTACAATACACTGGCATACAAGCTCCAGGCCAACAGCCCCATGAATTGCGCCGAGCCGTCCCTGGACAGCTTCAACATTGACGCGTCCTATCCGCCCTCCTCCCCCTTGATCACGGTCAAGGCCAAGATCACCTGGAGCGAAGATGCGCAGGGCAACACCCGCTTTGCGGGAAAGAGTACCGTGGTCCTCCTCGACACGGGGCAGATCGACGCCGATTTCATGTTGGGCTACCAGGGCGGCCAGGACTACTGGCTCACCCGGGTGGCCGTCCCGCTGGGCCCCAGTGGCATCACGCTCTATGCCCCTTTCATCAGCCTCTACCGGCTTGAGGGCGGCCTCGGGCACAACATTCCCATTGATGCCTTCAGCTACGCAACGAATATCTCCAATCTGGCCGCCCAGATCGATGGTTCCTACCTATTCATGGCGGGGGCCCGGCTCGGAGACAGCGCGGGAGGGTTTGTTTACACCTTCGACGGGAACCTCACCGTCAAGACGACGGGGCCTGACGCGGGCTTCCGGATCAACATCCAGGCGTGGCTCCTGACCGCTGACCATACGGGCGCGGGACAATTTCAGGGCTTTATCCAGTACGCCGGTTCCAGCTTCGACGCGGGTCTTTGGGGCGAGTATCACCTCCTGGGCGACGCCGTATGGGTCAAGGCGCCCTACAACGCCTGCTCTCTCCACTTCGGCCCCGACGGTTGGCACGTCTACGTGGGCCAGAATGTGGAGGGGCTCAAGCTCGAGGCCCACCTCTTGGTGACCGACTGCAAGGGCTACCTGATGTTGGACAGCGCGGGCTTCAGGGTAGGAGGGAGCATTGTCTCCAAAATGCATTTCGGAGGTTCCTTGTGGGGTTTTGGTGCCCACGTGAACCTTGACATCAGTCAGGCGGCGGAGGTCTCAGTTCTCGTTGATCCACTGCAAATACGAGGTGACTACTGGGTGGACGTGGCGATCGATGCGGGTATAGACACACCGGTGGGCTGCCTCTGCGTCCATCCCTCGGCAGGCCTGCACGTGTGGGCTAGCGCCCTACCAATCTCGGTTTGTGGCGAGGCGTACATCAACTTCGGCTGCATCTGCGTTTGCCCGTGTTGGGACTTCAGTTGGGATTGTTGCTGCGACTGCTTTGGCACGACGGTCGGCGGCATCTGTTTGAGCTTGTAGGAGCGGACCATGCGGAATTCTCTGCGCTTTCTTCTGCCGGTGCTCTTCCTGGCTATGGCTTTTCCTTCTTTTCCTTCTTTCGCGCAGGCCCCTGCCGAAACGGGCTATCTGCCTGCCCTCAGCGACGGCTCAGGTTCCGTGAAACTGATCTGGACGCCCCCCAAGGAGGCCTGGCCTGCCGGCGGGTTCACCTTGGAACGGGCGGCCATGCCGGGCCCTTTCGCGCCTGTCGCCAAGGGGCTGCGCCCCGATTGGGACCCGGCGCTCACGGCGTCCCTTCCAGGCCCCCAGCGGGATCCGATCAAGCGCCTGGGTGCGTTGGACCTCCAGGCTGGAGCGGGCAAGGCCTCCGAGGACTTCTCCGGGCTAAAGAACTTCCTCTTTTTCGCCGCCTACGGCGACCTCGCCATGGCCCGGGCCATGGGGCTGGCCTGGGAGGACCATCCAGGAACGGGCGGGCCGTACCTCTACCGCATCGTGGACGGGGCGGGGAAAATCTACGCGGCATCACTCCCGGTTGATCCAGCCCGTGCAACGCCGCCCGGCCCTCCTCCGCCCGAACTGAAGGCCGATCCCACGCCTGAGGGAGTGCGGCTGGATTGGGGCAAGGTGAAACCCGGTAAGGATGCCCCAATCCCGGTTCTGGCGTTTCGTGTGAAGCGAGACGATGGCAAGGGCTTCGTGGCCCTCGGGAAGGGTCCTTTACTGGGAGCCGGCGACAAGCAGCGCCAAGAAAAAAACTTGCCTCGCTACCTTGACGCCGAGGCGCCCCAAGGACAAGAAGTTCGTTACACCGTTGTGGGCATGGACATCTTTGGCCGTGAGACCCAGGCGGCCCCGCCGTTGGCCGTGTCCATCCCCGACTTCGCCGCGTCCTACCCGCCGGCCGGACTGAAGGTGGAGCCGTCGGGCGGGAAGGTCACGCTCACATGGAAACCTTCTGACCGGTCCAAGACGGCCGGGTACATCATCGAACGCGCTGCATATGGAGAGGGGCCCTGGGAGGTGCTGACCCCCAAGCTCCTGCCCCGGAGTACGGCGAGGTTCGAAGACGCCACGCTTAAAGCCGGGCAGCGGCTTTACTACAGGATCACCGCCAGGGACACTTCAGACCACACGGGTTCGCCCTCGGTGCCGGTCATGGTGGTTGCCCGGGCGGGTGCCGCGCCTGCTGCACCCTCAAACCTCCGCGCTACCCTTGGTGTTCAGCGCGTTCAGCTTGCCTGGGACGCGGTTCCCAATGCTGTGGCCTATCAGGTGGAGCGCACGGACCCCGGTTCTGACCGATGGACGCCTGCCGCCTCCCACACGACCCCCGAGCCGCGGTATGAAGATGCCCTTGTCACGGGGCAGAACGGTTCCCTGCGGTACCGCGTCATCGCGGTGGCCGGAGACAACACGATGGGGATACCTAGCGCTGTCCTGGACGTGCCCCTGCCGCGCAACCGGCCGCCGTCGGCTCCGCGCATCACCGGGTTCGATGGGACGGGCGCCCGCGTGACCCTCGCCTTCGTGCCGTCGGGCGACCCGGCCGGCACGGCCGGGTTCTATGTCCTGCGAGGCCCTTCTCTGGCCGCCACGCCTGATGTGCTCCAAGTTCAGCCCCTTGCGGCCTCGGCGCGCGAGTATACGGACGAACACGTCTTGGCGGGCGATCAGTTCGTCTACCGCCTGGTTGCCGTGGATACGGCCCTGAACCGCTCCGAGGCGTCGGCTCCCGTCACCGTACGCGTGGGTGAAGCCTCCCTCTCCGCGCCGCCCGTCCCGAGCGCCAGATTCGCCGCTGGCGCTCTGCCTAAGGTCGTGGTAACGTTTAGACCAGCGCCTGCGGGCAACCTTGCCATGGTGCAGCGCCGTACCCCCGGGGAGACAACGTGGCTTCGGGTCGCCGGGCCGGCACCACCGGGCGTGGGCGAGGCCTCCGATCTGCGGCCGCCAAAGTCAGGCAAGACCGCCTACCGAATTTTCTATCAAACGCCCATGGGAACCCCAGGGCCCCCCTCGCCGGAGGTGGAGGTCCTGATTCCGTCAAGGTAGCGATGAAATGGAAGGTTTTAGGAGAATCGGGACGCGGCGAGTCTCGCTTCGAGTTCAGCGCTTTGCCTGTTCGCGCCTAGGGTCTAGCCTCAGTATGGACCCGTGGCGCCGAGCAGAATTTGGTTGTCCTTGGAGCGGGATTCGCCGGCGCTGAAGATGTAGATGGCGGGGCGTCCCATGACGGGGCACTTGGCCTCGCAGATGCCGCACCCGATGCACAGGTCCAAGTCCACGTGGGGCTGCTTGACCTCGACCGGATCGCCGGCGCGGTTCTGCACCGTGACTCTCTCGAACCACACGGCCTTCTTGGGGGTCGGGCAGACCTCCTCGCAGACGATGCACGGAGTGGTGTGGGCATAGGGGAGGCAGCGCCCCTTGTCGATCATGGCCGTGCCGATGCGCGTCTTTTGTTTCTCCGGCAGGGAGAGCCGCCGGATGGCTCCCGTGGGGCAGACCTGGCCGCACAGGGTGCAGTTATACTCGCAATAGCCGATTCGCGGTACGAGCACCGGAGACCAGATACCCTCCAGGCCCGCCTCCCACAGGGTGGGCTGCAGCCCGCCCGTGGTGCACACCTTCATGCATTCGCCGCATTTCACGCACCGTTCAAGGAAGCCGCGTTCGGCAAGGGCGCCTGGTGGCCGGATGAGGTCCGGCTGAGGCGTGAGGGGTTTGAAGATGGGGTTGGCCCGCACGACCGCCACGGCGGCGGCGCCCGTGAGGGCGCTGGCGAGGACGTTCCTGCGGCCCAGGTCCAAGGTCTCCGGGGCCCTCTTGGCGGAGAACCCAAAGGAGACGGCCCCCTTCGGGCACGGGTCATCGCAGTTGAAGCAGTAGAAGCATTCGCTGGCGAGCCAGGCGTCCTTCGTTCCGGGACTCGCGGCGCCCTGGCAGTCCTTGTCGCACAGGCCGCATGTGTTGCAGCCTTCGCTCGTAGACCGCTTCAAAAGGGCGAAGCGGGAGGTGAGGCCCAGGAGGGCGCCCAGAGGGCACAGGTAACGGCACCAAAACCGCTTTTCCACCAGGTTGAGCCCCAGGATGCCCAAGAAAAGAAGGCTCATGAGGGCGCCCTGCCGGAAGTAGGGTTGCCGGAAGGCCAGGACTGTATCCTGAAGGATTTTGTTGGCCACGTCAGCGGCGGAAGTGAGCCCCTTGAAGCCGGGTTGGTAGGCCGCGTCCAGGGCTGAGTTGACGGCGTAGTTGAAGGCCGGATAGATGCCCAGGGACAGGGATCGGACCGTGAGAGAGAGGGGATCGAAGACTCCCGTGCATTGCAGCGAAAACAAGGAGCCCGCCAGAAGGGCGATCAGGAGGTAGTATTTGAGGCGGAACCAGCCCCGGGGCCTGTCCGTAAGGTGCCAGCGCCGCAGGGCTCCCACCATGTTGTTGAGGGTTCCCAGGGGGCAGGCCCAGCCACAGAACACGCGGCCAAGCACGGCGGTGATGGCCAGCAGGACGAGTGAGAGCCAGAGGGCGGCGGCCACCGTGTGGGCCGAGAGGAGAGTGGAAAGGAAGAGCAGGGGATCGAAATCCAGAAACAGCTTGGCGGGATAGCCCAGCTCATCAGCGCCCTTCTGTTCTGTCTGCAGGAACAGGAATAGAAACAGTAACAGGAAGGCGCCCTGGGAGAGGCGGCGCGCCCAGACGGTCTTGGAGGTGGGAGGCCTTCTTCGCTTGGACCGTTGTGTCGTATCGGTCATGGTGCCGTCCATGGTTGAGGCGAGAAACGGAACTGGACAATAGGCCATAGGCCATGGCAATAGGCAGTGGGCAGGCAGTAGGCAATGGGGACGCCCATTCCCATCTATTCCCTACGTCCCTCCTTGCACCTTTCCTAAATCCCAAACCCGCATTCTCCCTTTCCCTAAGCCTCGATCTTCTTGATGAGGAGCCTGTCCAGGTCCCTGGGACCGATTCCGCGCCTGTGAGCGGCGGCTACGACCCCCAGTTCGCTCCCCTTGAGGCCGAAGAGGGTGGCGCCGTAGGAATCCACCGCCACCTGGTCCACTCCCGCGATGATCGTGTCCAGTTTCTTCACGTCCTTCAGGTCGCCCCCCTGGGGGCCGTTGGCGGTGAGGATGCGCACGGCGTCAAGAACCACGAGGGTGGGCCGAATCACCGTGGACAGGTCCACGAGGGTTTCGTGGATGTTCTGGTGGATGCGCCCCCTGGTTCCTCCCATGACGCCCATCCAGTTCTTGAAGGAGAGGGTGAGCCTGGAAAGACCATGGTGTTTCGCGATGGGGACGTTGATGATCTTGTCCGCTTCCAGGACGTCGATGTAGAGCGGCCAGGACTTGATGGCCTCGCCCTTGGGTATGGCCACGTCTCGGAATTTCCTGTCGTCCACGTGGCTCACATCGGCTCCCGCGGCCTTGGCCAGGGGTTCAATCCCGCTCTGGATATAGCAGCGGCGTGGGTCGTTGCAGGTACGGTCGAAGACCTTCACGGTCTTCGCGCCGGCTTCAAGGCAAAGAGCCACGAGGGTGGCGACCACAACGGGATTCGTATCCGCAGCTTGTTCGGGCGTCCGGTCCCAGCCGATGTTGGGCTTGATGACCACGACGTCGCCCTTTGAAACGAAGGCCTTCATCCCTCCCATGGCCTCGATGGCCGCCCGGGTGGCCGCGTCGGGCTTGGCACCGTGGGCCACCACCAGGTCGGGCCGGGGCGCCGCGGCCAGGGCTGGCGAGAAAGGAGAAAAGGCCCCCGTTGCCAGCAGGCCCGCCGCGCCGCTCCCGCTGATTTTCATGAAGTCCCTTCGCCGCATGCGTCCCTCCTCTGGCGCCGCGCGCCGTCGTCTGGAATGGCTCTATCAAGCCAGTTCCAAAATGACAGTATACCGTTGGCCAAGGCGCCTGTCACCGAGGCGGATACGTCCAAAATGGCGGTGGACCAGGGAAAGAAGCAGGCGGGCCTCAGGCCCGTTCCAGGGGAGGCCCTTCGAAGAGCCGCTGGAGCGCCGCGCGGTCGGGCTCGGAGATGGACAGGAATTCCACCCCCACCTCGAAGGTTCGCTCGCCCTTGGGCTGCTCATACACAACCCGGCCCTTGGCTTCGATGACTTCCCGGGGCCTGACGGAGATGAGGATGTCCACTACGGCATCGGTTCCCAACTGCTCTTTGACCTCGAACATGCAGCCTCCGAGGCCCAAGCTGGCCGTTTTTCCCGTTCCCTCGCCGGGTTCTCGGCCGACTCTCACCACGTGGACGGGGTTTTCGGTCCGGATGCGCGGGAAGCGCCTCCTGTTGATCTCGCCGTCGACCATAAAGGCCTCCCTCGGATGATCCTGTGAGAATGTAATGGCCTGAAACGCTTCGTGCAAGAACCCCCCCGGGCGTATCCCCCTAACGTGTCCCCTTGTGGCTTCGCTTCGTTGCCTCGCCAGGCTTTTCCGAACGGAAAGGGGGCCGCCCTCTTCTTGCATTGGCTTGCCCTTTTGTATGAACATCATGTCACGGCTCCGGATTTCAGGAGGGACCGGTGGGCCTTGGAGCCCGAAGAAAGGCAGGGGCATGCGACAGAAGATCAAGCTGAAGGACCAGACCTCCCTCTCCAAGTGGTCGATCGAAGAGGCCCGTGAACTGTACAACATCCCCGAATGGGGCCAGGGCTTCTTTGATATCAACGATAAAGGCAACATGGTGGTCCTTCCGGAGAAGAACAAGCAGCGGTTTCTGGACATCAAGGAGTTCGTGGACGGGCTGTGCGTGAGGGACCTGAATCCGCCCATACTCATCCGGTTCACGGATATCCTCCAGAAGCGCATCGAAGAGATCCAGACGGCCTTCCAGAAAGCCATCGTGGAGTATAACTACGGTGGGAAGTACTTCGGCGTCTACCCCGTGAAGGTGAACCAGAGCAAACAGGTGGTCGAGGATATCGTGGACTTTGGGAAAGACCACAACTTCGGCCTTGAAGCGGGCACCAAGGCGGAGCTCCTCATCGTCCTGGCCTCCATGGAGAACCTGGATTCTCCGGTGATCTGCAACGGGTATAAGGACGACGAATACATCGAGATGGCGCTGTGGTCAACCAAGCTGGGCCGCAAGACCATCATCGTGGTGGAGAAGCCCTCCGAGCTGGATCTCATCGTCAAGTGGGCCACGAAGCTCCACGTGAAACCGCTGGTGGGCGTGCGAGCCAAGCTGGCGGCCAGAGGACGGGGCAAGTGGGAAGGGAGCGGCGGGGACAAGAGCAAGTTCGGCCTCTTTCCCAGCGAGATCCTGGACGCCGTTGAGAAGCTGAGGTCGGCCAAGATGCTGGACTGCCTCCAGCTCCTTCACTTCCACCTGGGTTCCCAGATCACGTCCATCCAGAGCATCAAGGAGGCCCTGCGAGAGAGCACCCGGGTATTCGTGGAGCTGGTGCGCCTGGGCGTGAACATGCGCTACTTCGACGTGGGCGGCGGTCTGGCCGTGGACTACGACGGGAGCAAGACCAATTTCTCCTCCTCCGCCAACTACTCCATCGAAGAGTACGCCAGTGACGTGGTGTCCTCGCTGGCGGAAACCTGCGAGCAGGAACAGATTCCCCACCCTCACATCATTTCCGAGAGCGGGAGGGCCCTGGTGGCCTACCACTCCGTTCTGGTCTTCAACGTCCTGGGGACGAGCAAGCTCATTGAGGACGAGACTCCCCCCGACATCCCTGAAGACGCGCCCGAACCGGTCCACGCCCTCAACGAGGTGCTCAACAGCCTCTCCGTAAAGAACTTCCAAGAGTCCTACCACGACGCCATCCAAGTGCGGGACGAGACCCTCACCCTGTTCAACGTGGGCATGATGTCCCTCACCCACCGCGCCCTCGTTGAGAAGCTCTTCTGGCTCGTCTGCATCCGCATCTCCAAGATCATTCACACCCTGGACTACGTTCCCGACGAGCTGGAAAACCTGGACCGCTTTATCTCGGACACCTACTACGGCAACCTGAGCGTCTTTCAGAGCCTGCCCGACCACTGGGCCGTCAAGCAGCTCTTCCCCATTTGTCCCATCCATCGCCTGGGCGAGCGGCCCAACCGCAAGGCGACGCTGGCGGACATCACCTGCGACAGCGACGGCAAGGTGGACCAGTTCATCGACCTGCACGACGTGAAGAACACCATCGACCTGCACGACTTCGACGAGCGGCAGCCTTACTACCTCGGGGTCTTCCTGGTGGGAGCCTACCAGGAGGCCCTGGGCGACCTGCACAACCTCTTCGGCGACACGAACACCGTCCACGTGAGCATCACCGGCCGCAACAAATACAAAATCGACAAAACCATCGAGGGTGACACGGTGCGCGACGTGCTCAGCTACATGCAGTATCAGAAGCGCGACGTAGCCAACGCCATTAGGAAGCAGGTGGAGGAGGCCATCGAGGAGGAGCGCATTACGCTCAAGGAGTCTTCCCAAATCAAGAAGTTTCTCGATGACGGCCTGGAAGGGTACACCTACCTCGAATAGGAGGACAGAGCATCATCCCGTAAGGCTCAGCCTGCCCGCCCGTTCCCTCCAGGCGAGCGAGGGTCAAGGCATGTCAGAAGGGATGGCTCCGGCCATCCCTCTTTAATTCGGTGGCACCCATTCCCCCGTTCATTCGCGCGCCGCCTCGATCTTCCCACGCAGCCTGCTGTGGGTGAAGCCGTAGGCGTAGTAAAGGCCCAGGCCGATGACGAGCCATACGGCGAAGCGGATCCATGCCGCCGTGGGAAGCCCCATCATGAGATAGAGACAGGCCAGCAGCCCCAAGATGGGCACGAGAGGGACCCATGGTGTCTTGAAGGGGCGGTGCCTGAGCGGATCGCGCTTCCTGAGAACGAGGATGCCCGCGCAGACGATGATGAAGGCCGAGAGTGTGCCTATGTTACATAGATCAGCCATCTCGTCGAGGCTGGCGAAGGAGGACGCCCCGGCCACGAAAATGCCCGTGAGGATGGTGGTCACGTAAGGGGTCTTGAACCTGGGATGGATCTTGGAGAAGGACTTGGGCATGAGGCCGTCGCGTGACATGGAGAAGAAGATGCGCGGCTGGCCCATCTGAAACACGAGGAGGACCGCCGTGTGGGCCACAACGGAGCCCAAGGCCACGATTCCAGCCGCCCAGTCTTTGTGGACCACGCGCATGGCCACGGAGAGGGGCTCGGCGGTGTTGAGCTGGTTCCAGGGGATCATGCCCGTGAGGACGGCGGCCACCACCACGTAGATCACCGTGCAGGCGGCCAACGACCCCAGGATACCGATAGGCAGATCGCGCTTGGGATTCTTGCACTCCTCGGCCACGGTGGAGACGGCGTCGAAGCCGATGTAGGCGAAGAAGATCACCGCCGCACCCGCCTGGATGCCCGCCCACCCGTTGGGGGCGAAAGGGTGCCAGTTTTCGGGCTTGACGTAGGTGGCGCCCACCACGACGAAGAACCCGAGCACGAGCAGTTTGATCCCCACCATAACGAGGTTGAACCGGGCGCTCTCCTTGATGCCGATCACCAGGAGGACCGTCAGGAACGTGACGATGAAGACGGCCGGCAGGTTGAAGACGATGGCCTTCCCGAAGAGGTGAGGCGCGGAGTTGAGGATCTCTGGCGAATGCAGGGCGGTGCGCAGGTCCGTCGCGAGCCATCGGGGAAACTCGATGCCGAAGCCGCGCAGGAGCTCGCAGAAATATCCCGACCAGGAGACGGCCACGGCCACGTTGCCCACAGCGTACTCCAGGATCAGGTCCCACCCGATGATCCACGCCACCAGTTCGCCAAGGGTGGCGTACGCGTAAGTGTACGCGCTGCCGGAAATGGGCACGAGGCTGGCAAATTCGGCGTAGCACAGCCCCGTGAGGGCGCACGCCACGCCCGTGAGGAGGAAGGAGAGGATGAGGGCGGGCCCGGCTCCCGGCCGGGAGGCATCCCCCGCCGCGGCAGTTCCCACCAGGGCAAAGATGCCGGCGCCGATCACCGCCCCGATGCCCAAGGCGATGAGATCCACGGGCCCCAACACTCTCTTGAGTTTCTGTGCGGATGATTCGGCCTCGGCGAGGATGAGGTCCAGGTGCTTGGTCCGAAGGAGATCGCGCAGGCGCGCCATGCAGGGAGCATAAACCAAGGCCCGCCGCGGGTCAACGTACCCCGGGCGGCCCTACCGGGCCATCGAAGGCCAGCTCAGCGGCGGTGCTTTTCTTTGCCCGGCTTTTGAGGGGACGATGGTGTGTTGTCTGGGGTGCCCTCAGGGCTCAGTTCGAAGGTGTAGAGCACGCCCAGGGTGGGGGCGTCATACTGGGGCGGGAATTTGGGGAAAGGAACCGAGGAGTAGACGGCGTGAAGCACCGTCTGGTCGAAGGTGGAGTTGCCGGAGGAGGTGACGATCTGCACGTCCTGGGCCTGCCCCGAGGCGGTGATGTTGAAGTGCACCGAGGCCGTGATGCTCTTGGTACCTGAGAGCACGGGTTTGTTCCAGTTGCTCTTAAGAGCGTCCTCCAGGCGGGCCTTGTACCACTCGTATTGAAAGGTGGGTTCGTCGAGGATCATCTTGGAGCTCGTGCCTCCCAGTCCGGCCTGGCCGCCGTGGCCAAGGCCGGCGGTCTGGCCGGGCTTGGTGCTGGCGAGGGGCGATGGCCCCTCCTTCGGTTTAGGCGGGACCTTGCCCGGAAGGGTGAGCTTGGGGGGCTTCTCGGCGCGCGCGGGTTCGGCCACCTTGGGCGGCGTAACCTCGCGGGTTCTGCCCGGTGTTCCCGTGGTGGCGCCGCCCCTTCCGCTGGGAAGTTCGATGAGCTTCACCATCATGGGTTCTTTGAACATGGGGCGCTGGCGGCTGGCGGGGTGCATGACGAAGCCCGCGATGGCCAGCAAGTGGAGGATGGCTGAAACCAGGAGAGCCGCGGGAAGGAGGTGGCTGTGGCGCGCGGGCAGAGGCCGCAGGGTAGAAAGCACGGGCCCAGCCGGTGTTCGGGGTGGTCCCGAAGCCCCGCGCTGTCTTCCGCTGCCTCCGCTGCCCCGCCTCACGTCCGGCGACGGGGACGGGGCTCCCTGGCCCGCGTCCATGATGATGCCACCCTCCCTCAGCGCCTACTTCTGGGCCGGCGGTTCGGTGGCGAGGCCGACGGTTTCAATGCCCGCCTGCTTCACCTCATCCATGATGCCCAAAACCTCACCGTAGGGCACGCTCTTGTCGGCAAAGAGGTAGACCGTTTTGTCGGTGCGGTTTTTGAAGATCTGCTGGAGATAGCCCTTCATGAGCGCCCGGTTCACGGGCTGATTGTTGAAGTAGACGTAGTTCTTGTCCTTGGGGATGGTGACGATGACGCGCTCGGCGCCGCTGATATTGCTGGAGACCGTCTGGGGCAGGTTGACGTCGATGCCCCGTTCGAAGAGGGGAGTGGTGATCATGAAAATCACCAGCAGCACGAGCATCACGTCTACCAAGGGGGTGACGTTGATGTCGGCCATGGGGTCGCCATCTTGCTTCATGGAGCCAAACGCCATGCTCGACTCTCCTTAGGGGGCCCAAACCCCCGCGATGTTCCACCCGCACGCCGGACACCGGCCTTCGCGCAGGCGGTTGGCTACTAGGGCGAAGCCGGAGCGGCCAAGAACTATTGTCGCACACTTCGGGCAGGCCGTGCTTTCGGACGTGTGGCCCGCCACGTTACCGAGGTAGACGTATCGAAGGCCAGCGGCCTTGCCAGCGGAGCGTGCCCGCTCAAGGGATGCCAGGGGAGTGGGACCACCCCCTCTCATTTGGTAGTCCGGGTGGTATCTGGATACGTGCCAGGGGATGTCGGGACTGAGCCCGGCGATGTGGCGGGCGACGGCCTCCAACTCCTCTTGAGAATCGTTGACCCCCGGAACCACGAGGGTAGTGATCTCTACCCACATTCCCGCGGCAAGCAGGGCGTCGATCCCCTCCAGGACTCCCCTGAGTGTGGCGCCGCATGTACGGCGGTAACGCAGGTCATCAAAGCCCTTCAAGTCCACGTTCACGGCGTCCAGGAAGGGGCGGGCCCGGTCCACCGCTTCGGGCGTGAGGTACCCGTTGGTCACGAAGACGTTCTTGAGGCCCGCTTGCCGCGCGAGGAGCCCCACCGCCTCGGCCGTTTCAAAGAAAATGGTGGGTTCGGTGTAGGTGTAGGCCACGATCTTGCACCCCATCCGGATCGCCGTCGCCACCACGTCCTCTGGGGGCGTGATGGTTCCGGGCACGTGCCCCGAGTCTCTGAGAGCCTGACTGATCTGCCAGTTCTGGCAATAGCGGCAGCGGAAGTTGCAGCCCGCCGTGGCGATGGAGAAGGCGCGTTCGCCGGGCAGGAAGTGAAAGAAAGGTTTCTTCTCCACGGGATCCGCGGCGGCCGAAACCAGACGGTTGAGCACCAGGGTTCTGAGGACTCCGGCTTCGTTGACGCGAACCTTGCACACACCGGCCCGGCCCGGAAGAATCGTGCAGCGGTGCGCGCAGAGGAGGCAGCGCACGGTCCCGCCTTCTCCGGGGAGCCAGAGAAGGGCGTCACTGCTTTTCGTTGATATACTCGGTGCGAGCGCCACAGGCGATGCTCCCCTCGTGAGGAAGGCCCGGCATGACCGCCTGAGGGACGGGGCCTTCCGCGGGAGGGGCGATCTCGGCCTTCACCACGAATGTAGCGCCCCGCCAGGTGACGGACAACTTGCGTCCCTCCTGCGTGATCGTGGATGGGTAGAGGGCGGCGAGGGCCGAAAGGTCGGCCTGGGGGATGACGAGGGTATCGTCGCTCTTCAGGGGATAGGACTGGAGGAAGTAGGGGAGCTTCAATCGGAAGCAGTCCCGGGGCGTGCTGAAGGTTTTTGGCTCCGTGCCTTCTACGAAGACCTCGGTCCGCACATCGGTGCAGGACCCGTCCAATCCGGCGCGCAGCCCTGTGGCCGAATCTATGGGAACCTGTACGATCCCCTCGGGAGGCGCCCAGTCCACGTTCTCCTGTCCAGCTGTTGCCGGCTCCATGAATTTTCTCCAAATGGGAAGGGCGACCCGGGCGCCCGTCTCGTTGTGCCCGAGGGATTTGTGGTCGTCTCGTCCCGTCCAAACGCCGCACAGTACATTTGGGTTGAAGCCGATGAACCAGGAATCGGTGAAGTTGTCCGTGGTGCCCGTTTTGCCCGCGAAGTGGCCCTTCATGTCGGCGGCCGTGCCCGCCGTGCCCCGCAGGATGACGCCCGTCATCCCCTGGACGAGAACATAGGCGGTTTTGGGGTCCAGAACGGGCTCGGCCAGCGGATGGAAGGTCTCAAGGACCTGGCCATGGCTGTCCGCGATTTTGGTCATGAAACGGGGCTCCACCCACACGCCGTTGTTGTCGAAGGCCGAGTACGCGGAGGTGAGCTCCCATAGGGTGATTTCAAACGCACCCAGGGCCAAGGATGGGAAGGGCTCGAGGGTGGCGGTAATGTGAAGACGGCGGGCCAGGCCGATGACCTTGCTGAACCCCGTTTGATTGAGCAGATGAACCGCGGCGATGTTCACCGAGTGTTCGAGGGCGGTCCTGTACGTGATATACCCGAAGTAATCGGGGTCGAAGTCCCGGGGGATGTAGCCTTCGGAGCAGAGCTGGCCGGCTTTCTCCCGTCCCGTAAGGAACATCGTGGGCGTGTCCACGACCGTGTCCGCCAGGGTCAAGCCGTTGGCGATGGCCGCGGCGTACACGAGGGGTTTCACCGCCGACCCCGTCTGGCGCTTGGCCTGGATGGCGCGGTTGAACATAGAGGAGGTGAACTCGTAGCCTCCCACCAACGCCAATACCTCGCCCGTGTGAGGGTCCATGGCTACGAGCGCACCCTGGCAAAGTGGCTCCTGGTCGAGCTCTACCTGCAGAGGGTTCACTTTCGTGACGTGGAGGAGGATGCGGTCTCCCTGTTGGAAAGTTCGAGCGGGATAGGTAATGTTGGCCCACGCCCATTGCTTGGGAGTGAGGGTCACGGTGGTGCCGCCCACGGACGCCGTCAGCTCCGTGGGCGAAACCTCCTTCACCGTGGCCCATCTCCGGTCGCCGAGGGAGAGGTCATCCTTGGTGTATTCGGGCGGTGCGTCCTTGCCTCGCCGGGGGCCCTTGTAGCCGTGCCGGTGGCTGTAGTCGTGAAGGCCGTCCCGCACGGCGGCCTGGGCCAGGGCCTGGAGCTTTGGGTCTATAGTCGTGTAGATTTGAAGGCCCGTCTGGTAGAGGGCCTCCTCGCCGTATTTGGTTTCGCAGTACATGCGGACGCGCTCGGCCACGTAAGGGGCGAGGCTGTCCTCCTCCATGGGCGCTGGGTTCAGTTTGATGGGCTCCGCGGCATAGGCTCGGTACTGGGCTTCCGAGAGAGTCCCCGTCTTCCACATGCGTTGCAGGACGAGGTTTCTGCGGACGAGGGCCGCTTCAGGCCGGTTGATGGGCGAGTAGGCGCTGGGCCGCTGGATGATTCCGGCCAGGAGGGCCGCCTCGGGGATAGTGAGGTCTTTGGCGGGTTTGCCGAAGTAGAAGCGGGAGCTCGCCTCCACGCCGTAATACCCGTGGCCGAAGCAAACCTTGTTGGCGTACATCTCCAAGATGGCCTGCTTGCTGTAGTGCCGCTCGATGTTTACCGCGAGGATCATCTCCTTGACCTTGCGGGTGACGGTCTTCTCGGGGGTGAGGAAATACTGGCGCGCGAGCTGCTGGGTGAGAGTGCTCCCCCCCTGGCCCGGCCTTCCGTGGAGGATGTCCTGAATAAGAGCGCGAAGGAGCCCCTTGGGCGAAATGCCGTGGTGGTGATAGAAATTGGCGTCCTCGATGGCCACGAGCGCCTGGAAGAAATAAGGGGAGATGTTGGAGTATTGGACGAGGGTGCGCTTTTCCTGGCCGTACTCTTGGAGAACTTGGCCGTCCCGGGCGTAGATGCGGGTCATGATGTTGGGCGTGGTGAACTGGAGGCTGTCCACCTCGGGGATGTCCCGGGTGATGAAGAGGCCCCCGGAGACACCTGCCACGATCCCCGCGGCGAGGAACCAGAGGGCCAGTCTCGTGATTTTACCGGGGAATCTTAGAGGCATAAGAGCTTGTAGAACTTTCGGAAGTGCTCGTTCTCGCAAAGGGCCTGGTTGATGGCGAAGTAGTCCTGGACCTGGTTGGTGGTAGAGCGGATCCGCTGGCATGTCACGTTCAAAAGGTTCTTATACACCTTGGCGCCGAGGGCGGGGGAGGCTTCCAAAAGCTCGTTGAAGTCCTCCTTCAGAAGGGTGAGGACCACCACGTCCGTTTCCGCCTCCACGGTGGCGCTGGCCGGACCTCCGTCGATGAAGCTGATCTCTCCGAAGGCCTGCGGCGGGCCAAGGGTGTTGATGAGGAGTTGGGTGGCGCCCATGCTTCGGACGATGCGCACCCGGCCTTCCACCAGAAGGAAGAGCTTGAGGCCTCCGTATCCTTCCTCGAGGATGCGCGTGCCGGCGGGATACTGTTCGCGGTTGAATCTTCCCGTGATGGCGAAAAACTCATCCGCCTCCAGGCCCTCCAAGAGGGGGAGCTGCGCGAGGGGTTCCGATGCCAAGGCCATGGGCCCTCCAGCAAGCCGCATGGTAATATGAAAGCCGGAGGGAGTCAATTTGAACCCGCTCTCCGAATCCTACGCCATCCTTATGGCGGGCCAGCTCTCTGAACGGGAGGGCATGGGCCTGTCCCTGAAGGACAGCCCCGTGTTCCGGCGCGCCGCCGAGGAGTATAACGCCCTCACCGGAGGACGCTTCGCTCGCTGGATGACGGAATCCTCGCAAGGGGAAATCTCCGAGACGTATACGGCGCCCGCCGTCATGGTCCTCTACGACTGCCTCTGCGGCAAGGTGGCGGAAGACCGCTGGGGCCCCCCGGCGGCAGCCGCTGGATACTCCCTGGGTTTTTACGCCGCGGCCATTCTGGCAGGGTGCGTTTCACCGGCCGTCATCTTGGAGTGGCTCGGGCGAGTCAACGACTGCAACCGGCGCACCTTTCCCGGTGGGGAATTTTCACTTCTGGCCGTGACGGGCCTTTCACCTTCCGATCTAGCAGAGCGTCTTGCCGAGTGGGGGTTGAGCCGCATGACCGTGGCCAACCTCAACAACAGCCGCCAGATCGTCGTGGCGGGCCCCTCGGGGGAGGCGGCCGAAGCGATGGAGCGGCTGCGCCGGGTGGCCCTGGATGTGCGAAAGGTGCCGCTGGACATCCCCCTCCACACCCGGTACATAACTCCGGCCCGCGACGAGGTGTCGGCATGGTGGGCCACGATCAGCGTTCGGACTCCCACGTGTGTTGTGCTGTCCCCCGTGGATGGAAGGCCCATCTCGGACGGCCCGGCCTTCAAAGCGGCCATGCTCGACTCGCTAGTCTCGCCCACGCACTGGCAGAACGTCATCGAGCGCCTGAGGGCGCTCGGCGTGACCAGGGCCCTTGATGTGTCGGCTGGAGGGGAACTGGGCCGCATGTCTAAATGGATCTTCCGCGAGTTGGAGATCCTCTCCGTGTCCAGCCTTTGGAAGGTGAACCCGTGAGCCCGCCCGATCTCCTGGACCGCGCTTACGAGCACCTGCGGGCCACGGACGAAGCGGCGGCTCTTGGAGATTTAGCGGTCTTCCTGCTCCACGCGGATGATTCGCCCCTGGCTCGCCATGTGGTGGGCTCCCTCCTCGCACGAGACCCCAGGTTCCGCGTGGAAGGCGGGAGGGCCACCCTTGCACCGAAGGAGGATGGCCTGGCCAGTGCCTCCCTCTCCGGCCTTACCTTCGCCGTAGTGGATTTCGAGACCAACGGCCTTTCCCCCGGTGACCGCGCCATCGAGATCGGCCTCTCCTGCTGGCGAGGCGGGCGGGAGGTGGCATCCTTCGAGAGCCTCCTCGATCCCGGAACGGGCATCTCACCCTTCGTGACCCGCCTTACGGGAATCCGAGAGGCGGACCTTGTTGGGCGGCCAACCTTCGAAGAGATCTTGCCCGACGTAGCTCTGCTGCTCGATGGGGCGGTCCTCGTGGCCCACAACCTTTCCTTCGACAGGCGGGTGCTCCTTTCAGAGCTGGACCGGGCCGGGGTCAAGGAGCACCGGGAAACTCCCGGCGTCTGCACCCTGCGTCTGGCCCGAAGACTCCTGCCCAAGGACGACCGCAAAAACCTCGATGCCCTGGCCGAGCGCTTCGGGCTCACCTTCGCCGCGCGCCATCGTGCCCTGGGCGACGCGCAGGTCACGGGGGGCCTCCTTCACCGATTGCTAGACTTGGCCGCCGAAGCGGCTCCCATGGACACGCTGGAACACCTTCTCCAATTCATGGAGCCTCCCGCGCCCAAGGGGGTTCGCGAGGCGCAAGGGAAACTGGGCGCTTCGGGTGCCCCTCTTTGACCTGGCCGGAGGAATGGGCGTACGATAAAACCACGCAGTGGCATGGGCGGCGCGAAGGTTACGAGAGGCAGGGGGGAGCATGCGTAAGATTCTGGTCTGCGATGACACGCCGGACATCCTCGAGATGGTCCAGCTCATCCTGGAGGGGGAGGGCTACGATGTCATCACCGCCATGGCGGGCAGGGAGGTCCTCCAGGCCGTGGGACGGGAGCGTCCTGACCTGGTCCTCCTGGACCTCCGCATGCCGGGCCTGGACGGCTTTGGGGTACTGAGGGAGCTTCGCCTCAGAGAGGACCAGGCTCCCCCCGTGGTCATCCTGTCCGCCAAAGCCATGGAAGAGGACCGGAACGCGGCCCTCGCCGCGGGCGCCAAGGCCTATCTGGTCAAGCCCTTCACGGTGGCCCAGCTCGTCGGGGCCGTGAAGGACCAGCTTCAAGGCGTCAGACCCTGATGGGCCCGCCTTCCGCCGTCCCGGCGCGGGAGGGCGGTCAGCCGCGCTTCGAGGCCTGGATGAACCCCAATATCTTATAAATGAGTCGGGCCACCAGAAAATCCGAGGCCACGTGCCCTCGGTCAGGGGCGAGCTCCATCACATCCATCCCGATGACGGACCTCTCGGCGCACAGGCGCCGGAGAAAGGCCAGCGCCGGATACCACTGGAGCCCTCCCGGTTCCGGAGTCCCCGTGCATGGAACCAAGGATGGATCCAGTCCGTCCACGTCCACCGTGAGGTAGACCTTGGGCGGCAGGGCGGCGATGGCGCGGTCCATCCACTCCTCCCCTGCCTGGCAGTCGCGGGCCCAAAGGACGGGCCATGTTCCCCGCTCTTTCAAAAAGTCCGCTTCCTCCCGCGAGAGGGATCGGATGCCCACCTGCGCCGTGCCGGCGCTGCACCCGACGATGCGCCGCATGACGCAGGCATGGTTGAACGGCGAGCCCTCGTAACTCTCCCGCAGGTCGGCGTGGGCGTCGATCTGGACGATTCCGATGTCCCCGTGGACATCCCGGTGGGCTAGGAAAGCGGGGAACGTGAGGTTGTGTTCTCCTCCCAGGGCCACCACGAACTTGCCCGCGGCGAGGTAATAAGCCACCGCCTCCTTGACCGTGTCCACCATGGCGCGGGGGCTCGCGTCGTGGAACAGGATGTCTTCCGTGGTGTGGATGCCCGCGCCGCACGGCTCGAACCCCAACTCGTCGTCGTAGAGCTCCATGTTCCGGGACGCCTCGATGATGGCTCTTGGTCCGAACTTGGTGCCCTTGCCGTAAGAAGTCGTGACTTCATAAGGAAGGGAAAGGATAACGAAACGGGAGGATTCGAGACCGGAAAGCTCGGGAGGAAGGCCTCCGAAGTTATTGGGGTAATAGTCAGGCATGGGAAGCTCCTCCCTTTCGGAGATCAGAACCTAGCATGCACTCACACTCAAGAACAAGCCCCTGCGGTCTCGCCTGAGCTTGTTCCCCGGCCAGCCGCTGGAGTAGACTTGAGTGCAGGAGGCTCGATCCATGGTGTTCGGGTGGGGCAAGAGCGAGGACCCCAATATCCTGATCCAGCAGGGGAACTTCAAGGCGGCCGCCAGGCTTCTGGAGGCCCGGCTGGGGAAAGCCCCGCACGATTTCTCCCTCAGGATGCGCCTGGCGGAGGCCTATGAGGGGGACGGCCGGAAGAAGGACGCCGCGGCCATTTTCCTCACGGAGGCGGAGGCGGTTTTATCGGGCGGGGACCGGAACCAGGGACTGGCCCTCCTCCGGAAAGCGGCGCGCCTGTTGCCTGAAGACGGCGGCCTTGCTTCGCGCATCGCCGCTCTTGAGGGAAAGGGACCGGCGTGCACCGGTGAGGCGTTTTCCTTCGACGTGGATATGTCCGCGATGCCCGAGGAGAACGCCGCACGTCCCCTTCCGTCCGCTCCAGCCGGGAACGTGGCCACACCACCCGGCGTCCGGGCCGAGAGCCCGGGAACCAACGCGCGGATATGGGTGAGGCGCCTCTTCCCGGAACTCGGTCAAGATCACGTTACCCGCCTCGTGACGGCAGCCGCTGAAGTCAGCCTTGACCCGGGAGAGGTTCTCATTCGGGAAGAGGACCGGGGTGATTCGATGTTCATTGTGATGCACGGGCGCTTGGAGGCCCGGGGCACCCTCAACGGGAAGGACTTACCCCTGGGGGCCTTTGGCCCGGGCGACATCATCGGTGAAGTGGCGTTTCTCAAGCACGTTCCGCGGACGGCTACGGTGACCGCAACGGAACACGCGTTGGTGCTGGAACTTCCAGCGGAGAAGATTCGGGCACACTTTTCGGAGTTCCCCGAAATGCAGGTTCTCCTCGACGGAATCCTGAATGGTCGCGTGGAGAGGACCCTGCAGCTCGTGAGGCGACTGGACAAGGGAAGCGATGGCAGTTCTTAAAGTCGAACTTTACGGCTCGCCGGTCCTGAGGGAGAAGGCGAGGCCGGTGGATGAAATCACGCCTGAAATCCAGACCCTGCTGGATGACATGGTGGACACCATGAGGCACGACCAGGGAGCAGGGCTCGCGGCCAACCAGGTTGGGGTGCCCCTCAGGGTCATCATCGTGGACGTGGGGGCCCATGCGGGCAAGGAAGAGTTGGCCTTCCTCATCAACCCCGAGTGGGTCTACCAGGAGGGGTCCGCCCTCATGGAGGAGGGTTGCTTGTCCATCCCCCAGATCTTCGAGAAGGTGCCCCGTCCCTCCAAAGTGAAGGTGCGTGCCTTGGACCGCCAGGGCAACCCCTTCGAATTGGAAGGTGAGGAGTTCATCTGCAAGGCCCTCTGCCACGAGATGGACCATCTCGATGGCGTGCTTTTTATCGACCGTTTGACGCCCCTCAAGCGGGACCTGGTCAAGCGCAAGATCAAAAAGCTCATTCGGGAAGGGGAGTGGGACGATCCCTACCCTCTCTCCAAAAAAGTCGGCTGAATACGCCCCGCCGGTCCGCCGCCCGCCCTGAAGAAGCCGGTTTCTGTTACCATGAGGCTGAGGAGCGCGCCCTTTGAGCCCTATTTCTTCGTCCTTACGCGCTGTGTTCATGGGAACGCCGGACTTTGCCGTGGTCAGCCTCGACGCGCTGCTCACAGCGGGGGTGAGACCCCTGGCCGTGTACACCCAGGCCGACAAACCCGCGGGCCGAGGCCGGACGCTGACACCGCCCCCCGTCAAAGTGAGGGCCTTAGACGCCCGCCTCCATGTCCACCAGCCCGCCACCCTTCGAGCCCCTGAGGTATTAGATGAGCTCAAGGCGCTGATGCCAGATGTGATCGTGGTGGCGGCCTACGGAAAGCTTCTTCCCCAGGACGTGCTAGACATTCCCTCCCTGGGGTGCGTGAACGTCCACGCCTCGCTCCTTCCCCGCCATCGGGGCGCTTCCCCCATCGCCCACGCCATCTGGGCCGGCGATGAAAGGGCAGGCGTGTCGCTCATGCGGATGGAAGCAGGATTGGACACGGGGCCGGTCTATGCCGCTCGCGGCATTCCCATGCCCGCCGGCGCCACGACGGGGCTCCTAACTCCGGTGCTGGCGCGCCTTGGAGCCAGCCTTTTGCTCGAGACGCTGGAAGGGCTTGAAAAGGGGATCGCTGTGCCGGACGCACAGGACGACTCTCTCGCCACGATCGCGCCACGCCTCAAAGCCGATCAAGGGAAGCTGGACTTTTCCCTTACCGCTCCGCAACTGGAGCGTCAAATCAGGGCCTTCGATCCCTGGCCCGGAACCTATTTCGAATTCAGCGGTGAGCGCATCAAGGTGCTCTCCTGTGCCGTGGGCGGTTTCTCCCCCGAGGGTTCGTCCCCCGGCGACGTGATGAGCGGACCGGAATTGGCCGTAGCTTGCGGCGGTGGCACTGCCCTCATTCTTGGCACCCTTCAACGGGCTGGCAAACGGCCCCTTCCCTCATCGGAGGTTCTCCGTGGATTCAAAATCCCCGCCGGGGCGCGGTTCTAACGATCGTCTAAGGGGCGGCGGCACCGGCCGGCGTCCCAAATCAAACGGCAAACCCTCGGGCCAACCCCGGCCCTCGGGCGGCCGGCCATTCAAGAAGGCCTCACGGCCCACACGGGAAAGCGGCGAGAGGCGCAACTACGAGCACCGAAACGACCGGGGACCCTCCTCCGGCTCACGCGGAGCCGGAAGGCCTGGGGCGGACCGGCGCGAGGAGCGCAAGCCCTATCCCAAGCGGTACGAGGACCGGAAGCCGGGCGATGCGGGCCACGGCGAGCGCAAGCCCTTCGTGCCGCGCGGCGGAGCCGGAAGGCCTGGCGCGGACCGGCG
>JBBIKI010000006.1:0-26178 GCA_037445535.1 Acidobacteriota bacterium | reverse complement strand
CGGGCCACGGCGAGCGCAAGCCCTTCGTGCCGCGCGGCGGAGCCGGAAGGCCTGGGGCGGACCGGCGTGAGGAGCGCAAGCCCTATCCCAAGCGGTACGAGGACCGGAAGCCGGGCGATGCGGGCCACGGCGAGCGCAAGCCCTTCGTGCCGCGCGGCGGAGCCGGAAGGCCTGGGGCGGACCGGCGTGAGGAGCGCAAGCCCTATCCCAAGCGCCCCGCGCCCGGCCACCGTGAAATACCCGGTGAGGCGCCCCGCCCCGTCACAGCGGCTCCAGTGCCCGATCGTCCCGTTCTACCCCTCCATACTTCCAACCTCCGCGGAAAGGCGGCCCTTCTCCTCGAGGAGGTTCTTGACCGGCGCCAATCTCTCAAGCGCGTGCTGCAGCGAGAGCAGGAGCGGCTCCAACGGGAGGACGACAGGGCCCTCCTGAAGGAAATGGTGAGCGGTGTCGTTCGCCATCTCTCGCTTGTGGACAGGGTTCTTTCCGCCTCGGTGAAGCGGGGCCTGTTCGAGACACAGAGCGAGCTCCTTCATATCCTCCGGGTGGGGGTTTTCCAAATCCTCTTCTTGGAGCGGGTCCCCCTCTATGCCGCGGTGGACCAGTGCGTGGAGGCGGCCAAGCCCTTGAATCCTGGGGCGGGCGGCTTCGTGAACGGCATCCTCCGGGCAGTAGCGGATGGCAAGGAAGGGTGGCTGGCGTTACACGAGGGCCACGATGCGGAAGCAGTGACCCTTCGGACGGGCATGCCCCCCTGGCTGGTCCATCGCTACCTGGACCGGTTCGGGTTCGAGCTGGGTGAGAAGATCCTGGCGGCGCTCCAAAACCCAGCTCCAACGGCCCTGGTCTTTCCCTCGGAAGCAGCTCACAAGGAGGCAGCCCCCATCCTGGAGTCAGAAGGGTGGGCGTTGGCCCCCGACGGGGCCCTTCCCCTCACCTTCACCGTGGGCAAAGGCAACCCGGCTTTCTCGGAAGCCTTCAAGAAGGGCCTCTTTTACATCATGGACCCGGCGTCCCAGGGGCCTGCGGCTCTGGTTCCGCTCAAGGGCGGCGAGCGGGTTCTAGACCTGTGCGCTGCGCCCGGCGGTAAGACCATCCTTTTGTCCCATCGCCTGAAAAAGGGGGGATGGGTTCTCTCCACCGACGTGAACCGCCGGCGCCTCAATCATCTCAAGGAGAACATCGGCCGCCTCCAGCTCGCCAACGTCAGAATGGCTCAGGTGGATGTGGAAGCCCCATTGCCGTTCCTCCAGGCCTTTGACGTGGTAGTGCTGGATGCGCCGTGTTCGTCCATGGGCACCCTTCGCCGGAACCCCGAGATCCGTTGGCAGGTGGCTGAAACCGATCTGGCCTGGAGGACGATTAAGCAGGCAGCTTTCCTGGAAAAAGCCGCGGCTGCCGTGGTCCATGGAGGGACCCTCGTCTACTCGGTGTGCAGCATTGAGCAGGAGGAAACGACGGCGGTGATCGCCTCTTTCCTGGAGAACCACCGCGAGTTTTCACCCCTCAAATTCAGGGCGCCAGCGGGATGGAAAACCCTCCTCACGAAGGCGGGGCCGGGCCAGGTCTACCTCCTCCCGCACCTTCATTCCTGGGATGCTTTTTTCGTGGCGGTCCTTTGTAAGGCGAGCGCCGATTCAGCGGCCGAGTCTGAACCAGAGGCCGGGCCGGAGGAGTAACCCATGGCGCTCGTTTCCTTGGAGAGCAGGCTGTCGGCGGGCGGCGCTGGGATCCCGGTCACGTTCGTCCACGGCTTTCCTCTTGATGGGCGAATGTGGGCTCCACAGGCAAGCGTGGCCTGGGGCCGGCCCGTGTTGATCCCTGATTTGGCGGGCTTCGGGGCCTCGCCTTGCCCTGAGGGCGGGGCCTCCATCGACGATCAAGCCCGGATGGTGGCCAGTACCCTGGACAAAAGAGGCGTGGAGCGCACGATCCTGTGCGGGTTTTCCATGGGCGGTTACGTGGCTCTCGCCGCCGCGGCGCTCTTTCCGGAGCGCCTCGCCGCCCTGATCCTCATGGATACGCGCGCCGCCGCGGACGGGGCGGAGACGAGGGCCGCGAGAGGGCAGGCCGCCGCTCGAATCTTGAAGGAAGGCACGGGATTTCTCGTCGACGACATGCTCGGCAAGGTCCTATGCCAGAAAACCTTGGAGGGAAACGGAGCGCTGGTGAGCCGGGTCAGAGCCCTCATGGCCGCCCAGAAGCCCGAGGCCGTAGCGGGAGCCCTCCTCGCCATGAGGGACCGTCCCGCCAGGGAGGAGGTTCTCAGACGCCTTGAATGTCCCGTGTTGGTCATCGTGGGTTCCGAAGATGCCATCACCCCTCCGGCAGAGGCCCGTACCATGGCTGGCATGGCCATGGACGGCGATCTGGTGGAAATCTCGGGGGCGGGCCATCTCAGCAATATGGAGGCGCCAAAGGCCGTTAACTCGGCTTTAATGACCTTCTTGAGGAGATTACCCGGCTGAGTCGTTCCGCGCGCCGCTCAAGCAGGCGGCACGATTCCAAGAAACTTCAAGAGTGCAGCAAAATCTTTGGGAAGCGGAGCCTGGAGGATGATCTCCGGGGCCGCTTCTGAGGAGGGGAGGTGCAGGCTCCATGCGTGGAGGAGGGGGCGGACGGCCTGGAGGTGCTCTCGGAGAGATTGGTCCCGGAGGGATTTATGCCGGGGGCCGCCGTAGAGGTCGTCACCCACGATGGGATGGCCGGCCTGGGCGCAGTGCACTCGCAGTTGGTGGGTCCGTCCCGTCTCCGGCTGCAACGACAGGAGGGAGACATACTTCGACTTGGTGAGGAGGCTGAAGGTACTTGCCGAAGGCTTGCCACCGGGTTCCACGGCCATCCGTCTGCGATCCTTGCGGTCGGGCCCAAGCGCCCACTCCCATCGCCCCTCGCGGGGATGGGGACAGCCCCATACCAAGGCCAGGTAGGTCTTCTTCGCGCGGCGCTCCACAAGGATCTGGACGAGGGCTTGATGGGCTTCAGGATCTTTGGCCACAAGGATCAGCCCCGACGTTCCCACGTCGAGACGGTGGACCAGGAAAAGGCTCTCGGCCGGGGTATAGATGGCCGCGCGGTCCTCAGGACGAAGGGAGTCCAATAGGCGGGTGACGGCTTCGCCCGGTTTGGTCTTTGGCGTCGCCAAGCTCAGGCCCGAGGCTTTGTTGATGGCGAGGATGCGCTCGTTTTCCCAGACGAGGGTGCTGGTTTTTGGGTGGGCCTGGCCCATTCTATAGTCGATTTCGCTTACCTTAGGCATGGCTCGTCTCCATGGCGGCACCACCCAAGAAAGGGGATCGGGTTCGCATCAGTCCTCCTTCTCGCGCACGACGGTGCTCATAGTTAAATGGTACTCCATTTAGCCATACCATCAAAGAAAAAAAAGAAAATCTACAGTAGATAATGGCCCCGTTTAGGAGGGCTAATCCATGGCGGCAATAGGGGAAGTTGAAGCAATAAACTGTAAGATCTGAGCCGCCACCACGTCGGGCTTTTCGATGGTTACCATGTGTCCGGAGCCGCGCAGAATTACCAAATCTGAACCAGGGATGAGGCTGTGCGCATACCGGCATTCAGGGAGGAATGGATCTTCATCACCGACCACGAATTGGACCGGCATGGTGAGCTTCGGCGCCAAATGGGACAGATCGATCTCGCGTCGGGGAGTCAGGGAAATGAGGTCCGCGCCTGCATACCCTTCCATAGCCCGATGGAGGCGGCGGACTCCCTCCACGGACGTGCGAAGGCGGCCGAAAAGTTTGCTCTGGGCGAGATAGGTGAGGGCGGCTGGGATGCCTTCCTTGGCGGCCATGTCACGAGCCTTGATGACCCACGCCTGGGCGATGGGACGAAAGGAACGCGCTCCCTCCAGTACCCCGTGGGGTTCAGCGGAGCCGATGGCTGTCACCGAGAGAACCTTGTGAGGGTAGAGCATGGAAAACATGCAGGCGATGCGGGCCCCCTTTGAATGGCCCACCAGATGCGCCCTTTCCAATCGGAGATGGTCCATGAAGGCGGCGAGGTCCTCAATGTCGGCCGCCCGGGAGTACTCAAGGGACGGATCGGAGATGGACTGGCCGGCGCCGCGCACGTCGTACTTGATAACCTTGAGAACCGAACCGAGGGATGTTTCCACGCCGTCCCACAGGTGAGTGTTGAGGGTCCAGCCGGGAATGAGGATCGTCGGGGTGCCTTCACCCGAGGCCTCGTAATACAGGCGGATCGCTCCCAGGTCAGCGAATGGCATGGGCGGCCGGGGTGAAGGGGAGCCTCAAGAATGCCGGTCTTGGCGGGGCAAGGTCTTCCATCGGCGTCAGGGTGCGGACCGGAGAAGGGCCCCATTATCTCTCAGCCAGGCCCTGTGAGCCGAGAAGGAGGGGCAGAAGGACGCCACCAGTTCCCAGAAGCGCCGCCCGTGGTTGGGGTGGCGCAGGTGGCACAGCTCGTGAATCACCACGTAGTCCAAGACGGCTGGAGGTGCCAGGACCAGCCGCCAGTTGAAGGTCAGAGTTCCGCGCCCCGTGCATGCACCCCATCTCGTTTTTTGGTCCCGCACCTCCACGCGCTTGGGCCGCACGGCGAGCTGCTCGGCGAGCGACGCCACTCTGCGAAGGAAGATTTCCTTGGCGCGGGCCCGGAAGGAGGCCTCGATAATCGGGCCCAGCGGCGACTCGTCATTTCGGGGCACTTGCACCAGGAGGTGGTCTCGGTGCCATTCCACCAAAGGAGCGGAACAGGCGCAGTTTCGCACCTTCAGGGAGAGGGGGCGGCCTCGGTAAACCACGGTTCTGCCCGTTCCCAAGGGCGGGCCGGCCTTGGCGAGACGCTCGTCGCGTTCAGCTAAGCGACTGAGGATCCAATCTTTGTGCCGTTTCATGAACTCCGTGGCACGGGATGTACTGGCCCACCTGGGGAGGACGAGGACCAGGCCCGACTGATCTTCCATCTTAATCCAGACCCGACGCGCGCGGGCGTTTTTTCGGATCGTGAAGGGTACCCTGACGCCACCCATAACAACCTGATAAGAAGAGACTTCTTTGGCGGCAGGCTTGCTCACGGGGCACCTCGTCGAGCCAAGAGGCCACAGGATGGCATGGGGCATCGGCAAATGCAAGGGACAGGGGACAGGAGTAGAGAAAGCTAGTAACGGTCAGCTATGGGCCTTTGGCTCGGTCATATGTTCCAAAAGCGCGGAGCCAAGAACCCACAGCTAACGGCCCATGGTCTCATTCCACTCCCTGTGCTCAGTCGAGGGATGGCTTGTCCAGGTCGCCCCAGAGGTGCACGAGGTGCAACCCCGTCTCGGCCGAATTGACCATCCACTCCAGGCTCGCCCACTCTTTGTGGCCGTGAAAATTGACGCCGCCCGCAAAGATATTGGGCGTGGGCAGGCCCTTGAAGCAAAGGGCCGAACCGTCCGTGCCGCCGCGTATATAGCTGAGGATGGGCTCCAAGCCCGCCCGTTTCACGGCCTCTGTAGCCAGATTCACCACTTCAGGGTAGCGGTCCAAGACCGTCTTCATGTTTCGATACGATTCTTGGATGAGGACGTCGGCTTTGAGCCCAGGGAAGGCTTCCTCCGTCGCCTTGGCCAAGCGCAAGAGATCCTCTTCGCGGGCCTCCAAATCTTGGACGGTAAAGCCCCGAACGAGGAATTTCACCGCCACCTTGCCCACCTCCCCGTTCACGACGTAGGGATGGAGGTAAGGCTCGCGCTTCTCCGTCGTTTCCGGGAGGAAGTCTTTGGGGAGATGCTCTATGAGATGCGCGGCGGCGCGAAGGGCATTCACCATCTTGCCCTTGGCCATGCCGGGATGAACGTCTACACCCGTGAGTGTTACGATGGCAGAGTCCCCGCAGAAGGTCTCCGTCTCGATTTCTCCCGCCACCGAGCCGTCGAACGTGTAAGCGGCGTGAGCTCCAAAGCGGCCCACGTCGAAGAAGCGCGTCCCCGTGCCCGTTTCCTCATCCGGCGTGAACCCGAGCCGGACCTTGCCGCGGGGCACCTCCGGGTGGCGCAAAAACCATTGCGCCAGGGCCATGATGACGGCCACGCCCGCTTTGTCGTCGGCACCCAGCAGGGTAGTGCCGTCGCTGGTGACCAAGGTATGGCCGATGCAGCGCTGGAGGAGGGGATTTTTTTCGGCCTCGATGCATTCACCGGGCGTTCCGGGGAGGGGGATGTCACCGCCGCCGTACCCTTGGTGCACCTGGGGTTTCACGTCCTTGCCTTCGGTCCCGCAGTAAGTGTCCACGTGGGCCAGGAGCCCGAGGACGGGCGCCGGCTTGCCGGCGGGCAGGTTGGAGGGGAGGGTGCCGAAGACGTACCCGAATTCCGTGACTTCTACCTCTGCCAGGCCCATGGCGGACATCTCCTCAGCCAGGAGCTTGAGAAGATCCCATTGGCCCGGGGTCGAAGGGAACGTTTCGGAGGTTTCACTGGAGCGCGTATCGATTTGAACGTACCGCAAAAAACGGCCGAGAAGCTCCTGCGTCTCTTCGCGGGTGAAAACAAAGGCGGGCAACGGGTGGCTGGGCATCGAACCCCCTCGCAAAAGAAGGAGCGGACAAGCGGTAAGGATCTGGCCGAGGGACGTGGGAACCCAAGCGAACCTCGCGTGCTCCGCGGGGCTCTCCGGCTCCGTGCCCTCCCGTGTCTTCACTCGCTCCGCTACTTGTAGCTCTGAAGCACCTTCATGTAGTTGGCGCGCTCGAATGCCGCCGGTTCCGGGCAGTTCTGCTGGCTCATGCTGCCCTTCATCTGGGTGACGGATTCGTAGTCATGTTCCGCCATCCAGGACTCCATACCCTTGAGCATTTCGGTGGCCCGTTTGACCCCGTGCACGATGAGGGCCGAGCAGACCTGGACACAGCTCGCTCCCGCCATGACGGTCTTAATCACGTCTTCGGAGCGGTGGATGCCGCTGGAGCCCGCCAGGTCTGATGTCACCTGTCCGTGAAGGATGGCGATCCACCTCAAGGGCAGGCGCATCTCCGCTGGCGAGGAGAGGACCAGGTTGGGAACGACCTCGAGCGTATCCAGGTCGATGTCAGGCTGGTAGAACCGGTTGAAGAGGACGAGCCCGTCCGCGCCCGCGTCCGAAAGCTGCCGGGCCGTGTAGGCCATGTTGCTGAAGAAAGGGCTGAGCTTGAGGGCCACGGGGATGGTCACGGCGGCTTTCACGGCCCTGAGCGCGTCCACGTACATGTGTTCGATTTCGCCGCCGGGCAGGGCCGGGTCCGCGGGAACATAGTAGATGTTCAGCTCGATGGCGTCGGCTCCCGCTTCCTCCATCTTGCGCGCATAGTCCATCCACCCGCCGGCGGACACGCCGTTCAGGCTCGCGATGACGGGGATGGAAACCTTGGCCTTAGCCTTGGCGATGTACTCCAAATACTCCTCGGGGCCTTTAGTGAATTCGGAGGGCTGCGGAAAGTAGGAAAGAGCCTCGGCGAAGCTCTCGGCTCCTTGCGTGAGGTAGTGGTCCAACTCGCCTTCGTCGTGGCGGATCTGTTCCTCAAAGAGAGAGTCGAGGACCGCCGCGGAGATGCCGGCGTCCTCCATGTGGCGTAGCGTGTCCAGGTCCCGCGAAAGCGGTCCCGCGCCCGCCACGAGCGGGTTCTTGAGCTTGAGTCCGAGGTACGTCGTTGAAAGGTCCATCATGTCCCCCTCATTCAGGAGTTTTTGCGCCGGTTCCTAATCGTCATGCCCGTCCTGGCCGTCCCCGTAGCTGATGGCCGCAAGCTGCTCATACACCTGCCACCGCTGGAGGTTCTCCTTCTGCGCCGCCTCCATGAGGCGTTTGGAGGCCTCGGGGTGGCTCTTGGTGAGCATCTTAAACCGGGTTTCCTTCATGGCGTAGTCCGCGAACACCATCTTCGGTACCTTGGAATCGAGCCTGAGCGGATTCTTTCCGGCCAGGGCCATCTCCGGGTTGTAGCGGAAGAGCGGCCAGGCGCCGCACTCCACCGCCTCCTTCTGGTGTTGCATGCCCTCCGTCATGTTGAAGCCGTGGGCGATGCAGTGGCTGTAGGCGATGATGAGGGAGGGCCCGTCGTAGGCCTCGGCTTCGAGAAAGGCCTTCACCGTCTGGTTGTCGTTGGCGCCCATGGCGACCCGTGCCACGTAGATGTTGCCATAGGTCACGGCCAGGAGGCCCAAGTCTTTCTTGGGAAGGGATTTGCCGCCCGCGGCGAATTTGGCCACGGCCCCCGTGGGGGTTGACTTGGAGCATTGCCCGCCCGTGTTGGAGTAGACCTCCGTATCCAGGACGAGAACGTTCACGTTGCGGCCCGAGGCCAGGACGTGGTCCAGGCCGCCGTACCCGATGTCGTAGGCCCAGCCATCGCCGCCCACGATCCAAATGCTCTTCTTGACCAGGGCGCCGGCCACGGAGAGGAGGTTCAACGCATCCGCATCGGTGGCTCCCGCCAGGGCCGTCTTGAGGGAGAATAGGCGGGAACGCTGGCGGGCGATGCCCAGCTCGTCCCTCTGGGGCTCCTCCAGGAGGCCCTTCACCAGCTCATCGCCCAGGCGGCCGGCGAGTTTATTCAGAAGTTCCCGGGCGTACTCGTTCTGCTTGTCCACCGTGAGGCGGAAGCCGTAACCGAACTCCGCGTTGTCCTCAAAGAGGGAGTTGCTCCACGCGGGGCCGCGTCCTTCTGGATTCACGGCATAAGGAGTGGTGGGCAGGTTGCCGCCGTAAATGGAGGAACATCCCGTCGCGTTGGCGATGATGGCGCGGTCGCCGAAGAGCTGGGTGAGGAGCTTGATGTAGGGCGTTTCACCGCAGCCGGCGCATGCGCCCGAGTACTCGAAAAGGGGCTGGAGGAACTGGGATCCCTTCACCGTATCGATCTTGACCGCCGTCCGGTCCACTTCGGGGAGGGCGAGGAAAAACGTGTAGTTGGCCCGCTCCGGCTCTCGCAGGGGGAGCTGGTCCGCCATGTCCAGGGACTTATGCTTGACGTTGGTCTTGTCCTTGGCGGGGCAGATGAAGACGCACTCGCCGCAACCCGTGCAGTCCTCCGGGGCCACCTGGACGGTGTACTTCATCCCCTTGAACTCCTGCCCCTTGTAATCCATGGACTTGTAGGCAGGAGGAGCGTCCTTCAAGAGGGCTCCCTCGAATACTTTGATGCGAATGGCGGCGTGGGGGCAGACGAGGGCGCACTTGCCGCACTGGATGCAGATCTTCTCGTCCCAGACGGGAATCTCCAGGGCGATGTTCCTCTTCTCCCACTGCGCCGTGGCGGTGGGAAAGGTCCCATCCGCGGGCATGGAGGAGACGGGCAGATCGTCGCCCTCGTTGGCGATGATCTTGGCCAACACGTTGCGGACATAGCCGGGTGCCTGGGCGGAGACCACGGGGGGCTTATCGAAGGAGCTCGTGGCCGCAGCGGGCACGGCCACCTCGAAGAGGTTGGCCAGGGTCTGGTCCACCGCATCGAAGTTCTTCTTGACGATCTCCTCGCCCTTGGCGCCGTAGGTTTTCTTGATGGCCTTCTTGATGGCGGCGATGGCGTCGTCCTTGGGGAGGACGCCGGAGATGGCGAAGAAGCACGTTTGCATGATGGTGTTCACCCGCCCGCCCATGCCCGCGTCCTTGGCCACCTTGTACCCGTCGATGACGTAGAACTTGATCTTCTTTTCGATGATCTGCTCCTGGACGCTGCGCGGGATCTTGTCCCAGACCTCGGCGGGCCCGTAGGGGCTGTTGAGGAGGAAGACGGACCCGTGCGCCGCGGCCCTAAGCATGTCGAACTTCTCGAGGAACACGAAGGCGTGGCAGGCCACGAAATTGGCCGAAGATACGAGGTAGGTGGAACGGATGGGGCGCGGCCCAAAGCGCAGGTGGGAGACGGTGATGGAGCCCGCCTTCTTGGAGTCGTACACGAAGTATCCCTGGGCGTAGTTATCGGTCTCCTCGCCGATGATCTTGATGGAGTTCTTGTTGGCGCCCACGGTGCCGTCCGAGCCCAGGCCGTAGAAGTGGCAGCGGATGACCCCTTCGCCTTCCGTGATGAAGTGGGGGTCGTAGGCCAGGCTCAGGTGGGTCACGTCGTCCTCGATGCCTACGGTGAAGTGGTTCTTGGGCCCGGGTGCGGCGAGGTTGTCAAAGACCGCCTTCACCATGGCCGGGGTGAATTCCTTGGAGGAGAGGCCGTAGCGGCCTCCCACGACCTTCGGGAAGGCGAAGGGCAGGGTGCCCAGGTTCAGGCGCTCGCCCAGGGCCGTCAGAACGTCCTGGTACATGGGCTCGCCCGCGGCTCCCGCCTCCTTGGTGCGGTCCAGGACCGCCAGGGACTTCACGGTCTTCGGCAGGGCCTCCAGGAACGCATCGGCGGAGAAGGGCCTGAAGAGGCGGACCTTCAAGAGGCCCACCTTCTCGCCGTGGGCCGTCAGGTACTCAACGGCCTCGTGAGCCGTCTCGGCCCCGGAGCCCATCATGACGATCACGCGGTCCGCATCAGGCGCGCCCACGTAGTCAAAGAGGCGGTACTGGCGGCCCACCACGTTAGCGAAGGCGTCCATGGCCCTTTGCATGATGGCGGGAAACGCCGTGTAGTAAGGGTTGCAGCGCTCTCTCGCCTGGAAGTAGACGTCGGGGTTTTGGGCCGAACCGCGCAGGACGGGGTGGTTGGGCGAAAGGGCGCGGGCGCGGTGGGCACGCACGAGATCGTCGCTGATCATGGCTCGCATGTCCTCTTCGGCGAGCTGTTCGATCTTCTGGACTTCATGGGAGGAGCGGAAGCCGTCGAAGAAGTGGAGGACAGGGATGCGCCCCTCGAGGGTGGCGGCCTGAGCGATGAGGGCCATGTCCATGACTTCCTGAACGGAGGCGGAGCTGAGCAAGCTCCAGCCCGTGGAGCGGACGGCCATGACGTCGCTGTGGTCGCCGAAGATGGAGAGGGCGTGGGCGGCCACCGTGCGTGCCGACACGTGGAAGACCGTGGAGGTGAGCTCCCCGGCGATCTTGAACATGTTGGGGATCATGAGAAGGAGGCCCTGGGAGGCCGTGAACGTGGTGGTGAGGGCCCCCGTCTGCAGGGCACCGTGTACGGCGCCCGAGGCGCCGCCTTCACTCTGAAGCTCGACCACCGATGGAACCGATCCCCAGAGGTTGGTCTTGCCCTCGGAAGACCACTGGTCAGCCCATTCGCCCATGTTGGAGGAGGGCGTGATGGGATAAATGGCGCACACCTCGTTGACCTTGTGAGCTACGTAGGCAGCGGCTTCGTTTCCGTCGATGGTGACCTTTCGCCTGGTCATGCAGACTCTCCGTGCTTAAGGCGTCCCGCTTGGCCCGCCCCGGCCGTCCTGCGTCGTCAGGCCGCAGGTCCGGGGCGACCGAACGGCCTTGGGGGCGCCGGTCCTGTATCCCGCGTTCCTCTGGAGAACGGGTTTTCACCCCTCCGCCCAGAGGCATCCTCTGGTGCGGTCCGAAAAGGAAGTTATTATAGGCCGCCGCTCTCCGAACGCAAAGACGGGCTGAGGAGCTGGACGCTCAGACCTCCCAACTCTGGGGTATTTCCCCCAACACGAGGGAGGATCGCACTGCCGGGCCAGACCACGGCGGAGCCAAAGCATCTCCACTACATCAAGTTTGAGCCTTGACAGGCCTGGACGTCATATCTATTCTATCTTAAGTTAAAGGAGGCCCGTCCATGGCCGCGGCATGGCTCTTTCTAAGCGTGGGGCCAGGGTTAGAGGTGGCCCTTTCCCAGGGGGCCGTGCACAGGCTCGTGCACCGGGACGATCCCGAATTTGAAGCTCTCCTGCCAGAATCCCTTGACCTGGCCGCCGCCCTGGGCAGTGCTCCCGACCCATCTCTCCCCGGGATTCTCGTACGCCTGGCTTCGGGTGCCACCTGGCTGGCAGGCGACGCGGCGCTTCAGCGCTCCGCTGAGGCCCTGCGCTACATCGCCCTCTCCCCGGACCTCTTCGCCCAACAGCCGCCTTGGTGCCGGGGAATCCTGGAAGGGGAAGGGCGATGGGCCTATGTGGTTGATGAAGAGGCGCTGCACCGTGCCGCCGCTTGACCAGGGGACCCTCGTTCTGTCGTGCGGACCTCGCGTGCTCGGATTTCCGGGTGACGCGGTGCGGGAGATCAGAACCTGGCAAGCTCCGAAGCCGCTGCCCGGAGCGGCACCGTGGCTCGGCGGGCTCCTGTCTGGAGACGGGGTCACGTGGCCCTTCCTCAGGACGAATTTCTGGGGAGAGTCCTCACTGCCTCCAGAGGTCTTCGTGCTTCTTGCGTGGGGGGAACGGGTACTGGCCGTGCCGGGGAGAGACCCATGGATGGTCCGTCCCACGCCGCCGCCGGGTCCTCCGGAGTGGGGCGAGGGGCCTTGGGCGGGCACCATGGCAGCCAAGGGCACCAAGGTCGCCTTGGTGGACCTCCGGCAACTTTACTTGATATTGGGACTGCACTAGAATGGGAACAGGAAGGATAAGGGGGTCTTGATGACGAGAAAACTGCTGCTCGCCGATGACAGTGTCACGATCCAGAAGGTAGTGGAGCTCACCTTCGCGGACGGTAACTATCAGGTGCAGTGTGTCTCCAACGGCAAAGCCGCCGTTCAGAAGATTCAGGACGACCGCCCCGACATCCTCTTGTGCGACGTCATCATGCCCGAGATGAACGGCTACGACGTGGCCTCGTTCGTGAAGCGAAACCCAGCCTATTCGGCCATTCCGGTCATTCTGCTCACGGGAACCTTCGAGCCCTTTGATGAAGAAAAGGCCCGCCTGTCAGGTGCCGATTCCTATATCACCAAGCCCTTTGATTCCAAAATGCTTGTGGATAAGGTGGAAGAGCTCCTGAGCAAGCGCGTCGCCTTCGACGCCTCCTCCGCCGGCGCCGCTCAAGTGTTCCACAGCCGTACCGAGTTCACCATCGGGGGGGCAGAGGCCTCCAGCGATCTAGAGTTTCCCGTAGCTCATCCCGAGACCCAAGAGGGGCAGCTTCTCCACGCGGAGAGGGAACTTCTTCCGCCAGAAGAGGAGGAATCGCCTTTCGCGGCGTCCGAGCCCGTGTTGGCCGCGGACGTGGGTTCCCAGACGGTTCAAATGGATGCGGGAGGCTTGGATCTGAGGCAGGCACTGCCCGAGGCGGCCCCCGTGGTGGAAGCCTTGACCTCCGCTCCGGCCCCCGCCGTGGCGGACGTGGGATCCATCTCTGAAACGGAGATCCCCGAGGCCGCCTTTGAGGGCATCCTAGAACCCGAATCGCCCCAAGCTCCCCTGGCGGACCAGGTGTCCTCCGCTCCCCCCCCGCCTCCGGTGCCGACGGCGGCTGCTCCGGAGATGCTCATCGCGCCCGTGGAAGACGAGACCTGGCCGTTAGAGACGCCCGTTCCCGACGTCCCAGCAACGGTGCCTGAACCCGATCAGGAAAGCGTGAGCGGCGCCGAGGATTGGGGCCAGGGCCAGACTATGGGCAGCACTCCCGAAGCGATGCTCGACGTGCCAGAGGATATGGAAGTTACGAGCGCGGCTCCCGTCATTCAAGTGGAACCGGCGGCTCCAGCGATGGAGCCGGCACCGCCCGAGTCCGAGTCACTGGTCGTCCACGATCTCACGGACCAGCAGTCCATGGTGGCCGAAGCTCAGGCGCTGATTGAACAAGCCCCAGCCGTTCATCCGGATGTGCCCTTCATGGTGGAGCCGCCCGAGCCGATTACGGGAGCCTACGAGGTGAGCGCCCCCGCCAAGGGTGCAGGCGAGCCGTGGGAGACTATACCCGAGGAACAGCCCTTGCAGCCCGAAGAAGGGGTTGAGACCGATCTGTCTGTACTGGCGCCTCCCGTTGCATCGCTTGGCGCCGTTGGCTTCGCGCCGGAACAGGTGACGGAGATCGCGTCCGCCGCCGCCGCGCACGAAGAGACTGGCTCCACGGATACGGGAGCCTTTCCAGAGCCAAGCGAGGAACCCCTGGGCGTGGAAACCGCGCCCGAACCCGAGCCCGCCGCGGCACTCCCCGAGCCCGCTCCCGTTCTAGACAGGGCGGCGCTGGAAGGGGATGTTCGGCGCATGGTGGAAGACCTTCTGCCCGGGCTCGTGGCCGCCGCCCTTCCAGGTATCCTACACGCACGGCTGGAAGAAACCCTTCCCGGGTTAGCCAAGGCCCACGCCGCGGAGACGGTGCCCGGTTTGGTGCGCCAAGCCGTGGGGGATGCTCTGCCTGCCATGGTTCCCGCGGCCCTCGGGCCTGCCGTGCCTGGCCACGTTCGATCGGTGACCGAAGAGGTGGCTCCGCCCCTCATCGAGGAAACGGTCAAATCGCTGGCGGCGCCGCTGATGGAGAAACTGGTGCGGGAGATGCTTCCCGAGATGGTCCGGCAGGTAGCCTGGGAAGTCATTCCCGAACTGGCCGAGTCCATGATCAAACGGCGCATCCAAGAGCTGGAATCGGAATCGGGCTAGGCCTTTCCGGCGAGCGGGGCAGGGCGGTTCCGGCGGCGGGCCGCTCCTGGGGCTCCGGACGAGCATGCGGTGCGGACGGAACAGGGGTTCGCCCCTGTTTTCGTCTTAAAAAAAGTAGGCAACATTTTCTCACACTCCATCACGTAGAGGTTCAGCATGGACATCCCCAAGCAGTACGACCCGAAGGCCTGCGAGGAGCGTTGGTACCAACACTGGGAGGCGAGCGGGTACTTCAAGGCCGACCCTTCCTCGGGCAAGCCCCCTTACGTCATCGTCATTCCACCGCCCAACGTCACGGGCGTCCTGCACACGGGTCATGCCATGTTCGTCACGCTCCAGGACGTCTTGATCCGCTGGAAGCGGATGCAAGGCTTCGACGCCCTTTGGCTTCCCGGCACGGACCACGCCGGGATCGCCACGCAGATGGTGGTGAGCAAGGAGCTGGAGAAGGAAGGCCTTCACCGCCACGACCTGGGCCGAGACGAGTTTATCCAAAGGGTGTGGGAGTGGAGGAAGGAGAAGGGCGACACCATCCTCCTTCAGCTTCGCCGCCTGGGGGCATCCTGCGATTGGTCCAGGACTCGCTTCACCCTCGACAAGGATCTCTCCAGGGCGGTCCGCAAGGCCTTCGTGGACCTCTACAAAGAGGGCCTCATCTACCGCGGGCACTACATGATCAACTGGTGTCCCAAGTGCGGCACCGCTCTCTCTGACCTGGAGGTGGAGCACGCCGAAACGCAGGGGCACCTATGGCACATCCGGTATCCGCTACAGGGAGGCGCGGAGGGCGAGGGTGTGGTGGTCGCCACCACCCGCCCCGAAACGATGCTGGGCGATACGGCCGTGGCCGTCCATCCTGAGGACCCTCGGTACAAGCATCTGGTGGGCAAAAATCTGATCCTGCCCATCATGGGGCGTCCCATCCCCATCATCGCGGACGCCATGGTGGACCGGACCTTCGGAACCGGAGCGGTGAAAATCACCCCCGCCCATGATCCCAACGACTTCGAGGCGGGCAAGCGCCACCACTTGAAGGAAATTCAGGTCATCGGGTTGGACGGAACCATGACGGGCAAGGCGGGCCCCTACGAGGGCCAGGACCGGTTTGCGGCCCGAAAGGCCGTGGTGAAGCGCCTGGAGGCCGAGGGTTTCCTGGTGAAGGTGGATGGGCACACGCACGCGGTGGGCCATTGCCAACGCTGCGCCACGGTCGTGGAGCCCGCCGTCTCCACCCAGTGGTTCCTCAAGATCGGACCCCTGGCCGAGCCCGCCAGGCAAGCCGTGGAGCGGGGCGAGGTACGCATCATCCCCGAGCACTGGCAGAAGGTCTACCTGAACTGGATGAAGGAGATCCACGACTGGTGCATCTCCAGGCAGATCTGGTGGGGGCACCGGATCCCGGCGTTCTACTGCGACGTGTGCGGAAAAGCCGCTGGGACCAACGATCCCGATCGCCTCCTCGTGGGCATGGAAGATCTCGACGCGTGCCCCTACTGCGGGGGCACGGTGCACCGTGACCCGGACGTGCTCGACACGTGGTTCTCTTCCCAGCTCTGGCCGTTTTCCACCATGGGCTGGCCGGACAGGACCGAGGACCTTGAGCGGTATTACCCCACGACGGTTCTGGAAACGGGGTACGACATCCTCTTTTTCTGGGTCGCGCGCATGATCATGGCGGGCATCAAATTTACAGGCCGGGCCCCTTTCCACGACGTGTTTCTTCACGGCTTGGTGAGGGACGCGAAGGGCCGCAAGATGAGCAAGACCCTCGGCAACGTCATCGATCCCCTCGAGCTCATCGACCTCTACGGAGCCGATGCCGTGCGCTTCACCCTGGCCATCCTCACGGTCCCCGGGACCGACGTGGCCCTGGACACCAAGCGCATGGAAGGTTACAGGGCCTTCGCCAACAAACTTTGGAACGCGGGGCGCTTCGTACTGCTGCAAGTGGGGGAGGAGGTTCCGGCGAAGCCCGCCGATGAAAACCTTTCCTTCTGGGACCGATGGATGTTGGACGAGTGCGGCGAGACGGCCGCCCGGGTGAACCAATCCCTGGAGGGCTACAAGTTTTACGAAGCCTCGGACGCGCTGTACCACTTCGTGTGGCACCGCTTCTGCGACTGGTACGTGGAGGTCTCCAAGGCGGGTCTGGGCAAGGATGCGCCCGAGTCCAGGCGGCAGGCCACGCGCTGGGTTCTGGTGCACGTGCTGGACACGATTCTTCGCCTCCTCCACCCCTTCATGCCCTTCATCACCGAGGAGCTCTGGCAGCTCGTGCCCGGTGCGAAGGGAAGCCTGGTCCTTGCCTCCTTCCCAGCGGGTGCGGACGGATGCTCGGCTCCGGAACGCGCCGAGGGCATCGAGGCACTCATGGATCTCGTGGCGCGAATCAGAAACGTGAAAGCGGAGAAGGGGATCGCTCCTGGACAGCCGGTTGACCTCCTCGTGGCCCCCGCCGATGCAGAGGCGCGAAGGGTCCTGCAGGACCTGTCGCAGGACGAGATCAAGGTTTTGGTCCGCCTGTCCAGCCTGAATATCACCCAGGCCCTCAACCCGGAGGAAGGCTGGACCGCGGGCGTCTCCGCCCGGTACAAGTTCGCCCTGAAAGCGCCCCAGGCGGCCGTGGACGTGGAAGGCGAGAGGAAGCGCATCGCTTCCGAGATGAAGAAGGCCGCGGCGGAGCGCGACAAGTTCGCGGCCAAACTCGAAAGCCCGTCCTTCGCCGAAAAAGCCCCCGCGGAAGTGGTGGACAAGACGCGCCGGCTGCAAGCCGAATTCGCTAGAAAAGTGGTGGAACTGGAAGCAGCCATGGCCCGGCTGGCCTCTTGACAGGTCCGTCCGGAGGCCCCTACATTGAAAACCTTCCGGGGAGGTAGAGCCATGAGGACAGGCGAGCGCGGCGAAAGCAAAATCCCCCTCATCTTGATGATCCTGGTTTTGGCGGCCACCATATTCGTCCTCGTGAAGGTGGTGCCCGCCAGGATCAACGCTTACGAGTTCAAGGATTTCATAGAGACCTACGCCCGGAACGACTGCTGGAACCGGACGGAAGAACAGATGAAACAGGACATCGTGGCGAAAGCCAAATTTCTTAACCTGCCCGTGGGTCCTGAGAACATCAGAGTTCAGCGGGCGGGCGCCAACGTCAAGATCGAAGCGAAGTTCGACGTTCCCGTGGACCTCAAGGTCAGAACATGGGTCCTGCACTACGACTTCACGCAGGACGCAGAGCATTATTGACGGCGGGCCTCGCCTTCCGCCCCAAGGTGGAACTCCACCTTCACCTTGAAGGGTGCCTGACGCCCGCCGAGGCCGTTGTCCTCGCAAGGCGGCATGGCCTCCAGCTCGGTAAGAAAAGCATCCTGGCCCTTTACCGCCACCGCGATTTCGGTGAATTCCTCCGCCATTTCGGCCAGCTTCTGGACCTCTTCAAGGGCCAGGAAGATCTGGCTTGGCTTTTGAGCCGCGTCCTCGGGCGCCTTCGCCGGCAAGGCGTGGTCTATGCTGAGATCCGCGTCTCTCCCGCCGTGTGGGAGCGGCATGGCCTTCACCCCGTCCCTTGTCTGAAAACGCTCCTGGCCCTCAGGCACACCGCCCCCCTGCCTTTCAATCTCATCGTGGACGCCGTGAGGCAATGGGATCGCGCTCTCCTGGAGCGAGACTTGGACTTAGCCTGTGCTTACAAAGGGCAAGGTGTCGTGGCCTTTGGACTGGGCGGTGACGAGGCGGCGGCTCCGGCGGCGCGTTTTGGCGACCTCGCGAGAGAATGCAGGTCTAGGAGGCTCCCCGTGGTGCCCCACGCGGGGGAAGCCGCGGACGCAGGGGAAGTAGCGTCCGCCATGAAGGTCTTCAGCCCCCGCCGGATCGGCCATGGGATCGCGGCGGCGAGATCGGAAGCGGTCCTGGCGGATGTGGTCGAGCGAGGGGTTCATCTGGAGGTATGTCCCACGAGCAACCGCCGCACGGGCGTCATCGGCTCCCGAGAACGGCACCCGCTGGGACTCCTCTGGCGGCGGGGTGTTCACCTCTCCCTGGGGACGGACGACCCTGCCCTGTTCGGCGCGACCCCCTGCGGCGAGCTTCGCTTCGCCGCGCTAAACGCGGGCTGGACCCTTGAAGACATGGGCCGCTCTCAGGTGGCCGCGGCGAGGGCAAGCTTTCTGCCGCCCGGCGCCCGCGAAGCATTGGCGCGCCGGCTGGAAGCGGGCTGGCCCTTGTGAGAACCCCATCCTGCGCCTAGAATGGCCTGGGGAGAGAGCGATGCTGGATCCGGACCTCACGGACGAGGCCCTCTGGGCTCTGGTACCAACCCTCAGCTTTGAGGACCTTCCCGCCCTTCTTGAACACCGTGCAGCCAAGGAGCAGCACATCCTGAAGGTCCTGACGCGGCCCGACGTGCCCGAGTCGTTCATAAGCCTCATCGCCCGCAGCCGCTGGGCTGGAAACCTCCGGGTGCAGTTCGCCCTCGTGAACCATCCCCAGACGCCCCCGGGCGACGCCCTCAACCTCGCTAAGTTTCTATTCTGGCGAGACCTGAACCATGTCTGCCAGAACTTCAAGCTCGCCTCGGAGGTGCGCCATCAAGCGGAGAGCGTGCTTTTCATGCGCCTTCCGGCCATGGCGCTCGGCGAGAAGATCGGCCTGGCGCGATTATGCGCGGGGCAGGTACTCAAAACGATCCGCTCCGATAAAGATCCGAAAGTGATCCAAGCCCTCCTTGAGAACCCTCGCCTCGTGGAGGAGGACGTCCTGTATCTCGTGAGCCAGCCGCGAACCTTGGCCCCCGTCCTGGAAACCGTCGCCCGGGATCCCAAGTGGTCAGCGCGGCGGGAGGTGAGGATCGCCCTTCTCAGAAACCCGAGGACGCCGCTGGCCGCGGCCCTCGCCTTTGTCAGCAGCCTGACCGCCGTGGAAGCACGGGGCTTGATGGATGATCCCAAGGTTCCCCTGGCCATACGGCGGATGCTTCAGACGCGAGTGGGGAGGTCCAGGTGAGCGAACGCAAGGTGGCTTTCGGCCAGAAGCTGGCGCGAGAGAGGATTCAGCGGGGAGTAAGCATCGAAGACCTGTCCATCGCCACCAAAGTTCGGCCCGCGCTCCTCCAGGCCCTCGAGGAGGGACGGTTCGAGGCTCTGCCCCCTCCCGTCTTCGTTGAAGGCTACGTCAAGGCCGTCGCGAGGCACCTTGGCCTGAATCCAGAGGCCCTGGGTGCCGAGTACAAGATGCTCGCCGTGCCTGCCTCCTCTGGACAAGCCGGCGTGCAGTCCCGTGATGGGGCCGAGTCTCCGGCGAGCAGGGCTTGGCTCCTGTGGATTTTGGGTATCGTGCTTCTAGGCGGGCTCGGGTACGGTGCCTACGTGCTTGTGTCCGGAGGCGGCTGGGGCCGTGAAGGCTCGGCGGCCGGCGCGGCACTCAACGTGGCCGAAAGCGGCTCTCCGCGGCCAGCACGGAAAATCGAGGAGCCGCCACAAGCCGCTCCAGCGCCCGAAAGCGCGCCATCGGAGCAGCCTTTGACGGCAGCCTCCACGCCGCCGGCCTCAGGGACCCAGGTTTCTGGTTCAACGCCCCCGGCCCTTATGCCCGCCGCACCTGAACCCGTCCCTCTCCCTTCAGCGCCAGCTCCCCAGACTCCGCTCGCCCTGGAGAACCAGCCCAAGGGAGACCTCGCCTTCGTCGTGACCCAGCGCTGTTGGTGCGAAGCCTGGGCGGATGGGCAGCGAAAAGTCTACCGTGAACTGACGCCGGGGGAGAGGCTCTCCCTCGCTGGGAAAAGCTTCAAAGTGAGCCTAGGCAACGTCTCGGGCGTGGCCCTCTTTTATCAAGGGGAGAGAGTCCCTCTGCCCCAAGGGGAGGGCCGAGTCGTGCACGACCTGTTGCTCCCAGGCGGAATGGGGGTCACCCGCCCTTGAGCCACCCCATCGTCGAGAGGATCCTTTCAGGGCAAGCGCCGCCGCAGCTCAAGCAGGCCGCGGCCCGGGGCGCGCTCCCCATACCGCGGGAGGATATCATCGAGCTCTGGGTCCTGCTCAGGTCTGACGCGGACGAAGAAGTGCGCATGGCATGCAAGGAGAACCTCGCCGAGGTGAGCGAGACCGAGTGGAAGGAGATCCTCCCGGTCCACGCCTTCGACCCGCGCGCGCTCGATTTTTACGTACGCGTCCTGGGGAAGAACCAAGCCCTCCTTCAAGCAGTGTTGAAAAACAAGGGCATCGCCACCGAAACCCTTGAGTGGCTCGCTCTGAATACAACGGGGCCTTCTCTGGATGTGCTGCTGGACAATCAGGTTCGGCTCTTACGCTCTCCGTCCATCGTGGTGGCTATGCTCGCCAATCAGGGCCTTGAGCCGACTCAGGTGCGCCGTATCTTCGATCTCGCGGAGCAATTCTTCAGGGATCACTCGGAGATTCCCGCTCTGCTGGAGCTGCGGTTTGGCCTGAAGCTGGGGCACGCGGGAGGAGAGTTCGCTCCGGAGCTGTCCGAGGAAGAGGAGGCGGCCCTTCCCGAGGAAGGGGAGGAGGAGCTCCGTCCGAAGGACTTCCTCACCGATCCCGAGGTTCTGGCCGCGGCGGAAGCGGAGATCCCCCCCGAAGCCCTCGTGGATAATTCCCTGAGCCAGGAAGCCTTCGACGGCCTTTATCAGCGCATTCTGAGCATGAGCGTTCCCGCCAAGATCTCCCTTGCGCTCAAGGGAAACAGGGAGGCTCGGGGCCTGCTCATTCGAGACAGCAACCGCGTGGTGCAGGCGGCCGTTCTAGAGTCCCCGAAGTTGACCGACGCGGAGGTCGAGGGCATGGCCAAGCTGAGAAGCCTCCCCGACGACCTCATGCGGAAAATCGCGCGGAACAAGGAATGGATCAAGAAGTATCCGGTTCTCAAAGCCCTGGCCACCAATCCCAAGACACCCCAGGGCATCGCCATCGTGCTCATCAACCGCCTGCTGGACTTCGACCTCAAGATGCTCCTGAAGGACAAGAACGTGGGCGAAGTAGTCCGGCGCGAAGCTAAGCGCATCTACCTCGCCCGCACCACCCGTAAGGTGATCTCCTATCGGAAGGGCGGCTAACCGGCGAGACCTCGCCCCGGGCGGGTTCGGTCAGGGCCTTGCGCGAGAAGGCTCATTGAGGTAACCTCAGTCATTGTCGGCCGCAGGGAGAGGAATGGACAACCGGGAGAGGACCTTCTACGACATCCTCGGATTGAGCGCTGAGGCCACGCCGGCCCAGATCAGCGGCGCATTCAGGACCTTGGTGAAGGAACACCATCCGGACAGATTCAAGGATCCCGGCCCGAAGGCCGAAGCGGAGCACTTCCTGAAAGAGGTCACGGAGGCATACAATACGCTCAGCCGTCCCACCCTCCGGCAGGAGTACGACCGCGCCCTCGCACGGCCCCAGAGCACCGCCGTCCAGAAGAGTTCCCAGGAACAGGTGAGGGAGCTCTTGAGCGGCGGCATCGCCCGGTTCAAGAGCGGCGACTACACCTCGGCCCTGGCCATGTTCGATCATGTCCTGCGCATGGACCCCGCCAACGATCAGGCCCTTTTCCACGGAGGCATGATCAGGCTCCGCAACCCCAAGTGGCGAAACCAGGGGACCCAGCAGGTGGAGCGCGCCATCGAACTGAACCCATACAGCGCGGCCTACGTGACGGCCTATGCCGAGTTTCTTTTGGAGAACGGGCTCAACATCAGGGCCCAGAGGCTGATCGAGTCGGCGCTGGACAACCATCCCACGGACCTCGGCCTGCAGAATCTTCTCGCTCAGGCGCGCGGAGACAAGCCCTCGGGCTTCTCCCTGTTCAGAAAGAAGTAGAATGAAAGTCAGGGCCAGCGGCGCCACCGATGTGGGAAAGAAGCGGACCAACAACGAGGACGCCTTCACCATCCGGAACGAGCAGAACCTGTACGTGGTGGCGGACGGCATGGGCGGGCACTCCTCCGGGGAGGTGGCCTCGCAGCTCGCCGTGAGCCACATCAACGCCTTCTTCGACAGGCACAGCCTGGACGAGGATTCCACGTGGCCCTACCCGTACGACGAGGCGTTTTCCTTCTCGGCCAACAAGGTGCGCACGGCCATCGCCATCGCCAACGACCGCATTCAGCGCTACTCCACCGAACACCCGGAATCCCGAGGCATGGGAACCACCGTCGTAGCGGCCCTCGTGGACCGGGAGGACCTGGTCATCTGCCACGTAGGCGACAGCCGGGCCTACCATTTCGCCGACGGAAAACTCAGCCTTGTGACGGCGGACCATTCCTGGGTGAGCGAACAGGTTCGTATGGGCCTGCTCTCGGACGAGGAGGCCAGCCGCCATCCCCTGCGCAACGTCATCACCAAGGCCCTGGGCACGAGGGACCAAGCGGAGGCGGACGTGGCCCAGGTGAAGCTCGCCGTGGGCGACCGCGTTCTTCTGTGCACGGACGGTCTGAACAGCATGGCCCGTGACGCCGAGATTTCCGCCGTCATGGCACGGCGTCTGGACCTGGACGCCACGTGCAAGGCATTGCTCCTCCTCGCCAACGAGAAAGGGGGAGAGGACAACATCACCGTTATCGTGATTGAACGCGTCGCCTGAGGGGCGGCGCGCGGGCTTCTTCGGGGGAGAGGACCCTCGCGAACCTTGACAGGCGAAGGGTCTGCCCCTAAACTTCCTCAGGGCCGAAGTGGCGGAACTGGCAGACGCAGCGGACTCAAAATCCGCCGTGGGCAACCACTTGGGGGTTCGAGTCCCCCCTTCGGCACCATCCCCGCTTTCACGCAGCCACCCTACATGTACATGCCGCCGTTCACGGAGAGGGTCTGGCCCGTGACGTACGCCGCGTCCTCGCTCAGGAGGAAGGCTATGCCCTTGGCCACGTCGTGGGGTGTTCCCATGCGCCGCATGGGGATGATGGAGGCCATCTGCTCTTTCTGCTGGTCCGTAAGCTTGTCCGTCATGGCCGTCTGGATGAAACCCGGGGCCACGGCGTTACAGGTGATATTGCGGGAGGCCAGTTCCCTGGCCACCACCTTCGTGAAGCCCATGAGGCCCGCCTTGCTCGCCACGTAGTTGGCCTGCCCCGGGTTCCCCATGAGCCCCACCACGGAAGCCACGTTCACGATGCGCCCGTAGCGCTGGCCGATCATGGGTTTGGTGGCGATCTGGGTGAGCTGGAAGGCGCCCGTGAGGTTCACCGAAATGACCGCGTCCCAGTCTTCGGGTTTCATGCGCATGAGAAGGCTGTCGCGCGTGATGCCCGCATTATTCACCAGCAGTTCCAGGCGGCCTTCCTTGTCCACGATGGAAGTCACGGCGGCTTCGCACGAACCGCGGTCCGCGACGTTGAGCTGGACCGGCTCCACCTGAAGGCCCTTGGCTCCCAGGAGGCGGGCGCTGGCGGACATGGTTTCCAGATTGATGTCCGCGCCGTAGACGATGGCCCCCTCGGAGGAGAGGAGTTCGGCGACGGCCAGTCCGATGCCTTGGGCGGCACCGGTGACGAGGGCAACCCTGTGGTCAAAACGTCCCATGGCTATCTCTCCAAAAGAGCGTTCACTGCCCCTCACGAGAGGGCGGCGAGGGTCTTCTCCAGGCTCTCGGTATTCTCCACGTTCAGAATCGTCCAGTCCTTGTTCACGCGCTTGGCGAGCCCGCAAAGGACGGTGCCGGGACCGACTTCGATGATCGTGTCCACGCCCGCCTCCTTAAACGCCAGGAGGGTTTCACGCCACCGGACGGGGGAATCCACCTGGGCCGTGAGTTTGGCCCGAGCCTCCTCGGGCGTTGAGGAGGGGAGGGCATCCACGTTGGCAACCACGGGCCAGGCGGGCACCGAGAAGCGAATCCCCGCCAAGACGGGCTCCATGTTCTGGCGGGCCGGCGCCATGAGGGCGCAGTGGAAGGGGGCGGACACGGGCAGGAGGAGAGCCCGCTTGCAGCCCCGCGTCTTGGCCAAGTCCATGGCCCGCTGGACGGCCTGGGCATGGCCGGCGATGACCACCTGTCCAGGAGCGTTGTCGTTGGCGGGGACCACCACCTGGCCTTGGGCGGCCTCCAGGCACGTGGCGGCCACGGCGTCCGGCTCCATGCCCATGAGGGCGGCCATGGCGCCCACGCCCACGGGGACGGCCTCCTGCATGAACTGGCCGCGCTTGCGCACGGCGCGGACGGCGTCCACGAAGGTGAGAGTGCCGGCGGCCACATGGGCGCTGTACTCGCCCAGCGAGTGTCCGGCCAGGAAAGCGGGTTCGAGTTGCGGCCGGGCGGTCTGGAGGACGCGCCAGGCGGCCACGGAGACGGTGAGCACGCCGGGCTGGGTGTTAGCCGTAAGGTTGAGATCCCCTTCGGGCCCCTGCCACAGGAGTTGGTGAAAAGGCTCGTCCAGGGCGCGGTCCGCGGCGTCGAACACCTCGGCGGCCTCTCGGAAGCCGATGGCCAAATCCTTCCCCATCCCCACGTACTGGGAAGCTTGGCCGGGAAATACAACGGCGAGTTTCATCGGAAGCTCCAGGTTAGGGCATCCCACCAAGACACCAAGACACCAGGAGACTCATGAAGATCGTACCGCTTCCTGATTAGACGAACCTTGGTGTCTTCGTGCCTTGATGGTTCATGGATTTCTCTTCTACCAGCGGACGAGCGCCGAGCCCCAGGTGAGCCCCGCGCCGAAGGCGGCGAAGAGGAGGATGTCGTTCTCCGCCACTTTGCCAGCACGGACCATTTCGTCGAGGGCGATGGGGATGGATCCGGCCGACGTGTTCCCGATGCGGTCGATGTTGAGGTAGATCTCCTCGGGGGGCCAGCCGAGCCGGCCGGCCACGGCGTTGATGATGCGCGTGTTGGCCTGGTGGGGGACGAACCAGCGCACGTCGCCCGGGGTGAGGCCCGCCTTGTCGATGGCTTCGCGGCAGGCGCTCTCGATGGACCGGACGGCGATCTTGAAGGTCTCGTTCCCCTTCATTTTGATCGTATGGAGGTTGGCGTCGATCATGGCGTGGCTCACGGGAAACTTGCTTCCCCCGCCAGGAAGGGTGATGAACTCCGCCATGGAGCCGTCCGAGTGGAGGGAGGTGGAAAGGAGGCCTCGCGGGCTCTCCTCGGCCGTCATGAGGACCGCGCCGCAGCCGTCGCCGAAGAGGACGCACGTGGCTCGGTCGTTCCAGTCGAGGAATTTGGAAAGGATCTCGCCGCCGATGACCAGGATGTTGCGGTAGGCGCCGGTCTTGATGAACTGGTCCGCCACGCCGATGGCGTAAATGAAGCCCGAACATCCCGCCTGGATGTCAAAAGCCGCGGCCTTTTTTGCGCCGAGCATTTCCTGAACGAAGCATGAGGTGGCGGGAATGGGCTGGTCCATGGTGACTGTGGCCAGGATGATGAGATCAAGGTCCTCGGGGGCCAGCCCCGCCATGAGCATGGCCTGACGCCCAGCCTCCGCGGCGAATTTGGAGAGGCTCTCGTCTTCTCGGGCGATGCGGCGTTCGCGGATGCCCGTGCGGGTGGTGATCCACTCGTCGGTGGTATCCACCATTTTTTCGATGTCGAAATTGGTGAGAACCTTCTCGGGCAAAGAGCGCCCGGTGCCCCTAATTCGCGACCGAATGTTTGCCATTATTGGGTTCCCTCATCCGCGATTGGATCTGGTCGACGATGCGCTGGTTCAGACCGGCAACGCAGAAGTCGCGGGCCAGCCGAAGGGCGTTCATGATGGCCTTGGGCTGGGATCTGCCGTGGCAGATGATGGTGACGGCTTTCACGCCTAGGAGCAGGGC
>JBBIKI010000005.1:55782-58390 GCA_037445535.1 Acidobacteriota bacterium | reverse complement strand
AATCCCAAAGCCTCCCGGTTTCCGAATGCAAGAGAATTCCATCGCGGAATTTGGGTTGAGGCGTCCGCTTGACGGGGATCAGCCTGAGCGCTATATTCCCGGCAAAGGAGGCTTGCCATGGGCGGAGCGCGTCTTATGCCGCTAGTTTGCGGAGCGATGGCTGTGGTCTGGTTGAGCTTGCCTTCATGGGCGCAGACTGGAACAACAGCCGAAACCTTCAAGGCGTCAACCTATTCAATTGAGTTCAACCTACTGCTGCCGGACGGCCAAGAGGTTAAAGGCGTGGAGCCCGAAGGAAGCATGATTCGAATCACGTCACCGCAAGGCAAGACGTACGGGCTCACCCCCATCATCGAAGACCAGGCTGTTCGCCAAGTGCAGTTTCACGTCTTCTCCATCATTCGGGCTGCCGGTGGCAATGAAGCCATGAAGGAGCTACAGCCTAAAATGCCGGGGGTTCGGTTGCCGGGCATCACGGTGTTGCAGGCAAGGGTGATCCCTCGCCCAAGCCAGCCATCAGCCCTGACCCCCCAGGCAAACAAATGCGTGGAGGCCCGATGTTGCGTGACCTGCAATGGATGGACTGCTTGCGCCTGCGCGGTGAGCATGGGATGTGACAGTTGTTGCTGCGGCCCATGCTGCGGAATTCTTTAAACTAGAAAACGCTCCAGAAGGGCGCGGGGCGTATTTGTTTGAATTCTGAACATAACTTCTGAACACCTGCCAGGCCGGGGCGGGCGAGGGGCCGCTCCGGCCTTTGTGTGTGAACCAGGGGTTCATACGAAGGTGTGAGGAACTTAGCATGCATCCTGACGCCGGGATGCGCTCCGCGGTCCGGCGAGGTTGTGCAGCCTCCCCCACGTGGACACGGAGCCTTGATGCCAGCCGGCCTTCAATCTTCGATAAAATCCTGGATGAACATGCGGGCCCCTTCGGTGATGTCCGAGAAGCCGATGCCGTAGCCCTCGCCGGAGGCGCGCACGACGTGTCCCTCGGCTTGGACGGTCTTGGCTCCGCGGTTCATGGGAACCATGAAGCGGAGCGATACCTTGTCGCCGATCTGCAAGGGCTGGCTCGTGGAGATGAACATGCCCGAGGCGGAGAGATCGTGGAGGTCGCAGCGGGCCGTGACGCCATGGTATTCAACTTCGCAGGGGGCGCTCAGGGCCTTGCGAGGGTCCTTGCGGAAGGCGAGGGGCACGTAGCGCTGGATCATGGCGAGGAAGCGCTCCTCGTCCACGGGCTTTTGGATGAAGGCGGCGGCACCCGCGGCCAGGGCTTCGGCCTCGCGGGACGTGCTCGAGCACACCACCACCGGGATGTGCTTCAGGGTAGGCGTGTTGGAGAAGATGCGCGCCGCCTCGATGCCGTTCATCTCCGGCATTTCGATGTCAAGCATGACGAGCTGGGGCTGGACGTTCTGGGCCACCTTGATGGCCTCGAGCCCCGTGGCCGCCGTGAATATCTGGCATTCGGCCCGGCGCAGGAAGGTTCGCTCCAAGTCCAAGAAGGATTTCATGTCGTCAACGATGAGCAATTTCATGGCCGATTCCCCTCCTGCCCACATTCTAGACCAAGAGGGCGCTTCGTTCAAAATGTCAGCGGGCCGTGCCGCGCTGTTCGGCCCACTGGCCAGCCAGCATGCCGCCGGCGATGAACGCGCCTCCCGCCATGCCCCGCCAGCCCAGGTGTTCGCCACCGAGGACAACGGCGAAGAGCCCCGCGAACACGGGCTCCATGGTAAAGATAAGCGCCGTTTGAAGGGCCGAAATATGGCGCTGGAAAACCGTTTGAACGAAATAGGCCAAGGCCGTGGCGAAGATGGCCGTAATGATGATGCCGAAAACGGTGGTACGCGGGACGGGTGTCATCTCGCCGAGGGAGGGGACGGAGAAGAGCCACGCCAGGGCCGCGACAGTGGCGATCTGGACGATCACCAGGGCGCCCGTGTCATACCGCTTGGCCATGTGCGAGGTCAGCAGCAGATGAACGGCGTAGACGGCGGCGCAGCACAGGCTCAGAAGGTCGCCCGTGCTGAGTCCGGACCCGCCTTGCAGGGAGAGGAGGGCAAGACCCGCGGTGGAGACGGCCACGGCCACCCACAGGTCCCATGGGGGCAGGCGTTTGAGGATCACCGCTTCGAAGAGGGGCGTGAAGACCACGAAGAGGCCAGTGATGAACCCCGAATGGGCGGCGCTCGTGGAGAGGAGTCCCACGGTTTGAAAGGCGTAGCCCGAAAAGAGGGCCGTGCCCATAAGGGCGCCGCCCGCCAAGGTGGCCCTGTTCGCGGCCTTGAGCCTGTGCCGCAGACAAGGGAACACGAGCAGCGTGGCGAGGGAGAAGCGGAGGGCGAGGAAGGGGAAGACCGGGTATCCGGCCACCGAGTCCTTCACCAGGAGGAAGCTCCAGCCCCAGATGGCCGTCACGGCCGTGAGAGCCGACGCGGAGAGCCAGGGGCGAGGGGGAGATCCATGCGGATGGCGAATGGTGAAGGGTGAATGTGCTCTTGCCGGCTCGGGCTTTACATTCGGCATGTCACATCCCGCATCCGCCCTTTCACATGACACATTTCACATCCCACATTCCACATTCAACATTTCACATTCAA
>JBBIKI010000005.1:0-55682 GCA_037445535.1 Acidobacteriota bacterium | reverse complement strand
CACATTCAACATTTCACATTCAAAAAGGGGCCGTCCCGCGCTGCGACGGCCCCTCGAGTTCACGCAATGCCTCCGTACTCAGGCCAGCACCTTGCCGATGACGCCCACGGCCCAGTCGATCTCTTCCTTGGTGATGACGAGGGCGGGCGCGAACCGGATCACCTGTTCGTGAGTATCCTTGGCGAGGATGCCGTGCCCCATGAGTTTCTCGCAGAGGGGCCGGGCCTTGCCCGAGGCCCTCTTGATGACCACGCCCACCAGGAGGCCCTTGCCGCGCACCAGTTCGATGTGGCGGCTGTTGAGGGCGCGGAGGCGGTCCATGAAATAGGGGCCCAGCTCCGCCGCGCGCTTGTCGAGCTTCTCGTCCCGCAGCACTTCAAGGGCGGCCTGCGCCACGGCGGCGCCCAGGGGGTTGCCGCCGAAGGTGGAGCCGTGGTCCCCCGGGGTAAACACCTTCATGACCGCGTCGTCGGCCACGATGGCCGACACGGGGAACATGCCGCCGCCCAGAGCTTTGCCTAGGACCATGATGTCGGGCTTGATGGCTTCGTAGTCGCAGGCGAACCAGCGGCCCGTGCGGCAGAAGCCCGTCTGGACCTCGTCGGCGATAAAGAGGACGTTGTTCTTCTTGCAGAGATCAAAGCAGGCCTTGAGATAGCCTTCGGGCGGCACCACCACTCCCGCCTCGCCCTGGATGGGCTCCACCATGAAGCCCACGGTGTTGGGCGTGATGGCCCTTTCGAGGGCCTTGGCGTCGCCGTAGGGGATGGTCACGAAGCCGGGCGTGAAGGGGCCGAAGCCGTCCTTGGTCTGGGCGTCGCTGGAGAAGGTGATGATGGTGATGGTTCGGCCGTGGAAGTTCTGGGCGCAGACCACGATCTCCTGCTTGCCCTCCGGGACCCCCTTCACGTACTGCCCCCACTTGCGCGCCGTCTTGAGCGCCGTTTCCACCGCCTCGGCGCCCGTGTTCATGGGCAGCGCCTTCTGGTATCCCGTGATCTCGCACAAGAGTTTGAGCATGGGACCCATCTTGTCATTGTGAAAGCCGCGGGAGGTGAGGGTCACCCGGTCCGCCTGGTCCTTCAGGGCCTGGACGATCTTGGGGTGGCGATGGCCCTGGTTGACGGCCGAATAGGCCGAGAGGCAGTCCATGTACTTCTGGCCGTCCACGTCCCAGACCCAGACGCCTTCGGCCTTGTCCAGAACCACGGGGAGGGGATGGTAGTTGTGGGCTCCGTAGAGTTCCGCTTCTTCGATGAACGAGTGTGTACGCGAGGTGGACATGAGAACCTCCGGTTGGGCAGAGATGCCCGGCGAGGCCCCGCCGCGACCGCGTGGGAACTTCCCGCCGGTGAGAGACTTAGCCTACCAGAGGGCGGCCCGCGATTCAAGCAGCGCGGGTTCGTTGCACGAGTGCACCGATACCAAACTCAAGGCTTGGGGGAGGTGGGGAGGGACATGGTGAAGACGGCCCCGGGCGAGTCCACGCGGTTGGCGCCCGTGAGGGTGCCGCGGTGGGCCTCCACGAAATGCCTGGCGAGGACCAGGCCCAGGCCAGGGTGGGACCCCTTGCTCGTCACGAAAGGCTGGAACAAGGAGGAGAAGAGGGCCGGAGGGATGCCCGGACCCTCGTCGTACACCCTCAAGAAAATCCGCCCATCGTCCCGCTCTGCCCGAATCTCGATTCGCCCGGAGGGGAGGCTTTCGATGGCGTTCTCGATAAGATGGGCCAGGGCGAGGGTCAGCTTGCCCGGCACGGCCCTGAGACGGGGCAGCTCATCGGGTACCTGAACCACCAGCCTGCCCGCCGCACCGGGGAAGTCGATCTCGATCTTGTCGATGGCTGACTGGATCACCCAGGCCACCTCGCAGGGCCCGAACTCGGACTCGTCGAGAGGGCGCCCCAGTTCGAGGAGGTCCCTCATGAGCGAATCGAGCCGCTTCACGTGCTCCCGGATGTAGCTCATGTAGGGGGCGGCTTTGTCCGCCGCCTGCACTTGCTTGGCCAGGGCCGCCACGTTGGCGTCGATGGCGAAGAGGGGATTGCGGATCTCGTGGGCGAGGCCCTTGGCGAGCTGCCACATGGTCTCCGCGGTCTGGTCCCGCAGATCCTGAAGGTCACGCGCCTTGCGCGAGGCCTCCGCGCGCTTCTGCCTGGAGATGTCCCTCGCCGTGATGGCCAGGCCGTCACCGATGGGCACCAACTGGTAGCGAATCCAGCGGGGCGGCCGCCCGCCGATCTCAAGGGGGAACTCGTGCTCCGTGGCCTCGCCCTCCCGGATGACGCGGGCGCAGGCGGTGATGAATCCAAGGGCCTTCAATGGAGGGAAGACCTCGCTGATGCGCCGGCCCACGACGCTTTCCTTGGGCGTGCCCGCGAAGGCCTCTCCGGTTCGGTTCATGTCGATAAAGACCAGATCCTCGATCGTGCCATCCTCGCCGTCAAGGGCCCTGACGAGGAAAAAGGCGTCCATGCTGCTTTCCACCGCGGCACGGAACCGCCTGTCGCTCTCGCGGCGCGCTTCTTCCGCGCGCTTGCGTTCGGTGATATCCAGGATGACGCCCTGATAGTGATGCACAGCGCCCGCTTCGTCCCTGCGGGCCGAAGTGTAGTCCTCGACCCAGCGCACGCGGCCGTCACGGGCCAGAATGCGGTAGGTCTGGACATAGTCATCCCGTCCTTCAGCAGAAAAGGCCCGGGACTCGCCGGAGATCCTCGCGGCATCGTCGGGGTGGAGGAGCTCGGCGTAGGTCATGCGGCCCGAAGTGAAGTCCTCGGGCTCGTATCCGTACCTGCGGACTCCTTCCGAAATATAGTCCACGGCCAGGACGGGCCCCGTCTTCCAGAGGACGGCCACGGTGGGGCTCCCGTTGATGATGGATTGGAGCTCGGCGCGGCGCGTAAGCTCCTGGCGGAGCGAGCGTTCCACGTTCCGGAGGCGCAGGAGGGCGCGGATTCTGGCCACCAGTTCCATGTTGTCCACGGGTTTGGCTACGTACCCGTCGGCCCCAGCGTCCAGGGCCGCCGTCTGAACGCCGGGGGAGGTTTCGGAGGAGGAGAGGTGGACGACGAGGGTGTCTGCCAGCCCCGGGTCGCCTTTGATGGCCCTGCACACGTCCGTGCCTTTGGCATCGGGGAGGTTCATGTCCAGGAGCACGAGATCGGGGTTCTTGCGGCGGACCATCTCCATGCATTCGCCGCCGGTTCCCGCCGCCAGGGTTTGAAAGCCCGCCTTGTCCATGAGGGAGACCACGACGGTCCGGCTTACCTTGTCGTCGTCCACCACCAGGATCACGGGCCGGCGGTCTGTCTCCAAAGCTTCCTTCATTCGAACCTCCGGAGGCATGGTACACCCGCGGGCGCGGGACGTTTAGACGGCCGCAGCTCCAGGGCCGCCGCTCGCCGGGGCCGGTTCGGGCTTCAGCTCATTCCGCGCCTGGCCGTCCTGCTCCGGGCTGGCGGTGGGAAGCGTCACGGTGAAGGTTGCCCCGGGTCTAGGATCGTTGTTGGAAGCGGTGATGGTTCCGCCATGGACTTCAATGGTATGGCGGGCCAGGGCCAGCCCGAGGCCCGGCCTGCCCGTGCGGGTCGTGACGAAGGGGTCGAAAAGGTGAGCCGCGATGCCGGAGGAAATGCCCGGCCCCTCGTCGCGGATCATAAGGACGCAGTTTCCCTTCTCGCGGCGGGTGGACACGTGGATGGGTTTTCCTTCGGGTGTTACCTCGATAGCGTTGGCGAGCAGGTGGACCAGGGCCTTCATCATCCTTGAGGCTGCCACTCGAACCGGCGCGGGTGAGGGGGAAGGGTCCACGATGAGTTGAACCTCCCGCCCGGGGCACTCGGCTCGGGCCAGAGTCCATGCCTCCTCCAGGAGCACGGCCGGCATCACGTCGGCCAGTTCCTCCTTCTCCAGCGAATAGCCCAGTTCCATGAGGCTGCTCAGGAGGCGGGCGAGGCGCTTGACGTGGTCGAGGACGTACGTGACGTGAGGGTCCCCTTCGCCTCCCGATGCGCGGCTCTTGGCCCACGCGCTCAGGTTCACCTGGATGGCGAAGAGGGGATTGCGCACCTCGTGGGCGAGCCCCTGGGTGATCTTGAAGGCCGTCTCAAGCTTCTCCGCGCGGGCGAGCTGGGCGGTGAATTCTTTGCGCTCGGTGATGTCGAAGATCGAACCCTCGATGAACGGCTCCACCCCGGGCTCATCCACGCGGGAGGCGTTTTCAAGGGCCCAGAAGGTCGTGCCGTCTTTCCGGTGCGTTTGCGATTCCCAGTTCTTGACCCAGCCCGACTCCTCCATGCGGCGGATAAAGGCGCGGTGATCTTGCTTTTCTGCCGTAAAGTTGTGCTTGGGATGGTTTAAAACGTCCTGAGGAGATTCAAAGCCGAACATATCGGCAAAGGCCTGGTTGCACTCGAAGACGCGTCCCTTGAGGTCGCAGCGGTAGACGCCGGCCAGGTTCCTCTCAAACAGCATGCGGTAGCGCGCTTCCGATTCCCGCAAGCACTCGCGCGCCTTGCGCTCGGCGGTGATTTCGTAGGAGAAGCCAGCTACGAAGCGGGTCTGGCCCGCGCCGTCACGGATGGGGAACTTGGAGCACATCCAATACGTCGTGCCGCCACGGAAAGGATAGGCGATCTCTTTCCAAACCAGGGGCTCCCCGGCCATGACCTTGGCGTCCTCTTCGGCCAGCTCCTGAGCCTCCTTCGCCGAAAGGATCTCCGCCGGGGCTTTCCCTAGCGCGTCCTCCCGCGAGATGCCCGAGTTCTTGATCCATCCCTCGTTCACGTAAACATACCGCCCCGAGGCGTCGCGTAAGAACACGACGCCGGGAAGATAGGTCATGAAGGCTTGGAACCGGGCCTCCGAGGCCCGCTTCTCTTCCAACTCCGAAGTGAGGCGCTCGTTCAATGCCCTGATTTCGGCCGTGGAATGCTCGATGCTCAATCTGAGCCTCGCCGACCGGTCGCTCATGGAGTAGGTGAGGCCAGCGAAGAGCAGGATCAAGAGGACTTCGACGGCATACCGGACCGGTTGCCCCTCCGCCAGAGAGGCGCCCCACCCCGCGGCGGGCACGGCGGCCAGGTCCCAGGCCGCGCCTCCAGGCACGGTAACGGGGACTGCGGCGGGCTTTCGGAGGAACACGGAAGGGTCGCCCCAGAAGGGAGCGCTGCCGGGAAGGCGGAGCGCGGCGTCGAGGGGGTAGGAGAATCCGGAAAGCTCGGAGCCCCGTTTGAGCAAGCTGGGGAGGTCAAGGCCCACGGTCACCAGCCCCCAGAGCTTGCCATCCCGAAAGACCGGCTGGCGCACAACCACGCCCATGGTTCCACCGGGCAAGAGGTGCGGCTTTCCCAGAACGGGGCCCCGCGCGGCGAGGGCGGCGGCCACCTCGTCGTGCACGGAGGCGTCCGCGCTCTTGAGGAGGTCTCGCCCGAGGTGGACTTCGTTGCCTTCCAAAGGGTAGACCCAGCGGGTGATTCCGCCGGGGGCCACCACGAAGAAGCTGACTCCAGGGGCCTCGGCCTTTAGGGCCGCCATGAAAGCGGGGAGGCCCGCCGCCAGGTCCTCCTCTCGCGAAAAGGCGATGTGGGCGGCGAGGGCCTGGGCCATGAGGCTGGGCTTATCCAGGGCTTCATTCAGGAGGTCGTCCCAGCGCCGCAAGGCCTCTCGCACCTGCGACTTTTCCAGATGAACCACGCCGGTACGGTGCATGCGTTCCACGAAGATCACGGCGCACACCGCCAAGCAGGCCACGCCCATGGCCTTGAAAAGAGCGGCGGCGTGAGTCGCCCGCGTGAGGCCCGCGCTATGGGGCTGTGCGGCTGGGCTCATGGCTCCGTCCTTCCCCCGGCCAGGGGCAATCTTACCGTAAAGACCGCTCCAGGTCCGTCTTCATTGTTCCTTCCCGCGACAGTTCCTCCGTGCAAAGTGACGATCTTGTGGACGATGGCGAGCCCCAGCCCCGTGCCTCCCTTGCGCCTGCTGGCAAAAGGCGTGAAGAGCCTTGGGAGTAGGTCCGATGGGAGTCCGGGGCCGTCGTCGGAGAAGGCAACACAAGCTTCGCCTCTCTCCCGCCAGGCGCGAACGCGGACTTTCCCGCCAGGGGGGCTAAAGGCCAGGGCGTTCTGCCCAAGGTTCGCGAAGACCTGCGCGAGCCTGTCCGAAGCGCCAGCGACCACGAGGGCCTCGCCGGGAAACGTCATCTCGCAGGCTGAAGTGTCCGTGCCCCCTGCCGTGATTAGGTCTTTGGTACTAGTAAGCACGGACCGGAGGTCCACGGCAATGAACTGGGACTTATCCAGGACCCTCCCGAGGCTGAGCAAGTCAGCCATCAGATCGTTCAGGCGCCGGGTCTCGTTTTGTATGTGCGCCACGAACCCGCCAAGGTCCGTCTGTCCCCGCAGTTTCTTCTCCAGGGCCGCCACGAGCGTGGTTATGGCGAAGAGCGGGTTGCGAACCTCGTGGGCCACGCCGCCCGCGATCATGCCGATGGTCTCCAGGTTCTGGGCTTGCAGAAGGCGTTCCTCCAGCGCCACGCGGTGGGTCACGTCGTGGCAAAGAACCAGCCGGGCGGGCCGTCCGGAGAAATCCAGCGAATGGGAGGTGATTTCCACCAGGATGATGGTCCCGTCCTTCTTGCGGTGCTTCCAAGTGCCTGAGTGCTGGATCGTTTCACGATGGCCCGCGAGGTTCTCTTGGAGCCGCGCCTGCTCCTCCTCTGGCCGGATGTCGCGGATAGTTAGAGCCGCGAACTCCTTCCGCGAATAGCCGTAGTGGAGGATAGCCGCCTCGTTCACCGCCAGAAAGCCCAGCGTTTCCTGATCGTAAACCCACATGGGGTGAGGATTGGCTTCGAAGAGCATGCGGTAGTGGCGCTCGCTCTCCAATAGGCGAGCCTCCGCCTGCTTCTGATTGGACACGTCAAGGCCCATGCCGACCAGGTGCCGCCGGCCGTCAATCACCGCAGCCAGGCCGGTGAAGAAATAAGGCGTTCGCGTCCCGTCCTTGGCCACGAGGTCCGCCTCCACCTGCGAGATGCCCTTATCGAAGACCTCATGGATTCGTTCAGCCAGCAGGGCCTTGTCCGCCCCCGCAAAGAGGTCGAGAGGGCTCATGCGGGCCACTTCAGCGGCGGTGTAGCCCGTGACACGCTCGAAGTTTTGATTCCAGCGCCTAAAAGATAAAGTTTCGTCGTAGCAATACAGTACGCCCGGGAGGCTGTCGAGCACCGCGTTGGAGAAATCGCGCTCGTTCTGAATGGCGGCTTCGGCCTCTTTTCGCTGCGTGATGTCCTCGACTGAGGACCAGACGAACCGCTCGCCACCCTGCTCCATGAGGACGCCAGAGAGCCGCACGGGCACGGCATGGCCGTCCTTGTGGATGTATTCCTTTTCGAAGGGACCATAGCGGCCGGTGTGCATCAGCGTCTCGATCTGCTCCCGCTGCCTGATCGCGTGGGCCTCCGGGGTGATCTCCCAGTATCTGAGACCTCTGCACTCCTCCACCGTCCTGCCGAGGATGCGGGCGAAGGCGGGGTTCACCTCCACGAGCGTTCCATCCATGAGGGTCACGGCCAGCCCCATGGTGGACGCCTCGAAGAGGGTCCGAAGGTCGTAGCGGCCTTGCCATCCTGGAACGCTGGGCTTGCCGCTCCCGTCCCCTTCCATGGATGCCTCCCTTCGGAACTGCCCGCTGTTCAAACTCCCTGCTCCTGGTGCAAATCGCGCCTGTCACTATAGGCGCCGAGGCCGCCAAGTGCAACCGGCACGGCCAGGCGGACTTCTTGCCGCAAGACGAAACGCCCTTCACGGCTCAGGACGCGGAAACCCCATAGGAAGGGAAAGGATATTCACCACGAAGACACGAAGATCACGGAGAAAGAAATGAGCCACATTCCTTCACTTGCGGCGCGGACACTCCTGCTTGCGAATCGATGTGGAATGTCATTCCCCCTTCGCCTGTTCAGTCTAAGCTGAAAACGCATGCTCTATGAAGGAGGAGTCATGTCCGACGTGATGTTCAAACGCTTTGAAGAACTGGACGGGTACAACGAGAACTTCAAGTACGCGGCGAAGGGGTTGGGGGTGACGGCCTGGGGCATGAACATCCTCAAGCTGCCGCCGAACTGGCCTGACTATCCCGAACATGATCACGTGAAGGATGGCCAGGAGGAGGTCTACGTCGTCCTGGAAGGAAGTGCCAAGCTCCTGGCGGGTGAGGAATCCTGGGAGCTTGAGCGGGGCACCCTCGTCCGCGTCGGGCCCTCCCAGAAGCGGAAGCTCATCCCGGGAGGCTCGGGGGCCACCATCCTCGCCCTTGGCGGCACGCCCGGCAAAGCCTACGAACGGCCCGAGTGGATGAAGGGCTAGACGCAAGCTGCACGTGAAGAACCGCGCTCCTGCCCCGGAGGACACGTGCATGCTCGGCGGCCTCTCCATTGGCCGGTCCCTGGCGTGGGCGATCCTCCTAGCGGCGAAGTCGGAGGCTGTGGCCTAAACTTCGAGCATCTGGAGCGAGACGACGCCGTGGCGCCCTTCGATCTGGCCGTAGGCCATGGTGCAGCGGGGAAGGGGAGCGCCCGTGCCGAGGCGGGCGGCGAGGAGATCACGAAGGGGCAGGACGAGGACGCCGTGCTCCTTTGCCTTGGCGAGGAAGGCGGCGAAGGCGGCGGCGTAGGGGCCGCCCTCCAGCTCGGCGTGGACCGTGAGGACGGGCCATTCGCCGGGCCTCACCTCTTCAAACATGGCGTCGTAGAAGGCCTCCGCGCTCTTGTGCGTGAGCCCGAGGGCCTCGTCGAGGGTGGGAAGGGTGGCGGGCACCTGGGGCGTGCGCAAGGCGTGCCCGTCAATGACAGGGTAGAAGGGGTCCATCCCCCGGCAGTCGGAAGCGTAGGCCAACCCCATCTTGTCTTGATGGAGGAGGCTCTCCTCGCAGCAGAACCACGCGGGGGCCGCATACGTGAGGGGTTTCTTGCCGAAGATGGATACGTACGCGTCGAAGGCGCGCTCCAGTTCCAGAATGATTCTGTCCTCGGAAAAGCGAAGGAGGGAGTCCTGCCACCGGCGGTGGTCCCACGCGTGGACCCCCGTCTCGTGGCCCTCCGCCTCCACCCGCCTAGCGATCTCGGGAAAGGCCGCGGCCACGGGGCGGGCGGGCAGGAGGGTTCCGGAGAGCATGGTCCGGGTGCTGTAGACCTTGGGGGCGCCGCTGCGGAGCATCTTGGCGAGGAAGCCGGGCCGGGTGAAGACGTTGAGGATGGCGAGGCCCGAGCGGTCCGGGCCCATGGCGAAGTAGAAGGACCCCTTCACCCCGGCCGAACGAAGCACCTCAAGGAGCCTCGGAACGCCGTCGCGCATGCCCTCGTGGGTGTCTACATCGATGCGGAGGCCAAGGACTTTGGTTCCTTCGGGGAGCGGTTTGGGCTGCACGAGGGACGACGCGGGCGCCGCGTCATCCCTCACCTTCGTCTTCTCCCGCTGGGCCTGGAGACGGGCCTCGGGCGTGAGGCGAAAGCGGTTCTCCCGCGCCCCGTCTTTGCCCTTGCCGAAGAAGCTGGGAATGACGCCCATAGTGTAACTCCCTAGTGCATGACGATCATAGGAGATCGTCCATTCCAATTGGTCATTGCGAGGCCTCCCTCAATGGGCTACCTGGAGGCAGTCTCACTTTCCCGGCCAAGGCCGAGATCGCCACGGGGCCTGCGGCCCCTCGCGATGACAACGTAGAGCCACAGGCCGAGATCGCCACGGGGCTTGTGGCCCCTCGCGATGACAACGTAGAGCCAAGGCCGAGATCGCCTCGCCCGCCTGCGGCAGGCTCGCGATGCCACGAATGGCGCCGCGCTCGCGATGATAAACAAACACGACCACCGGCTTCACTCGTTTGAGAGTCCCGCGTTCCACTCCTCGAAAAAGGCGTCCATGGTCACCTTGAGGGCCTCGTCCATGGTCGTCTTGGGCTCCCAGCCCAGGATTCGCTTGGCCTTTTCTACGCTGGGCTTCCGCGTGAAGATATCCTGGTAGCCCCTGCCGTAGAAGCTGCCCGAGTCCACCCCTTCGATGCGGGGTTCCTGGTAGTTCGGGATGGTGGCCTTGCGCTCCTTGAACATGGCCACGAGCTTTTCCGCTAGTTCTTTGACCGAGAACTCGTTCACCGGGTTCCCGAGGTTGAAGATCTCCGAGTCGCATACGCCGCCCTTGTTCTCAATGATCTTCATGAGGCCGTCAATGCCATCCTCCACGTAGGTGAAGCAGCGTTTCTGGGCGCCGCCGTCCACGAGCTTGATGGGATTGCCCTGGGCCAGGTCCACCATGAACTGTGTCACGACGCGCGAGGAGCCCTCCTTGGCCGTGTCGATGCTATCGAGCTTGGGGCCGATCCAGTTGAAGGGGCGGAAGCACGTGTACTGGAGGCCCTCCTGCTGGCCGTAGGCGGCGATAACGCGGTCCATGAGCTGCTTGGCGCAGGAGTAAATCCAGCGGGGCTTGTTGATGGGCCCCGTCACCAGCATGCTCTCGTCCTCCTTGAACTCCGGCTCTGGGCACATGCCATAAACCTCGGAGGTGGAGGGGAAGATCACCCGCTTGCCGTACTTCACGCACTGCCGAATGATGCGGAGGTTTTCCTCGAAGTCCAGCTCGAAGACCCGAAGAGGCGCTTTGACGTAGGTGGCGGGGGTGGCGATGGCCACGAGGGGCAGAACCACGTCGCACTTCTTGATGTGGTACTCGATCCACTCCTTGTTGATCATGATGTCGCCTTCCAGGAAATGGAAGCGCGGATGGTCCAGGGAGTGGCCGAGTTTGTTGTCCGAGAGGTCCATGCCATAGACCTCCCAGCCGGTGGTGTTCACGATGCGGCGCGTGAGCGCGTTGCCGATGAAGCCGTTGACGCCGAGGATGAGGATTTTCATGGGACCCCTCTTCTGTGGTGGTGGTTCGGCTCAGTCCGAACCCAGTTTGGCTCCGGGAAGCACTCCGTGGAGGGTGCAGAAGGTGTAGCCATCGTATTCAGGTTCGCCCTCGAACTGGCAGCGGGTGATCAAAAGGGAGCCTCGGCCCGCGGCCACGAGGCATCCCTCGGAGGTGACGGAGAGGACCGTCCCCGGCGCGCCGAAGGGCTCCTTGTCCAGTGGCTTGGCCCACCAGACGAAGAGCTTCTTGCCGCCGAAGAAGGTGAAGGCTCCCGGGTACGGATGGGTCACGCCCCGGACGAGGAAAAACGCCTTGAGGGCGCTCCACGTCCAGTCCAGGCGGCCGTCCTCGGGCTTGCGCCCCCCGAAGTAGGAACCCTGGGTGAGGTCGAGGGGGTGATGGGGGGCGGTACCCGCCTTGATGAGGGGCAGGCTCCGGTCCAGCACCGTGACGGCGGCCGATTCGAGTTTGGCGTAAAGGGTGCGCGGAGTCTCCTCGAAGGCGATGCTCACGGGCTCCTGGTCCACGAGCTCCCCCGCGTCGGGTTTGGCTACCATGTAGTGCAGGCTCACCCCCGTCTCCGTCTCGCCGTTCACGAGCACCCAGTTGGCGGGAGCGCGCCCGCGGTACCGGGGCAGGAGAGACCCGTGGAGATTGAAGGCCCCGCGCCTGGCCATGGCGAGCACCTCGGGGGGGATCATGAACCTGAAATAGAAGGAGAAGAGGAAATCCGGCTCGTAGGACGCCACGAGGGCCTGGGTTTGGGCATCCTTCATGGTCTCGGGATAGTGGACCCGAACGCCCGCCTCGGCGGCGCGCCCGGCCAGCGACTCCCACCAGATCTCTTCCTTGGGGTTGTCGCGGTGCGTAAAGACCGCGGCCACGTCGAAGCCGTGGCGCACGAGGGCGTCAAAACCCAGGCACCCCAGCGTGTGGTAGCCCATGACCAGGGTTCGGGCGCTCACGGGTGGCGCTCCTCGCCGTTCTGAATGACGTGCCGGATGACGAAGCGGGGCCGGCGGCGCACCTCCATGTAAATCCTCCCCGTGTATTCTCCCAGAAGCCCGATGGAAAAGAGGAGGACGCCCACGAAGAAGAAGAGGACCGCGAAGAGAGTGAAGATGCCGCTCACGGCCCAGTCGCTGCCCATGAGGAGACGCCCGGCGATGAGAACCACGGCGGCGAGCATGGCTAAGATGGCCGTGGTGACGCCGATGAACATGGTGGCTCTCAGGGGCAGGAGGGAGAAGCTGGTGATGAGGTCGAACTGGAGGCGGATGAGCTTGAGGAAACTGTACTTGCTCTCGCCGCGAGCCCTCTCGGCGTGGGCCACGGGAATCTCCGTAATCTTCCCGGCGAAGAGATCGGCGAGGACGGGAATGAAGGTGGATATTTCCTTTGAAGCGCAGAGCGTTTTGACAACATCCTTGCGGTAAGCTCTTAACATGCACCCGTAGTCGTGGAGCTGGACGCCGGTGACGCTGGAGGTGACGCGGTTGATAATTCTGGAAGCCCACTTACGGAAGAGGCTGTCCTTGCGCTGCTGGCGCACGGAGCCCACCACGTCGTACCCCTCTTCCATCTTGGCCACGAGTTTGGGCACTTCCTCGGGCGGGTTTTGCAGGTCCGCGTCGAGGGTGACGATGATCTGGCCCCTGGCAGCTTCAAAGCCCGCAAAAACGGCCGCGTGCTGGCCGTAGTTTCGGTTGAAGTCGATGATCCGCAGGGCCGTGTCGCGGGCGGAGGCCTCCTTGAGGATTTTCAGGGAGCGGTCGCGGCTCCCGTCGTTCACGAGGATGGTCTCGTAAGGCTTGCCCAGCGCTTCCATGACCGTGTGCATGCGCTGGAGAAGCTCGGGAAGATTTTCCTCCTCGTTGTAGACGGGGATCACGATGGAAAGCTCGGGTTCACTCATGGCGGCCTCTATCGAAGGCTTACGAACAGGGAGGAAGGGAGGATGGGAGGCGTTCCCGCTGGTGCAACCTCTCCATGGTTCCTCATAGGCCTTCTGTCCTCCCTGTGAAAGGGGCCCGGCTTTCCTTGGCCTGCGTTACCGGCCATGGGCCAGAACATCCTTGACGGCGTCCGCCACGTAGGCCACGTCGTCCTCCGTCATGGCGGGGAAGAGGGGCAGGGAGCAGATGCGCTCCGAAACCCACGTGGCGTGGGGCAGGACCTTCTCCAGTCCGGGATACTTCTGCTGGTAATAGGGATGCGTGTGGACGGCCTTGAAATGGATTCCCGTGCCCACGTTCCGCGCCTTCAGCTCGTTCATGAAAGCGTCCCGGCCCAGGCCGGAGGCCTCCTTGATCCGAACGGGGTAGAGGTGCCAGGTGGCGTGGTGGTCGTAGGAGGGCATGACGGGGATCTGGAGCTCGGGCACGTCGGCGAAGAGCTGCTGGTAGAGGCCGGCGAGCCGGGTGCGGCGCTCGTTGAAGGCGTCCACGGAGGCGAGCTGAGGGAGGCCGATGGCCGCCTGCAGATCCATGAAATTGTATTTGAAGCCCGGCATGATCACTTCCACCTGGGCCGTGCCGCCCTCGGCGTAGCGGTTCCACGCCTGCTTTTCCAGGCCGTGGAAGCGGAGGGCGCGCAGGGTTTTGGCCATGGCCTCGTCGCGCAGGACGAGGACGCCGCCTTCGGCCGTGGTCATGTTCTTGATGGGGTGGAAGGAGAAGACCCCCAGGCGGTCGAAGCAGCCCACGTGGCGGCCCTTGTAAAGGGTTCCCACGCCGTGGGCCGCATCCTCGAAGATCCAGAGGCCGTGCTTTCGGGCCACCTCCATGAGCGGGTCCATGTGGCACGGGGCGCCGCCGAAGTGCACGGGCAGGATGCCCACGGTGCGCGGGGTGACGGCGGCCGCCACCTGGGTCTCGTCGATCTGGAGGGTGTCAGGATGGATGTCCACCATGACGGGCTTGGCCCCAAGGATCTCGATCATGTTGGTGGTGGCCACCCACGTCATGGGCGTGGTGATCACCTCGTCGCCCGGCTTCAGGCCCAGGGCCATGAGGCCGATGTGCAGGCCCGCCGTGGCGGAGGAGAGGGCGAGGGCGATGGGGAAGCCCGTGTAGGCCGAGAAGGCCTCCTCGAACTTCTGGGCCTTCGGACCCGTCGTGATCCAGCCCGACTTGAGAGAATCCACGACCTCGTCGATTTCCGCCTGGCGGATGGTGGGCTTGGAGAAGGGGAGGAAGGTTGGCCGGCGTTGGAAGGGCGTCGTCATGAGGGTGCGCGCTCCGTCTGCTTGGTCAGGCGCCAGAGCCGCAGGGTGCGGCCCGGCCCGAATTTGCGCTCGCCGAAGATCGAATATCCCGCGCGGGACATAGCCTCGCCGCCGCGGCCCGCGCCGCTCTGCTCCAGAAGGTAGGGAGGGGCGTCGCCCGAGGAGATGCGCCCCGCCCACTGGGCGGCAGTGAGGCTCTCGATCCACCGTCCCGTCGTAAAGGGGATGATACCACAAAGGGTTTCGTCCGCGCCGAGGGCCGGAATGGGGCCGCGGCCCGGGACGGCCACGCCCGCCCAGCGGCAGAAGGGGGCCATGTTCTTCTGCGCCTCGGCCACGGGCACGGCCACGGCCAGGGCCGCGGCGCACATCAGGACGGCGCTTGCCCTGTGGGCGTCCCAGGCTTGGGGAAGGCGCGCCTTGAGCCCGAAGTAGATGCCCGTGAGCCCAGCCAGAAGGCCTGCGGCGAGGAGGGTCATGTAGGCTGGGCGGGGGGACCGCGTGTAGATAATGAGGGCCACGGGCACGGCCAGGCCCCAGAGAGACAGCAGGACCGGTTGAATGCGTCCGAAAATCCAGCGGTCCGCGCCGTCCAGGGCGGTGCCGCCACGCTGGAATGCATCCTCCAGGGCGAGGGCCATCAGCAGCGCCAGGGGCGGTATCAGCGGCAGGAGGTAGGTTTCCCGCTTGGTGGAGGCCAAGCTCAGCAGGAGCACCCCTCCGCCCACTGCGCACGCCAAGAATATCTTGAGGGAGGCCGGACCGTCCGCCGTGTCCTTCCGCCAGAAGGAGGGCCTGAAGAGGGCGAGGAACGGCAGGAGCCAGGGGAGGACCGCCACGAGCAGGGCGTGGAGGTAGTAATAGACGGGCTGGGCGTGGCCCGTGGTGGAGGGCCGGATGAACCGCTCCACGTGGTTGACCCAGACGAGCTGATAGAGGGCGTCCCTCCCCTCGGCCACATAGAAGGCCCAGAGGCACAGGCCGATGAAGACGGTCATGAACACCGCGCCCAGGACGGGCCGAAGGCGGCCCATGAGGGCGTCCTTCCGCCGGAGGAGGAGGAACAGGAGGAGGCCCGCCGCGGGCAGCGCCACGCCGATGAGCCCCTTGGTCCACACGGCAAGACACAGGCCGCCGTAGAGGGCCGCCATTGAGGCCGCGCGCGGGCCCCGGCTGAGGGCGCTCCAGGCGCCCCAGAGGGCAAGGACCACCCAGAGCATGAGCATGGGGTCGAGCAGGACCCAGTGGGTGGACTGGAAAAACTGCACGCACGTGGCAAGGATGAAGACCGCCATGTAGGCCGCCTCGCGGGAGGCGTCCTTCCTGGCCCAGAAGAAGACCAGCACCAGCGTGGCCAGCCCCATGGCCCCGCTCACGGCCCGCGCGGAGGTCTCGGAAACGCCCCCCGCGGCGTAGGCCCCCGCCAGGGCCCAGTAATAGAGGGGAGGCTTTTCGAAGAAGGGTTTGGTATTCAGGTGCGGAACGAAACCGGGATGGAGGAGCATCTCCCTCCCGATTTCCGCCTCCCTGGGTTCATCGGGGGTCCAGAGGCCGCGGCCCAGACCGGCAAACGAGAGCCCCGCTATCACTACCCAGAAGAGGAGGGGGCGAAGGCGGGCGAAGGTGAAAGTCGTGGGCCAGAGCTTCATGGGCGGGAGCCCTCCAAGGGGTGGTTCGTGAGGAGGACCACCTGGCGCTCTTTCATGAGGACAACAGGGGTAGCGAGGCCGTCCTTCGCCATCTTCTTGATAGCGTCCTTGTCCGCAACGCACCAGATGCGCGCGGGGCCGTTCCACAAGGCCGCGAACTGGGCGTCGGTGGGGAAGCGCGCCTCGCGCTCCGCGGTGGAGAGCTTGGAGATGCCGAAGGCCAGCTCTCCTTCGAAGGCCGCGACTCCGATCGTGCGGTGAAGATAGACGGGGAGCGTCTGGGGGTAGAAGCGGTAGGCGAAGACCAGATCTCCGGGGTTCTCGTGGCGCTGGATGAAGGCGGCGAAGCCTTTCACGTCGCGGTTTCGTGCGATGGCCGGCCCCGCGCTCCACATGCACCCGAAGGAAGCGGCCGCGCACAGGGCCATCACCGGCACGGCCCGCTTCCATCGCCCAGCCGCCACGAAGGCCGCGGCCAGGATGGCGAGGGCAGCGCATCCCGCTCCCGCGGAGAGGACGGGCAAGGCCACCGCTCCCGGCGGGCTGAAGGCCTTGATCTTGCCCAGTCCCGCCCAGATAAAGGCCGCGCCAAAGAGGGCTATACCCGCCAGAGCCAGGAGGAGAAGTCCCTTGAGCCAGGGGGAGGGCGCCTGCTTTCGAGTCAGTATTTCATCCACCTGGAAGGCCGCGAGCACCGCCAGGGGAGGCAGGGCGGGGAGAATGTACGGGATGAGCTTGGATTGGGACAGAGAGAAGAAGACCACCACCTCCGCGGCCCAGAGCCAGAGGAACAATTCCGGTGAGGGCCGCCGGAACAGGCTTTCCCGAAGGGCCGCCGGGCGAGCCAGCGAGGCGAGCGACCCGGGCAAAAAGGCCGTCCAGGGCAAGAGTGCCCAAAGGACCACGGGGAGGAAGAACCACAACGGCTCGGTGCGGTCGCTCACGGTGGTGAGGAATCGCAGGAAGTGCTCGTGCACGAAGTAGAACCAGAGGAAATCCGGGCTCCTGAGGGCGGCCATGACGTGCCAGGGCAGGGCGATGGCGAGGAAGAGAAGGGTTGCCCTGATCCACGGTACCTCCTTGAGCACCTTCCACCGTGATCCCAGCAGCAGGTAGGCGAAGGCGATCCCTCCGGGAAGGACGACGCCGATGAGGCCCTTGGCCAACACCGTGAAGGCCGCCCCCGCGAAGGCGCCGTACCAGAGCCACCGCTTCCGCCCTGGGCTCTCCTCCTCGCAGGCCAGGTAGAAACAAGCCAGGGTCACGGTGAAGAAGAAGGTGAGGGTCATGTCGATGATCGTCAGGTGCGCCAGGGCCAGGTAGAGGGGCGAGGTGGCCAGGATGAGGACCGCGAGCCAGCCCGTGCGCCCCGGCCTCGCCTTGGCTCCCAGGTAAAACACGGGAACGAGCCCCAGCAGGCCCAGGAGGGCGCTCCAGAAACGGCTGGCGAATTCACCCTGTCCGAAAACGGCCATGGAAAGGGCATTAAGCCAGTAGTAAAGAGGGGGCTTTTCGAAATAGAGGACGCCGTCCAGGTGCGGCAGGACGAAATCCTTCAGGGCCAGCATCTCCCTCGGGATCTCAGTGTAGCGCCCCTCGTCCGGCTCAAAGTAGGGGATGGCACCCAACCCGCCCAAATAGAGCATCAGCAGCGTACCCGCGGCCAGCAGAACCGGTGGTTTCGGCCATCCTTTTCCCCCCAAGGCGCTCCTCCCGGCCCGAAGGGCCTAACCGAAAGGGTACCATAAGGCGGGAGAGCCGCCTCGGCCGGGCCCGCCTCAGGCGGCGCCCCGGGCGGTGAGGACGGCGGGGACGGTCTTGAGGAGGATGACGAGATCGAGGGTGAGGGACCAGTTGTCGATGTAGGCCAGGTCCAGGCGCATCCAGCGGTCGAAGTCGATGTTGCTCCTGCCGGAAATTTGCCACAAGCACGTGATGCCGGGCCTCATGGAAAGGCGGCGCCGCTGCCAGCGCTCGTACTTGCTCACTTCGGAGGGGATGGGAGGGCGCGGCCCCACGAGGGACATGTCCCCCCGGAGGACGTTCCAGAGCTGAGGAAGTTCGTCCATGGAGGTCTTTCTCAGCAAGGCTCCTACCGGGGTGATGCGGGGATCACGCTTGATCTTGAACACGGGTCCGTCCACTTCGTTAAGGTGCTGGACTTCCTCGAGGCGTTCTTCCGCATCCGCCACCATGGTCCGGAACTTGAAGCACCTGAACCGGCGGCCGTTGAGGCCCATTCGCTCCTGGGCGAAGAAAACGGGACCCCGGTCGGCGGCCTTCACCAGAACGGCGATGAGGCCGAAGAGGGGTGAAAGGACCACGAGCCCGAAGGATGAGGCCGCCACGTCGAGGACGCGCTTCAGAAAGAGCGCCAAGTGGTTGTGGGGGACCGTGGTAAACCTGAGCAGGGGAAGGTCCTCCAGGCGCTCCAGCTCCACCTGCGCCACCAGGTGGGGAAAAAGGTTGGCGGCCATGAGGCTGTCCACTCCCAGATCCTCGCAGATGAGAAAGAGGTCCTCCAGCCCGGCCAGTGTGCGGGTCTCTCCCGCGAATACGACGCCGTCCGTAACCTCCCGGCTGAGCAGTTCAGGGAGGCTCTGCACCGGGCCGAGGCACTCAAGGCCCATGTGCGCCATGGCCTCCATGTCCGCTTCGGATTCGTCCCCGAGACAGAGGAAGCCGCGGAGTTTCAACCCGAGTTCGGGATTGTCGAGGATCCTTTGAGCCACCTGTCGGCCCGAGGCTCCTGCCCCCGCCAACAGGAGAACGCGCGATCCTTTCCCCCGCAGGGCCGAGCGCCTGAACCAGAGGGCGGCGGCGTGCCTCGTTGCCGTGGAGAGGATCAAAAAGAGCATCAGGAAGGCGAGCAGAAAGCCGCGGCTGAGGAAGGTCATCTTGAGGAGATAGGCCAGGGCAAGGGTCAGAAGCAGGGCGATGACGACGGCCTTGGCGGTTCTAAAGAAGGTGGAGCTCAGGGGAACGCCCGGATTTTGCCGGTAAGCGGCGGTGCCGAAGAGGGTCCCCACCATGACGATGGCCGTCAGCAGAAACACGGGGAAGTAGTAGTCCATCCCGAACATGGGACGCTTGGCCAGTTGGGAAGAAAGGAGGGGCACTACGTCCCTTCGGAAGAGGAAGGCCGCGAGGAAGGCGGCGGCCAGGGAGGCCAGGTCGGTCAAAGCGCAGATGAAATTGAACTGGTGGCGGTAGTATTTCAGCAACGGCGGCCTCGCTTTTTAAGTATATCACGACAGGATTCCTTGCTTTGCGCTGGCCGCTCCGGTAAAGTTTCAAGATTAGGAGTCCCGATGGAGCTTTCGGATCGCCACCTCGATCTCTTCCGTTCCCACCGCAAGTTCGTCCTGACCACCCACATGTCCTCGGACGGAGACGGCATAGGCAGCCAGTTGGCCCTGGCGAGAGGGTTGCGTAGCCTGGGGTGCGAAGTAGCCCTCATCAATCCAACTCCCGTTCCCGCCAACTACAAGTTTCTTTTGAGCCGCCCCGACGAAATCCTCACGCCCAACGACATCAAAAATCCCAGGGCCAAATTCCAGGGGGCCCTCACGGTGGTTCTGGACATGGGGGCCTTCGAGCGCCTCGGCGCGGTGCTTCCCCTCACGCCCCACGGCGAGGGCATCGTGGTGGTGGATCACCACCGGTTGGATAGGATGCCTGGAGTTCAGTACATCGTCGACACCGGGGCTTGCGCCACGGGAGAGGTGACGGCGCGCCTTCTGGACGGCCTCCACATTCCCCTGAGCCTGCCCATCGCGGAGCCAATCTACGTGGCCATCTACACGGACACGGGGGGCTTCCGCTACCCCGGAACGAGCCCTCACACCCACGAGCTCGCGGCCCGCCTCCTGGAGGCGGGGGTAGATCCCCAGCGGCTCTACACGGAGATTTTCGAGCGCCAAGCTCCCGTGCGTCTCAGACTCACGGGCCGGGTGCTCTCCACCCTCGAGCTTTCACCCGGAGGGAAGGTGGCCTGGATGTGCATCAACCGGGCAATGCTGAACCGGGAAGGGGCGAACTGGGAGGACGCCGACGACATGGTCAATTTCACCCTGCAGGTGGACGGTGTGGTGGCGGGGTTCTACTTCAAGGAGCTCGACACGGGCATGACCAAAGTCTCGTGCCGCTCGCGGGGTGATTTCGCCATCGACCAGTTTGTATCCCAGTGGGGAGGGGGAGGCCATCCGCATGCCGCCGGGGTCCGCCTTGACCGGAGGCTGGAAGAGGCCATCGCCCTGGTGATTCCGGCCGCCACGGAGGCGCTGGAGCCGTGCCCTTGAAGCGGCGCGTCGGCATTCTCCTCACGGGCTGCGGAGCCTACGACGGATCGGACCCGCACGAATCGGTACTCGCCATGCTCGCCTTTCAGGAGGCGGGGATTGAGGTGGTTCCCCTCGTCCTTGATGCACATCAGTTCCACGTGGTAGATCCCACCACGGGCCAGGAAGTGGAAGGCGAATCCCGCAAGATGATGCTGGAATCGGCCCGGCTCGTGCGGGGGAAATTATGGATCATCGAGGAGATTTCGCCGAAGTTGCTGGACGGTTTAATCCTTCCAGGAGGACAAGGTCCAGTTAAAAGCCTAATGCAAAACTTTAATCCTAAGGAAGACCCCGGGGTCCTTCCTCCCATCCAGGAATTTCTAGAGGGGTGCCACAAGGCCGGTGCCGTTCTCGGGGCCATTTCCCTGTCGGAGTTTCTTCTGACGGCCCTCTTCGGCCCTTGGCCGGGTGACCAGGGCTGCTTCGACCTGGGACCGGAGGAAATCCTCGTGGACCGGGAAAACCGGCGCCTGCTGACGCCAGGCTACACGCTCGCCACATCATTGCCTCAACTGAACCGTGGGATTCGCAACCTTCGCGACGCCATGATTCAGCTTATGGATGAGACGATTGAGAGTTGAAAGTTGAGGTCTATAGAGAGGTAAAATCACCGCCACGGGCAGCTCGCATACTCTGGGTAGGCCTATCAACTGTCAAACTTAAACGCTCAGAATAGGGGAGCAGCAGGCAAGGCTGGCGATCTAAATCTATCCTTGTCATCATCTCAATATTCAACGCTAAAAACTTTTCATGGGCCGCGATCAGCGCCGGATTGGGGCGCAGGCCAATAGCATTTAACATAATATATCTTATCAGACATTGTAGAAAACAAAGTGGGGGGCGTAGGGCGCCCTTGCGTACACTATCCAAACGCAGCCAGTGGGTTCGGCGCTCATTCTTCTTCACCAGCTCCAACGGGCTCTTCCTCCAAGAAGGCTTCGTTACCGGGCGGCTGTTCGAGGCCTTCGCTGGCCACCGCGCGGGAGATCTCTACCTGGCCGGTGGTGTCCTGCCACTCGTTCGCGCCGCGTAGCGTCCCAGGAAGAGATTTCCTATTCGAGCAAACTTGCCGGCACCGTCACGGACGTTGAACCTGTGCGCGGCACTCCCCTTTTGTGTGTCCTGTAGGGCTCTGGGTATGGCAAAGCTAGGCCGCTGGCGATGTCGGTGCAAATACGTAAGGTATGGCCTAAACTAATGAGTGCTAACAGCTTGGATATATAAGAAAAACGAGGAGCTTCTTAGGCTCCCCGTTGTGGGCGCGTTACACGACGTTGGTGCTCACGGCACCAGGGTTCAGCCCGCTCAGCTAAAGCCAGAGCCGCAGCTCCCCGAGCTAGAGGCGCCGCAGGAGGGACCTGAGCTTGATCCTCCGCTCATGCCTCCAGGAACGGAGATGAGTTTCTCCACCTGAGTAGAGCCGCAACTCGGGCAAGACGGGGCGGCAGCCGCCGTCGAGAAGACGATCTTCTCGTAGCGAACGCCGCAGGCATTGCAGTGATACTCGTAGATGGGCATACGTCATATCCCCAAGAAAAACACCTTATATTACAGGGCCTTTTCCAGTAAGCTCTTAAGTGCCGCCTTAGGTAGGGCGCCCACGTGCTGCTGGACGACCTTCCCGCCCTTGAACAGGAGGAGGGCAGGAATGGACATGATACCGTACTGGCCAGCAAAGGCCTGGCTTTCGTCCACGTTTACCTTGGTGAATTTTACCTTCCCGGCCATTTCAGTGGCCAGCTCCTCAACCACGGGACCGACCATGCGGCAGGGGCCGCACCAGGGAGCCCAGAAGTCCACGAGGACGGGCGTTGCAGAATTCAGAACCTCCGCCTGGAAGGTTTGGTCATTGATCTCCATCACGTTTGCCGACATCGGACTTCCTCCTTGAATCATGCTCGGGGCCGGACCCGACCCCACAGGATTGCGACATTCAGGTAGACACCCCCATTTTTGGTAAGAGAAACCGGTTCAGGAGATACCACGCCACGAGAATGGCTCCCATGGCGAGGGCATCATGCAAGGTCATTGAGGCACACCTGCTTTCTTCAAAATCGTGATAACGGGACACCAGTTGGTAAAGGCCGACTGGAAGAGGTTCAAACCCACGAAGGCCGTAAAAAAGTACCAGTACGGATGGACCCAGTGCCCGAGGGCGAGGGAAACGAGCACGAAAGTTCCGGCGATAGCGCGAACAACTCGGTCGACGTTCATGGAGTCCGCCTCCTGTTCAGGCTACCAGAGATGCGCCAGGCCGGCAACGGTAACGGGCGCCTTCATGCTCAGGCCCTGAACAGCTTCTTGATCTCTCCGAGGGCGTCCACCAGGAGGTCCACTTCGGCCTTCGTGTTGTACAGGTAGAACGAGGCTCGCAGGGTATTGTCCATGCCCAGGCGGTTCATGAGGGGCTGGGCACAGTGATGCCCAGACCGAACAGCGATGCCGAAGCGATCCAGGGCGTTGGCCCCGTCGTGAGGATGGATTCCATCGAGATTGAAGGAGAAGACCGCCAGGGATTCCCCTCGCTCATGTCCGTAGAGGTTTAGCCCAGGAACATTACGCAGCTTTTGCAGGGCGTAATCCCCAAGTTCTTTCTCATACTGGTAAATAGTATCCATGCCCAAGGTGGTGAGATAGTCTACAGCCGCGCCCAACCCGATCCCTTCGGCCACGGCGCTCGTCCCCGCCTCGAATTTCCATGGAAGCTCATTCCAGGTGGATGCCTCCTGGCTCACCGTTGCAATCATGTCCCCGCCCGTGAGGAACGGCGGCATGGTTTGGAGGAGGTTTTTCTTGCCGTAGAGGAACCCGATGCCCGTAGGTCCCAGCATCTTGTGACCCGAGGCGGCGAAGAAGTCGCAGTCAAGGGCCTGCACGTCCACGGCCATGTGCGGAATGGACTGAGCCCCGTCCAGGAGGAAGAGGGCGCCCACGTGCCGGGCCAGGTCCCGCACCTCGCTCACGGGATTGACAGCGCCCAGGACATTGCTCGCGTGCACGAGCCCCACGAGCTTGGTCTTGGGTGTGATCAACCGGCCGGCCGCTTCCACGTCAAGGACGCCGTCACTCGTCACCGGGATGAACTTGAGGATGATGCCGAGACCGTCCCTGAGCATCTGCCAGGGCACGATGTTGCTGTGGTGCTCCATGAGGCTCACCACGACCTCGTCCCCTGCCCTTAGGTTGGCTTTTCCCCAGGTCATGGCCACGAGGTTCAGGGCTTCCGTGGCGTTGCGGACGAAGAGGATCTCCCGCCACGACCGGGCGTTGATGAAGCGTGCGACCTTCTTGTGGGCGTCCTCGTAGGCCACGGTTGATTCGTAGCCGAGAGTGTGGATTGCCCTGTGAATGTTAGCGTTATACTCGAGGTAATAGCGGTTCATGGCCTCCACCATTTGGAGGGGGCGCTGGGTGGTAGCGGCGTTGTCGAGATACACCAAGGGGTGGTCGTGAATCCGCCGTTGGAGGATGGGGAAGTCCATTCGAATGCGGGCTACGTCAAATCCCTCAGCAGGAACGGTGCGGAGGAGAGATTCGCTCATAGGGCTGGCTCCTGCACGAAAACCTTGCCCGACTCAACCTTCACGGGGTAGCTCCGGACCGGGTCTACCGCGGGCATGGACAGGGCTTCTCCGGTCTTTAAAGAGAAACGGGCGCCATGGTGAGGGCAAACCCACCCGTCTCCCTCGGCGTAGCCGCCCTCAAGCTCCATATCTTGGTGGCTGCACAAGTAGCTTAACACGTACACTGTATCACCCTGCCGGACAAGGAGGATTTCTTCTTCACCAAGGAGCGCGTGTTTCCCGCCTGGACCAATCTCTTCCAGCTTGGCGACTTCTATCCACTCAGCCATCATTCACTCCTTGACCCTAGTCAGTCTTCTTCTTCGCCGGGCCATTCGGCCTGCCCGTAAACGCCAGCCTTGAGCACCTTCAGGGCCAGGAGGGCGCACTTGAGCCTCATGGGGCCGATGGGGATCCCGATGTTCTCCAGCATGTCGTCCTTGGTCAGTTCGCGGACCCGGTCGAGGCGCTCCCCCTTCATCATGTCCGTGAGGATGGAAGCAGCCGCCTGGCTGATGATGCACCCCTTGCCCTGAAAGCGGATGTCCTCGATGGTTCCATCCTTCGTTTTGATGGCGATCTCCATCTGGTCGCCACAGGACGGGTTGCCTTCGGCGTGCACGATGTCGGCCCCGGGCAGGGCGCCGAAGTTGTGGGGATGCTTGTAGTGGTCCAGGAGGACGTCCATCATCAAGGGATCGACGTCGAGGAGATCGTTGGGATTGGGCGCCGTCATGCCGTCACCTTTCCTTCGAGGATGGGCCCGAGCATTTCGGAGACGAAGGAGACGGGTGCTCGGTCCAGCAGGCTTTCGAGAAAGCCCACCACGATGAGGTGGCGGGCGGAAGCCGGGTCCAGTCCCCGGCTCTCGAGATAGAAAAGCTGCTCTTCGTCCACCTGGCCCACGCTCGCCGCGTGGGACGCCTTCACGTCCGCAGCCTTGATTTCCAAACCGGGGATGGAATCGGCCCGGGCGCCCTTGGACAGAAGCAGGACGTGATCCGCCAAGTAGGCCTCGCTCTGAACCGCCTCCTTCGCCATGATGATGTCTCCCGTGAAAATGGCCCGGGAGCTTTCCGTGGCCACGGTTTTGACCTGGACATCGCAGTGGGTGTGGTGGGAGGCGAGCCGGACCTGGCTGTCCACGTCCAGATGATCCTTTCCAGAGGTGAAGATGAGGTGGGTCTCGCGCCATTCGGCTCCGGGCTGGGCCAGGTCTGCGGCCCACCTGGCCACGGTCCATTTGCCCGCCGTCCACGCAGTGAACACTTCCACGGACGCGTCCCGGCCGAGCTGGAGCTGGTTCGAGAGGTGGTGGTGGAGGCCTTCGCAGTCATGGAGGAGGAACACCTTGAGGGAGGCCCCTTCCCCCACGTTCCCCATGAGAGAGCTGAGGTGCAGGGCGGGAGGCCCTCCTCCCGTCCAGCGGACGAACAGGGTCGCCTCCTGCCGCGGGGCCACCTCCAGGAGGAGAGGCTCCAAAACCAGCCCGCCTGGGTTTTCAAAGACGATTCCGGGTAGGTCGGCGGCTTCTGATCCTGAGGGCCAGCTCACGGCCACCCCGTCCTGCCAGCCCGCCAGGACCAAGTGGTCCCACGTGGTCAGGGCCTTGAGATGGCCGGGAAGGTGCTCGCCCGTCTCTGCGCGCAGAGCGTCGGCCAGCCTTCGCACCAAGGGTCCGGTTCCAGGCACCGGAAGCATTCCCCCGTCCGCCCCGCCGGACAAATGAAACTGCGGCGCTACCGGAGTGAGAGCGGTCCAGTCCGTCTTGAGCCGGGAGTACCTGCCGAAGGAATGGTCTCCTTCCATGAACCGGGCGAAGTGGTCTTTCCGAAGAGCCGCGAGCCAATCCGGTTCGGCCTGGAAGCGGCCTTCGGGAAGAAGCCTCTCGAGCGTGAGGGAAACGGAGCTGCCCAGGGGCGAGGGGTTCTGTTTGGCTACGGACAGCATCATCCCACCGCTCCTTCCATCTCCAGTTGGATCAGCCGGTTGAGTTCGATGGCGTATTCCATGGGCATCTGCTTGGCGAAGGGCTCGATGAACCCCTGCACAATCATGGAGGTGGCGTCCTGCTCGCTCAGGCCCCGCGACATGAGGTAGAAGATCTGGTCGTCGTTGATTTTGCCTACCGTGGCCTCATGGGCGATGGACACCTGGTCCTCGTCGATCTCCATGGTTGGGTAAGTGTCCGAACGGCTCTCGGGGCTCAGCATGAGGGCGTCGCACTTGACGCTCGCCTTGACTCCAGTGGCACCCTTGGCCACTTTGAGGAGGCCCCTGTACGAGGTTCTCCCCGTGCCCCGGCTGATGGACTTGCTCAAGATCGTGGAGGTGGTGTTGGGGGCCTTGTGGATGATCTTGGTTCCCGCGTCCTGGTGCTGGCCGCTCGTGGCGAAGGCGATGGAGAGGACGTTGCCCCGCGCCCCCTCGCCCACCAGGTAAATGGAGGGGTATTTCATGGTGAGCCTGGATCCCATGTTGCCGTCCACCCATTCCATGGTAGCGTTTTCGTAGGCGATGGCGCGCTGGGTCACGAGGTTGTAGATGTTGTGGGACCAGTTTTGGATGGTGGTGTAGCGGACCTTGGCCCCTTGGTGCACGAAGATTTCAATGACGCCCGTGTGCAGGGAGCGGGTGGAGTACTGGGGCGCCGTGCAGCCCTCGATGTAGTGCAGATCCGACCCCTCGTCGGCGATGATGATGGTCCGTTCGAACTGGCCCATGTTCTCCGAGTTGATTCGGAAGTAGGCCTGCAAGGGGATGTCCAGCTTCACGCCCTTGGGAACGTAAATGAAACTGCCGCCTGACCAGCACGCCGTGTTGAGGGCCGCGAACTTATTGTCTTCGGGCGGAACGAGGGTACCGAAATACTTGCGGAAGAGCTCCGGGTGCTCCCTGAGGCCGGACTCCGTGTCCAGGAACAGGACTCCCTTCTTGGCCAGATCCTCCCGGATGGAGTGATACACCATCTCCGATTCGTACTGGGCCCCCACGCCCGCGAGGAACTTACGCTCCGCCTCAGGCACGCCCAGGCGGTCGAAGGTCTTGCGGATGTCCTCGGGAACGTCGCCCCACTCATCCTCCCGCTTGTCCGTGGGTTTGATGTAGTAAGTATAGGCGTCGAAGTCCATCTCCGAGAGGTCGCCTCCCCACCTGGGCATGGGTTTGGCCTGGAAAACCTCGTAGGCTCGCAGGCGGATGTCCCGCATCCATTCCGGCTCTTTCTTGTGGGCCGAGATGTCAAGGATCGTTTCCCGGGTGAGTCCCTTGGCGGACCGGTACACCGAGACCTCCGGATCCCTGAAGTCATACTTGCTCTGGTCTATGTCCAGCGCGCCGCGCGCTTCGTCGCTCATCGAACCCTCCTAAGAGAGGGAAAAGAATGCATTCCAACCACCAAGACACGAAGGCACCAAGAAAGAATGTTCAGCATTTTGATGGCAGGTTCTATGTTTCACTTCAGGCTCCCCTTCGTGTTTTGGCGCCTTTGTGGTGAATTCCACTCAGCTCGCGTTGTATTCCTTGAGGATCCAGTCGTAGCCCTTCTGCTCGAGTTCGCGGGCGAGTTCCATGCCGCGGGAGCAGAGGACCTTGCCCGAGGCCATGACATGGACCCGGTCGGGCTGCAGGTATTCCAAAATGCGCGGGTAGTGGGTGATGATCAGGGCCGTGAAGCCTGGCTTCTTCATGGCGTGGATCGCCTTGGCCACCACCTTGGTGGAGTCGATATCAAGGCCCGAGTCGATCTCGTCCATGAGAACCACCTTAGGCTCCAGGACCTCCATTTGAGCGATCTCGATGCGCTTCTTTTCTCCCCCGGAAGCCCCCACGTTGAGATGCCGGGTCGAAAAATCGGGCCCCATTTTGAGGGTTTCAAGGGCCGAGTTGAGGTGCTTTCGGAAGGCGAGAACGGCTTTAGGGTCCTTCTTTGCCTCGGGCTGCGTCGCCTGCAGTTTTGCCTGGTGGGCGTTCCAGAGAAAGTGCGCCAGGGTGACACCGGGGACCTCAACGGGATACTGATAGGCCAGGAAGAGGCCTTTGCGTGCCCGCTCGTACACCTTCATGGCCAGGAGGTCTTCTCCCAGAAGGCTCACGGTCCCCGCCGTGACCTTGTACTTGGGGTGGCCCATGAGGGTCTGGGCGAGCGTGCTTTTGCCGCTACCGTTGGGACCCATGATGACGTGAATCTCCCCCGCCGGAATGGCCAAGTCGATTCCCTTGAGAATCTCCTTCTCGTTTTCTCCGTCCTCGATGCTCACCCGCAGGTCGCGGATGTCAAGCGCCAGCTCGGGCATAACCACTCTCCTTGATGGGTGTTGGGACGCTTTCGCCCGGGTTCTTGGGAAGGAGGTCCTCCAGGGTCGTCTCCCTGAAGATGCCCTCCACCGCTTGCCTGAGGCGTCTCCAGACCGTGGCCTGGGTGCAGCCGTTGAAGAGGGAGCAGTTCCGGTCGCTTTCCATGCACTCCACGAACCGGAGCTCCCCTTCCATGATTTCGTAAACCTGGAGTAGCGTTATGTCCCGGGGACTCTTCCGAAGGCTGTAACCGCCGTCGCGCCCGAGGATGGACGTCACCAGGCCACCTCGGACCAGATGGCGCATGACCTTCGCCAGGTAGGACATGGGAACGCTCTGTGAGAGGGAGATGGCGCGAAGTTCCGCCGCCTGGCCCTGCGGAAGCTTGGCCAGGTAGACCAGGCTCCTAATGGCGTAATCGAATGTCTTGCTCAGTTGCATGAGCAACTCCTCTCTGCCAACACAATTGTGGATATCTAATGTCCACAATTGAGATTATAATTTATCATCGGCCCAAATCCCTGTCAAGGGCGCGCGCCATGGGCTCGGTCCCATCGGGTACGGAGCCCCACGGACGCCCATGCTACACTTTCGTCTCCCATGAGGGGGGCCCAGTGCATTACCGATCCGTGGATCTGCGTCTCACCCGCCGCCTCCTCCGGTCCATCAAGCGCCAAATCCGCGAAGTGCAAGGACCCGAGGACGAAGAAGTGGCAGCCTATTACCGCCCCTACTCCCGCGAGTTGGAACACTGCTGGACGCGGCCGGTTCTCCAGGAGAACTTCCTAGCGGCAGGGGTCGCTTCTCCACTCGTGCTCGTGGGTGACTTCCACACCCTGGACCAAGCCCAGCATATCTTCCTCCGTCTCCTCAAGGAGTTCGCCGCCTTGGGGGCCCGGCCCATCGTCGTCTTGGAGATGGTAAACGTCCATCACGACAAGGCCATCGCGCGCTACCTCAATGGGCGCCTGGACGAGGCCGGGTTCTTGGGTGAGCTGGACTATATCAAACATTGGGGCTTCGATTTTTCGCACTACAAACCCATCTTCGATCACGCCAGAGAAGAGGGCCTCATGATACGCGGGCTCAACCGCGAGGGGTCCTTGGCCAGACGCGACGCGCTCATGGCCGAACGGATCCAAGATCTCGTCAAGGCCTACCCCACTCGGACCCTCCTCGTCCAGGTAGGTGACCTCCACCTCGCCTCGGGCCACCTGCCCGCCGAGCTGACGCGCTTCGGCTTGCATGGCCCCGTCCTGTTCCAAAATAGCGAAGCGGTCTTCATGCGGAAGCTTGCGGCGCGGCAAGATCCTTTCGGATGGTGGAGTTTGGGCAAGGGCAGATATTTGAACAACAACACCCCGCCTCCCGTGAAAATGCAAACCTTCCTTACTTGGCTGGAACACGGCGGTGAGGTCCTCAATATGCTTTACGGCCATCGCAGGGCAACGAGATCCTGGTCAGGCGAGGAGATCGATCTCTCCGATACGGTTGCTAGGTACGTCAAGGTCCTGAAGGACTATTTCGGTTTGCACTTGAAAACCGACGATGATTATCAGGTTTACTTGTACAAAGACCTGTCTTTCCTAAGACATTCTTTCTTTCTAACCCGCCTTGGACGCGTGTACAAGGCCATGATTCTGGATGGCCGCCCCCTTTACGTCCATCAGGACAAGACGATCTACCTGCCCATGCTGGATGTAAACCGGACCGTCCAGGAAACGATGCACTATCTCATGGGTGCCCCATTGCCCGTTGGGCAAACCTTTAACGCCTTCATGGCGAGGATTCACTACTTTGCCAGCGGCTACATCGCGTCCAAGATGGTGAATCCCATGCGGCATTCCCCGACTCTGTTGGAGATGGAGCGTGCCGTGAAAGATTACCCTCTGCTCCAGTGTGAATCGGACCGGAGGAAGCTGTGGCGGCAAATCCAAGTGTATGGGGGCGTCCTGGAGTTTTTCGGTGCCGTCCGGCTGGCGAACGGCGCCGTGGCAGCGGGATTGTCCCACCTCCTGGGGACGGACATGAAGAGCGCCTTTTCCCTCTCCGAGCAGATCGGCCGCACCCTAGGCGACGATATCCACCGCTTGTACGACGCAGGCCGTCTCTCCGCGGCGGACCTGAAACGATACGCTTTCACCCAGAAAGATCCTCTCTTCTTCGAGGCCCGCCGCCTTGCCCTCAGACATGCCACCTGAAGGCCGGCCGCGGAGGGGCACGTCCTGCCTCGCGGCTCGCCTCCCGGTCCTCCGCCCTATCCTGACGCGTTGGTACAGCGCGGGCCACCGGAACTTGCCCTGGCGAAACACGAGCGATCCCTACAAAATATGGCTGAGCGAGATCATGCTTCAGCAGACGCAGGTGGTTACGGTTCTGAAGTACTTCGAGCCGTTCATGGAGCGTTTTCCCGGTGTGGAAGCCCTGGCCCTGGCCCGCGAAGAGGACGTCCTCAAAGCCTGGGAGGGCCTCGGGTACTACCGCCGTGCACGCTGCCTCATTCCCGCGGCGAAAGCCGTCGCGGGACTGGGCGCGTGGCCGCGAGACGTGAAGGGTCTCATGGAGCTTCCCGGGGTGGGCAGGAGCACGGCGGGAGCTATCGCTTCCTTCGCGTTCGGCGCGAGGGCGCCCATCCTGGACGGAAACGTCCGCCGGGTTTGGTGGCGATTGGGCGCCTTGCGGCGGGGCAGCTCAAGCTGTGAGGCGCACCTGTGGGCCCTCTCCGAGGCGATCCTCAGGGAGGGCAACCCGGGGCTCATGAACCAGGCCTTGATGGAACTGGGCGCCACCTTATGCACGCCTCATTCTCCTCAGTGCGGAGGTTGCCCCCTGTCAGGCCACTGCGCCGCCTTCTACTCCGGCGATCCCCAGAAGTTCCCGCCTCCCAAAGCTGCCCGCGCCAAACCGCTCGTACACGTGTCCGTGGCCATCATCCTCAAGCGCGGGCGCTTTCTTGTGACCCGGCGTCCTTCCGAGGGGTTTCTGGGCGGGCTTTGGGAATTGCCCGGCGGCAAATTGGAGGAAGGGGAAGGGGCGCTCCAGGCCTTGCGGCGCGAGTTAATGGAGGAGCTCGGAGTGGCTGTTCGGATAGAAGTCGCATTCACCCCCGTCTCCCATGCCTACACCCATTTCGCCGTTCGGCTCCATCCATTTCTTTGTACCCTTCCGGCTAACCAGGAGCCCGCCACCCCGCTGCCCATGAGGTGGATTCGCCTGGGGGAGGCGGACCAACTCGCCTTTCCACGTGGCACGCGTAAGGTCTTCGACAGGGTATTCGGCCAGGACCTTCGTGCGGCGGAAGAGGCGGGCTCGTGGAAAGACGGCCTCGCCCGACCTTGACCCGTTGGGCGGCGTCTGGTCTTATAGAACATTAAAGGAGCGGGGCCTGGTGAAATCTTCCGAAAAGTGGATGTTGGCCGCGGTGCTGAGCGCTTTGAGCATCGTCGGGTTTTGTTTGATCTGCATCGTGGGCGCCGTGCTGACTCCCTTGAGGTGGTGGTCCCACGGCGGGGCCACCGAAGCGGCCGAGGACTTTCTGAGAAAGAACCCCGTGGTGGTTGCACACCTGGGCACCGTCCGGTCCTTCGGAACGCTCCCGAGCGGCTCCCAAACCCTGATCAACGGCGAGGGCAAGGCCCACCTGCTGATCACGCTCCGCGGAGAGAAGAGCGAAGGCACGGCGGAAGTGGACTTGATGAAGAAGCCGGGCGACTCGTGGAAAGTCACGGCGGCCGTTCTCGTGGCCGGAGACCAGCGGCTTGTGCTCGAAGCCGGCCCCGGCGCCAACAGCCCCTCTCCGCCTCCCGAAGCTCAACCGGGCTCGGGTGAAGAGCAAGGCGTCGAACCCATGGACGTTTGAGCCCCAAAATCAGCGTCAAATAAGACAAGCCGGGCTGCCTGGGGAGCGGGTGAACCGCCCCCTTATGCGTCCGGGTCGGACGGCAGGGGTTCGAGATCTATCCGAAGGCGGTAGAATCTGCCACCCAGATCAAGGGCCACCAGAAGGGGCTCCCCCGGCTTGAGCTGAAGGCTCGGAGCGACAACGGGGGCCTGGACTTGGAGGCTGGCAGTAGGTTGAGACACTACGGGCTTCTCTATCACCGGGGCCGGTTCCGGGAGACGCTCCTCCCGCGCCCGGAGGAATTCCTGCTCGAGGGCCCGAATCCCCGGATGAACCGTCGCCGAGCGGAAGGGCTCCTCCTGGACGGCCGGTGCCTCAGCCAACGCGGCGAGGCCGTCGTCCTGGCGCAGGAGAGTCCCCGTCTCCTCCCCCGCCTCCGAGAACAGCCACTCGGGATCGCCGCCGATGGGAGACCGAGCGGAAAGCGAGGCCGGGGTGGGGCGGGATTCTGGAAAAGGCATGGATTGAGTTTCGCCGGACCGGTCTTCTTGAAAGAGGATGCCGGTTTCCGCGGCGGTGCTAAGCTCGGGCGCCTCGCCGGCGGCGAAAAGGGGCTCCGAGTCATCAACGGCGATGGCCTCTCCCCTCAAAGAGGGCTCCTCTTCCGAGGCGCGGTCCGTTTCCTGTCCGGGGCCGACTCCCTTGCTCAGCAGATTTTTCAAGACGAGGCGCATGATCGCCGTGAGGGTGTCTTCCACCCCGATGCCCTCGTTGGCGATGGCCTCGAAAAAGGGCGCGTTCCAGGGATTGAGGTCGCGGTCCAGTTCTTCCACCGTGAGCAGATCGCCCAGGTCCCGCTTGTTGTACTGCAAAACGAGGGGTACGTCCTCGAACCTTAAGCCATTTTCCTTGAGGTGCTGGTGGAGCTGTTGGAGGGCCTCGATGTTCGCCTCGGCCATCCTTCGCTGGCTGTCGGCCACAAAGACGACTCCGTCGCAGCCCTTGAGGACGCGTTTCCTCGTTTCCTCGTAAAAGACTTGTCCGGGAACGGTGTAAAGCTGCACCCGCACCTTGAATCCGCGCATCGTTCCAAGGTCGAGTGGGAGAAAATCGAAGAAGAGAGTGCGATCCGCCTCCGTGGAGAGGGAGAGCATCTTGCTCCGTTGTTCTTCTTCCGTGCTTTCGTAGATGAAGCTCAGGTTGGTGGTCTTGCCGCACAGCCCAGGACCGTAATAGACGACCTTGGCCGTGATTTCCCGCGTCACGTGGTTCAGGAGCGCCATCGGGGGTACCCCACGGGAAGTTTAAGCCAACATATCTTCCAAGGCCTTCTCTTCTGAGGTGTAGACCTTGAATACCTGATCCAAACGGGTCAACTGGAGGAGCTTGATGATCGTGTTGTTGGGATTCACGAGCTTGAGGCGCTTGCCGGACCCTTGAAACCTGCCCAGGTAGCCCACCAGTTCGCCCAATCCCGTGGAATCCATATAGTTGATGTTTTCAAGGTCCAAGATGACGCCCTCCACGGCCTCGTCCGCCAGGAGTTTCGCCAGCTCTTCGCTGAGGCGCTCGGCCGATTCCCCCAGCCTTACGTCTCCCGTGATGTCCAGGACGATGACGGTGTTGTCGATGACCTTCTTGACGATTTTCACGGCGCCTGGTCCTCCTGCACCTTGTCCATGGTGAAGGCTCCCGTCACGGGTTGGCCGGAGGCCAGGTCGTAGCTATACCAGGTGCCTTTGACGCTCATGCGGTCCTTGGACACGGTTCCCTCGAACCTCCCCATCTTGCCGTAGGTGGCGTCGATGCGTTCCAGGACCACTTGGTCCTTCACGAAGAGGCCCTGAAGGCTGCCGTGCTGGCTGTTATCCAGGGTGTAGTCTCCCGTCAGGATGGTCCCGTTCTGGGACACGAAGATGTCGCCCCTTGTGCCCATGGGCATGATCGTCACCACCCAGTGGCCTTCCATGATCTGCCGGCTCTTGTCGAGGGAGGAGCGGACCCGGTCGAGCTCCGCCTGGAGGGCCGCCATTTCCGTGGTCAGCTCCTGCATGGATTGCAGGGTCCGAACCCGTTCCGATTCAAGGTATTGGAGCCGAACACCGCGCCGGATCATGTCTTGCAGCCGTGCCGGGTCGGGCGCCTCTGAATCACCGCCGGCGGAGGAGTCGGAGGCCATGAGATCTCGGATTTGTCCGTCCACCTGGCCCAGATAAGAGACTCTCGTTTTGAGGATGGCCCGGCGGGCCGAGAGGATGGTCTCCAAAGCCGTCTGGCGGATGCGGTTGGCCTCCACGTTCCCATCGGCCCCTGGACACGACAGGGCTAGGGCGAGGGCGAGGAAGCTGGACGCTACAATGCGCCTCAACTCTGCAGTCATGACCCGAAGATACCACGGAGAGCCGCCGCTGGCAAGCCGCACGAAGCAGGGGCAACGGTTCCTGTGATACCTTCTCCTCCGGAGGTGGCACCGTATGCCTTTGGAACCCGCCGTGCTTGTGGGCGTAAGCCTTCCTCACCTGCCCTCCCACAGGGTGGAGGAATACCTCGACGAACTCTCCGCTCTTGTGGAGACGGCGGGCGGTGAAGTGCGCAGCCGGGTCCTCCAGGACCGGGACCGTCTCGATCCCGCCACGTACATCGGCAAGGGAAAGGCCGAAGAGGTGGCGGCCCTCTGCAAGAGCGAGGGCATCAAGCTCGCGGTCTTTGACGACGAACTCTCTCCAGCCCAGGTTAAGAACCTCGAAAAGGCCCTGGGTGTCAGGGTTTGTGACAGGACGTCAGTCATCCTGGACATTTTCGCCCGGCGGGCCAGGACGCGGGAAGCCAAGACGCAGGTTGAACTGGCTCAGTATACGTACCTCCTGCCTCGCCTCACCCGCGCCTGGACCCACCTTTCCAGGCAGGCGGGCGGCATCGGTACACGCGGCGTGGGCGAGACCCAGCTCGAAACGGACCGGCGTGTGATCAGGCGGCGCATCGCTCGTCTAACGGACGAACTGAAGCATATTTCGGCCCACCGCCAGGTGCAGGGGCGAAGCCGCCGGGACACCTTCGAAGCGGCCCTCGTGGGCTATACGAACGCGGGCAAATCGTCCCTCATGAACGGGCTCACGTCGGCCCACGTGAAGGTGGAAAACCGCCTCTTCGCGACCTTGGACACGACCTTCCGCCGCCTCCCCCTCCCCGGCCTGGCCCAGGAGGCCCTTCTCATCGACACGGTAGGCTTCGTGCGGAAGCTGCCCCACCACCTCGTGGCCTCGTTCCGCTCCACATTGGAACAGGTGAAGGAGGCGGACCTTCTCCTCCACGTCGTGGACGTGAGCCACCCCTCCTTTGAAGAACAGGCCGCCACGACCCTTAAACTCCTAGCCGAACTCTCCATGGAAGCGATCCCCGTGCTGACGGTGCTCAACAAGGTGGACAAGGCGCCAGAAGGCTTCGTGGCCCGCGCCTCCGGCCTCTACCCCGAACACCTTTGCGTCTCCGCCATCACGGGCGAAGGAATGGACGGCCTGAGGGCCACCCTTGCGAGCGCCGTCCGGCGCACCGCCAAGGGCGAAACCCTAGTAGTGTCTTACGACCGCTGGCCCGATTTCCTCCCCTACCGCACGAGATTCAAGGTGCTACGCGAGATCTACGGCGATGAGAGCGTGAAGGTCACCCTCCGCGGCAAGGAGGCGGACGTGGCCGAGGTGCAAAAGGCCCTAGGGCTGGATCGTTGAAGCGGCTCAGGGCCTCAGATGTACTTCTCCCGGACGGTCCGCCTTCTTGTCATTCTCATTTCCTTTTGGTAACATCAGCGCCTGGTTCGGGGGGACCATTCTTCTCCAACTCCCCACACTGAACGCTGAAAGGAAGGGGCACGATGCGATTCTCCCTTGCTCCACGCGAAGAACGCTTCTTCGATATGTTCAACGAATCTGTAGATGTGGTCCTCAAGGGCGTCCGGCTATTCAAGGAAATGATCGACGATTTCACGAACGCCGAGGCAAAGGCCAGAAAGATCAAAGAGGTTGAGCTGGAGGGCGACCAGTTCACCCACCGCATGGTGGAAGCTCTCAACCGGTCCTTCGTCACCCCCATCGACCGGGACGACATTTATGCCCTGAACTCGGGCCTGGACGACATCCTGGATTACGCCGAAGCGCTGGCCAGCCGAATGGTCCTCTTCAAGATCAGCAAGCCCACGCCCGAGATGAAGCAGTTCGCCGACCTGCTGCTCAAGGCGACGGAGCAGATCGCCCTGGCGGTCCACTCCCTTCGCCACCTGGACCACCTCATGGACTTCTGCAAGGAAATCAAGCGCTTCGAGAACCTGGGCGACGACGTAAGCCGGAAGGCCATTTCGGACCTCTTCGAATTCCAGACGGACGCTATCACCCTCATCAAGCTGAAGGAGCTTTACGGGAGGATGGAGTCGGCCATGGATAAGTGCGAGGACGTGGCCAACATCATCGAAACCATCGTCGTGAAGAACGGCTAGCATGTGGCTCATCTGGGTCCTGGTCAGCACGGCCCTGCTTTTCGATTACATCAACGGCTTCCACGACACGGCCAACTCCATCGCCACGACGGTCTTGACCGGAGCCCTCAAAATCCCCTGGGCCATCTTGCTGGCCGCCAGCCTCAACTTTCTCGGCGCTTTCATGAGCGAGGGCGTGGCCACGACCATCGGCAAGGGGATCGTGGATCCCTCCAAAGTGGATCTTCCCACCGTCTTCGCCGCGCTCCTGGGCGCCATCATTTGGAACCTCATCACGTGGTGGAGAGGGCTCCCCTCCTCTTCGTCCCACGCGCTCATCGGCGGCATCGTGGGGGCGGTGGTGGCCCGGCACGGCTTCAGCAACTTCCACGTGGCGGGGCTCAAGCTGATCGCTTTGGCCCTCCTCTTCTCCCCCATCGCCGGCTTCATCGTGGGAAATCTCACCATGGTGGTCACCTACTGGATCTTCCGCAGAACGGCCCCCGGCAAACTCAACCGCTGGTTCAGGATCTTCCAGGTAGTCTCCGCTTCTCTCATGGCCCTCTCACATGGAGGGAACGACGCGCAGAAAACCATGGGCCTCATTACCATGGCCCTCGTGGCCGGCGGCTTCGTCGTGCCCGAGGCGGGCGCCTTCCCCATTCCCTTCTGGGTGATCCTCGCCTGCGCCACGTCCATGGGGCTTGGCACGGCCGCGGGAGGATGGCGCATCATCAAGACGGTGGGCCGGAAGGTGCTAACCCTGCAGCCCGTTCACGGCTTCGCCGCGGAGACCTCCGGGGCCGCGGTCATCTTCGCCGCCACCGCCTTCGGCGCCCCCGTATCCACGACCCACGTGATCTCCTCCTCCATCATGGGCGTTGGATCGTCCCAGGGCCTCAAGGGCGTGCGCTGGAGCATCGTCAAGCAGATCGTCTCCGCGTGGATCATGACCTTGCCTGCCTCCGCGCTCATGGCGGGCCTCATCAGCTGGGGGCTCAAATTCATCATCGGTTAGCGATCCTGCCCCCTTGCCACTCGAACTGTACGGCATGGTAAAGTACCGGCATTAGCGGTCCGAGATTCCCGGGCCTGGAGGGGCGTGGGGTGAAAAACGTCGGCATCCTCATCTCAGGCCGAGGCTCCAACATGGCCTGCCTTCTGGACGCCATGTCGAGCGGCCGGATTCGGGCCCGGTGCGCCCTTGTCCTGTCCAACCGCCCCGATGCTCAAGGCCTAGATCTTGCCCGGCGCCTAGGCATCCCAACGGCCATCGTAGACCACAAGGCCTCCTCCTCCCGTGAGGAGCACGACGCGAAGGTCGTGGAGGCGCTGAAGGAGGCCGGGGTGGACGTGGTCTGCCTGGCCGGCTACATGCGCCTGCTCTCGCCTGTTTTCGTGCGGGCATTCAGGGACCGAATCCTCAACATCCATCCGGCCCTTCTGCCCGCATTTCCCGGCCTTCACGTGCAGCAGCAAGCCTTGGATGCGGGAGTGCGGTTCTCCGGGTGCACCGTGCATCTCGTGGACGAGGAGGTGGACCACGGCCCCGTCGTCCTCCAGGCCGTCGTGCCTATTTTGCCAGCGGACAGCGAGGAGAGCCTCTCCCGGCGCATCCTCTCCTATGAGCACCGCCTCTATCCCCTCGCCCTGGAGCTCGTGTGCGAAGGGCGGGTGACGGTGGAAGGGCCCCGGACCCGGTTGGACCTCACCCCTGAACGTTACAGGACCATCCTCGAAAGCCTCATCTGGAATGGAGACACCCCATGACCATGAGCACCGGCGACGCCCTCGCCTACCTGACGAAAGGGGCCGTGAACCTGGTGGACGAGGCCCTCCTCCTGAAGAAGCTCCAGCGGGCGGAGAAATCCGGAGAGCCTCTGGTCATCAAGGCCGGCTTCGATCCGTCGGCCCCCGACCTGCACCTGGGGCACACGGTGGTCCTTCGCAAGATGAAGCACTTTCAGGACCTGGGCCACACCGTGGTCTTCGTCATCGGGGATTTTACCGGCATGATCGGCGACCCCACGGGCAAAAAAAGCACCCGCCCCCAGCTGACCCGGGAGCAGGTCGCGGAGAACGCCCAAACCTACCGCAGGCAGGTCTTCAAGATCCTGGACCGGGAAGCGACCTCCATCCGGTTCAACTCCGAATGGCTCTCCCAGCTTGGTGCCGAGGGCTTCATCCGCCTCGCCGGCAAATACACCGTGGCCAGGATGCTGGAGCGGGACGATTTCAAGAAGCGCTTCCACGGCCAGTTGCCCATCCACATTCATGAGTTTCTCTACCCCTTGGCACAGGCCTACGACTCAGTGGCGCTCAAGGCGGACGTGGAACTGGGGGGGACGGACCAGCTCTTCAACCTCCTTGTGGGCCGGGACATCATGAGGGAGTACGGCCTGGAGGAGCAGGTGGTCCTCACGGTACCCCTCCTTGAGGGCACCGACGGGGTGGAGAAAATGTCCAAATCCCTCGGAAATTACATCGGCATCAACGAAGAGCCTGAGGACATCTACGGCAAGGTGATGAGCGTCTCGGACGCCATGATGTGGCGCTATTTCCTCCTCACCACCGACCTGACCCCTTCGGAGGTGGACGCATTGAAAGCCAGGGTCGCCTCCGGCGCCCTCCATCCCATGAAGGCCAAGAGGGATCTGGCCGCCACCCTCGTTTCCTATTATCATGGCGCTGGGGCGGCCCAGGGCGCCGCCGAGCATTTCGACAGGGTGTTCTCCAAGCGTGAGGACCCCGAGGCCATGGAGGAGGCCCGCATCGCCCTCGGCCCGGAGGCCCTTCCGCTCTACAAGCTCTTGGTGGAGCTGGGGCTGTGCTCTTCGGGAAACGGAGCCAGGCGCCTCCTGGAGCAGGGGGGCGTGACGCTCGATGGGGAAAAGGTCACCGACCCGAAGGCCTTGCTTTTCAGAAACGTCAAGGCGTGCTATGTTCTCCGGGTGGGGAAATTGAAGTACCGAAAGGTCATCGTTGAATAAGGAGCGTTCATGGCCTTCTTGACCGCCCTCGCCCTCTTCGGCACCATTGGAACGCCCGAACTCATCATCATCCTGATCATCCTCGTGCTGATATTCGGCGCGTCCAAGCTTCCCCAGTTGGGCGGGGCCATGGGCAAAACCATCAAGAACTTCAAGTCGGAGATGCGCGAGGGCATGGCGGAAGACCCGAAAAAGAACGGCGGTTCGGCAGCCTCTGCGGACTCGCGCTTCTGCGCCAAGTGCGGCGCGGCGGTGCCGGACCCGGAGGCGGCCTTCTGCCCCAAATGCGGGAAGGCCTTGTCTTGAGCTTCTGAGAGATCAGCCGCGGCCTGCTGGCGGGAATGGAGAGCCCGCCCAGTGCGCCGAAACGTAGCCGGCCGGACGGGGGGGGATGTTGCCCCTGTCCGGTTTTTGCTTCTTAGCGTGGGAAAGTTAGGGCTTAGACCAGACAACCCGTCATTCACCGGCCCGGCGAAACCTTCGGAAAGGAGGTGGAACAAGAGTCGGAACCTTGATCAACCGGCCACGGATACAGGTCGGGGGGGGAGAAAGGGATGACGGGAATGGATATGAAAAAGCTGGCTAAACTAGGTGTGATCACCGTTCTGTGCACCATCCTTCTCAGCTTCATCGCCCTTCCATCTTTTGCCCAGACTGATTCTGACACGCTCCAAAAGCTCGTCCAGCGCGTCGACCAGCTCGAAAAGAGCCTGGCCGAGACGAAGGCACAACTCGCGGAGGCCCAAAAGACCGTAGCCGAGCTTCCGGCCGCCAAGGCCGAGAAAGTGGCAGCTCCGCCCGTGACGGTCAAAACTGGTGGAGGCGAAGTCCTCACCATCAAGGGCTTTATTGACGGAACCTTCTTCACCCAAGACCAATCTTTTGAGTTCGGAAACGGCCAAAACGCCCAGTGGCCCTCGCCGCCGCAGTCCGCGCATAACCGGTGGTTCAGCGGAGGGGACATGCGCAACACCAGGCTCACCCTTGATTTCGATGGCCCCAAGCTCGCCAACGGATGGAACGTCCACAGCGTGATCGAGGGCGACTTCTTCGGGGGCTATAATGGAACGGGAGCCTTCAGCAACGAGCAGGAAACGCCGCGCCTGCGGTTGGCCTATGTGGACCTGCAGAAGGGTGGTACCACCATAAGGCTCGGGCAAGACTGGTCTCCCCTCTTCGGCAACGTGCCCGTTTCCATGTCGCACATTGCTTTCCCGCTGGGGTACGGCTCCGCCGGTGACATCGGCTGGAGGTTCCCCGGCCTTTACATTTACCAGGATCTGACGGGTAAGAACGCTTCCACGAAAGTGCAGTTCGTGGGAGGAATCTTCCAGGGCTCCTGGAACGGCCCCGGCAACAACCTTGGCTGGCAGAGCGCCGGGAGCGTGGGGTTCCGGCCCCAGATCGAAGCGCGCTTCAACTTCAGCGGGAAGTTCTCCCCCAACGCAGCGTGGAGCGCCTACATCGTCGGCCACTATGACTCCAAGAATCTGGCGGGAGTCAACGGGCTCAACTCAGGCCCTGGCCCCGAGCACAGCACCATGAGCGGCAAGGCCTATGAGGCGGGCTATAAGTTTGACCTCGCCAAGTTCATGCTCCAGGGCAACGTCTACTACGGCCGCGCCATCGGGCAGCAGTTCGGCAACCTCACCCAATTTGGTGACATCGCCGGCTGGGGCGGGTGGATGCAGGTGGGCTACAACTTCACCGACCGCTTTTCCGCCTTCGCCTTCTACGGCGTTGACAACCCGAACGACAAGGACGTCCGCCAATGGGTCGCGGCTGGCGGCAGGCTCAAGAACTGGCAGAGCGACGTGATGTTCCGCTACAAGGTCGGGCCTTACGCCCTTGGCCTCGAGTGGCTGCACGCCCAATTAGACTCCTACACTGCGATCACCTCCCCTGTCATGACCACCGACGGCAACCAAATCGCCCTGAGCGTGATGTACTCCTTTTAAGCGCGGCCTACGCGGGTACGTTGTGAATTGAACGGCACGTCTCAAGGGAGGTTCGAATGAACCGTTGGTTTGTTGTGCTTGGAGCCCTTCTCATCCAGTTGAGCCTTGGAGCCATCTACGCCTGGGCGGCTTTCGCGGGAGCTCTCACGGCGAAGAATGGTGATTTCCACTTCACGGCGGCCGAGAGCCAATGGGTCTTCTCGGTTGGCCTGGCGGTCTTCGCAGTGGTTATGGTCCTGGCAGGAAAATGGCAGGCCAAGGTGGGGCCCCGCATGGTGGCGGCGCTCGGCGGCGTCCTTCTAGGCACGGGATACATCCTTGCTTCGTTCTTTGGCGGAACGTTCTGGGGCATGCTCGTCTGCATAGGGGTCATCGGCGGCGCGGGCATCGGCCTCGCCTACGTCTGTCCCATCGCGGTGGGCATTCAATGGTTCCCCAAAAACAAGGGCCTCATCACCGGCATCGCCGTGGCGGGATTCGGATTCGGCGCCCTGATCTGGGTCAAGCTCGCTGGCCCCTGGGCCAATTTGATCAAGACCTACGGAGTTCTGGGCACGTTCAGGATTTACGGATTCATCTTCCTCGTCGCCGTCCTGGTGGGCTCCATTTGGATGGTTAAGCCCAAGGAGTTTGAAGCAGCCGCCAAGGGAGCGACGGGGGCCGGCATACCCAGCGGCATGTTGCCCAGCCAGACCCTGAAAACTCCCCAGTTCTACATCATCTGGCTCACCTTCATGATCGGCGCTGGCGCCGGACTCATGGTCATCGGCATCATCGCCCTCTTCGCCAAGGACGCCCTCGTGGCCTCGGGTATTGACGGGGCCCAAGCGGCTCTCATGGCGGGCACGGCCATGGGGGTCTTCTACGCGATCTCCAACGGCATCGGCCGCATCGCATGGGGCTCCTTCTCCGATAAACTGGGCCGCAAGCGCTCCATCGTCCTCATGTGTCTCATCCAGGGCATTATGATGTTCGCTTTCTATTTTATGGCCGGCAATGAATACGCCCTCTATCTGGGCGCGGCCATCATCGGGTTTAATTTCGGCGGTAACTTCGCCCTCTTCCCGGCCATCACGGCCGATTTCTTCGGGTCCGCCACCGTGGCACGGAACTACGGATGGGTCTTCACGTCCTACGGCGTGGGAGGCATCCTGGGGCCCGTCATGGGGGGCTACTTCAAGGACATGGGTGCGGGGAAAGGCGTTGCCGCCTGGATGCCCGCCTTCATGATCGCCGGGGCCTGCCTGATCATCGTCGCGCTGGTCATGGCGACCATCAAGCCGCCGGAGAAGGCCGCCCTTGCATGAGCCAAGGTCCGTTGATCGTATTGCTCAGTGGTTCTCGTCCCCCGCTTTCTGAAGGAGGCCTCTGCCATGGCGTCTAATGAATCGACCGAACCCAACGAAGCCCAGCTCGCGGTTCACTGGAAAGAGGAGGAACTGTACCAGCCCCCTGCTTCTTTCGTGGCCCAGGCCAATCTCGCCGACCCGGCCGTTTTCGAGCGGTTCAGCGAGAAGAACTTCCCCGAGTGCTACAAGGAGTACGCCGACCTCCTGACCTGGTACAAGCCCTGGACGAAGACCCTGGACACGTCCAATCCCCCCTTCTGGAAGTGGTTCGTGGGAGGTGAAATCAACGCCTGCTTCAATTGCGTGGACCGGAACCTGGCGAAGAACAGGAACAAGACCGCTCTCCACTTCGTGCCGGAGCCGGAAAACGAGCCCATCCAGCACGTCACCTACCAGGAGCTCTGGGTGCGCGTGAACGAGTTCGCGGCCGTCCTGCGCGACTTCTGCGGGCTCAAGCGCGGCGATCGCGTGACGCTGCATCTTCCCATGACCGCCGAACTGCCCATCACCATGCTGGCGTGCGCCCGGCTGGGCGTGATCCACTCCCAGGTTTTCAGCGGATTCTCGGGCCAGGCCTGCGGCGAGCGCATCGCCGATTCCCAGAGCCGCGTGCTTATTACCATGGACTCCTATTACCGCGCCGGCAAGCTCCTGGACCACAAGAAGAACGCCGACATCGCCGTGGACAAGGCCAAGGAGGAGGACGCCCCGCCCGAGAAGGTGCTGGTCTGGGAGCGCTATCCCGGCAAGTACTCCGCGGAGACGCCTCTGATTGAGGGGCGCGATTTCATCATCAACGACCTCCTGCCCAAATACCGGGGCCACCGCATCGAGCCCGAGCACATGCTCGCCACGGACCCCCTGTTCCTCATGTACACCAGCGGAAGCACGGGGCGTCCCAAGGCCTGCCAGCACAGCACCGGCGGCTACCTCGCCTACGTCACGGGAACGTCCAAATACATCCAGGACATCCACCCCGAGGACGTGTACTGGTGCATGGCGGACATCGGCTGGATCACGGGGCATTCCTACATCGTCTACGGGCCCCTCGCCCTGGGCACGTCATCCGTGATCTACGAAGGCATCCCCACCCATCCCGACGCGGGACGCTCCTGGCGCATCGCCGAGGAGTTGGGCGTCAACATCTTCCACACATCCCCCACCGCCATTCGCGCCCTGCGCCGGGCGGGAGAGGAGATCCCCAAGAAGTACAACTATCACTTCAAGCACATGACCACCGTGGGCGAACCCATCGAACCCGAGGTCTGGCGCTGGTACTACAACGTCGTCGGCAAGAAAGAGGCCGTCATCGTGGACACGTGGTGGCAGACGGAGACGGGCGGGTTCCTGTGCAGCACCGTCCCGGCCCTCGCGCCCATGAAACCGGGCAGCGCCGGCCCCGGCGTGCCGGGCATCTATCCCATCATCTTCGACGATGAGGGGAACGAGCTTCCTGCCGGCGCGGGCAAGGCCGGAAACATCTGCATCCGCAACCCGTGGCCGGGCCTCATGCAGACCATCTGGGGCGACCCCGAGCGCATGACCAAGGTGTACTTCCAGCGCTACTGCAAAGACCCCAACAGCACGGACTGGCACGATTGGCCCTACGTGGCCGGCGACGGCGCCGTGTACGCTAAGGACGGCTATTTCCGCATCCTGGGCCGCATCGACGACGTCATCAACGTGGCGGGGCACAGGCTCGGCACCAAGGAGCTGGAGAGCGCAGCCCTCACCGTTCCCGAAGTGGCCGAGGCCGCCGTCGTGCCCGTTCCCGACGAGCTCAAGGGCCGCATCCCCGAGTTGTACGTCTCCCTAAAGCCGGGTTACAAGGCCACCCCTGAGCTGGGCGTACGCATCGCTCAGGCGCTGAGCGACCACATCGGCCCCATCGCCAAGCCCAAGAACGTCTGGATCGTTCCGGACATGCCCAAAACGCGCTCGGGCAAGATCATGCGCCGGGTCCTGGCGGCCATTTCCACGAGGGGCGCCACGGGCGACATCACCACTCTCGCCAACCCGGACGTGGTGGAGATCATCCGCGTCACCGTCCAGAAGGAGGGATAGGCTGCTTCTCGTCCATCGATCCTGCAGTTTGGGGCGGGAGGAGCCCAGGCTCCCCCCGCCCCTGCTTTTTTGGCCCGAGCGGGAGTATATTTATAGTGCATTTATGGCCATGGACCCGCGAGGAGGCGTGACGTGTTCAGCATCATTCCCAACGGCGCGGAATACCGGGAGTTCGTGCTCCTCAAGGACGGCCAGGGCCTTCTCCTTCGCATCGCCCAGCCGCAGGACGTGCCTCTCGTCACGGGTTTTATGGACGCCATGTCCAGGCAGAGCCTCTACATGCGCTTCATGGCGGGAGTTTCCCAAGTTCCCCGCAAGTTCATCGAGGACCTCTGCACGGGAGACCCTCGCGAGCGCGCCTGCGTGCTGGCCATCATCGGCGAAGGGCGCGAAGAAGTCCTGGCGGGCCTCGGCAATTACGTGGGCATGGGGCACAACGCGGCCGACGTGGCCTTCCTCGTGGCCGACGCCTTCCAGGGCCGGGGCATCAGCACCTTGATCCTGGAACGCCTCGCGGGCATCGCCGCGGGCTACGGCTATTCGGGCTTCGAGGCGGACGTCCTGTCTGAAAATGACCGCATGATTCACGTGTTCAAGAACTCGGGGTTCCAGCCCACCCAGGCCATCGACGGGGGCGTCATTCACGTGGAATTCCCCGTGAGCAGCCCCCACGCCGTGCAGGACCGGGCGGAGACGCGCGAGCGCATCGCTACGGCCAACTCCCTCGTACCCCTAATCAAGCCCAAGGTCGTGGCCGTGGTCGGGGCCTCGCGGGAGCCATCGGCCCTCGGGACCCTGCTATTCCGCAACATCCTCAGGGCGGGCTTCGCCGGAGCGGCCCACCCCGTGAACCCCCAAGCCAAGGCCATCGAAGGCGTGCGCGCCTATCCTTCCCTTGAGGAGTTACCCGAACCCCCCGATCTGGCCATCATCGCCGTGCCCGCCTCCAAGGTCTTGTCCGTGGCCGACCGGGCGCTCAAAGCAGGCGCCAAGGCGCTCCTGGTCCTGACGGCAGGGTTCGCCGAAACGGGCCCCGAAGGACGCCGCCGCCAGGACAGGCTCGTCCGGCTCGTGCGGGGACGAGGCGCGCGGATGGTGGGCCCCAACTGCCTGGGGTTGCTCAACACCGACCCGGCCGTCCGGCTCAACGCGAGCCTCGCCACCACCATGCCCCCCCTCGGGCGCATCGGCTTCTACAGCCATTCGGCGGCCCTCGGGCTGATCATCCTCCAGTACGCGGCGGAACGTGGTCTCGGCTTCTCCACCTTCGTTTCCGCGGGCAACAGGGCCGACGTCTCGGGCAACGACCTTCTCCAGTTCTGGGAGGAAGACGCCCTGACCGACATCGCCCTCCTCTACCTCGAAACCTTCGGCAACCCCCGGCGCTTCGCCCGCATCGCCCGCCGCATCTCGCTCAAGAAGCCCGTCCTGTGCGTCAAAAGCGCCCGCAGCGGCGCCGGACGCAGGGTCGCCCTGGCCCACATCGCGGCCAGCCCGCAGAACGACGAGGAGGTGGAAGCCCTCTTCCAGCAGGCGGGCGTCATCCGGGCGGAAACCCTGGAGGAGATGTTCGACATCGCCCTCCTCCTGTCGACTCAGCCTCTTCCTCGCGGAAACCGCGTGGCCGTCGTGGCCAACTCTGGCGGCATCGCTACCATCTGCGCCGACGCGTGCGAGGCCCACGGCATGGTCCTCTCGGGCCCGGGAGTGATGGACCTCGGCGCCATGGCCAGGGCCGAACACTACGAGCGGGCCTGCAAGGAGGCGATGGAGAACGACGACGTGGATGCCCTCATCGCCACCTTCGCTTGCGTGGGGGCCTGCGATCCGAGCCCCGTGGCCCGCGCCATCCGCCGCGCGGCCATCCGGGCCGAGAAAGCCACGGGAAAAGCCAAGCCCGTCCTCCTCTCCCTCATGGGCGCCAGCGGCGCGATCCCCGTGGGGGCGACGGCGGTGGGAGAATCGGGGGGACCTCGCCGAGTCTTTCCCTCCTACCGCTTCCCGGAATCTGCGGCGCTGGCTTTGGCCCGGGTCATGCCCTACGTAGCGTTTCGCTCCCGTCCCCCGGGCCGCTTGCCTTGGTATGAGGACGCGGACCCCGCCCAGGCCCGGCGCGTCGTGGAGGCGGCCCTCGCCGCCCGGATGCGCGCTGACGCGCCCGAGATCTTCTCCGGGGAGAAAGGGCGCGATCTGCTGGCACATTTTGGGATCGCCCTCAGAGATAAGGCGGCAGGAGTTCCTCCCCGGAAGGCCATCCGCTTGGGGCTGTCGCTCCACGCGGACCCCGATTTCGGCCCCCTCTGGCGCCTTCACAGGCAGGGAAGGCCGTCGGCACTTCGCATCACCCCCATGACCGACGCGGACGTGGCCGAAGTCCTTCTGCGGCTCGGACTGCCGCCGGCCTCCGGCATCGCCGCCACCTTGGGGCGCCTGTCCCAGATGGTGGAGGAATTGCCCTGGCTCTGCGCACTGGAGGCCAAGGCCGTCCTCGTGGACGAAGCAAGTGCTCAGGCCGATTCTATCCCCTTGGAGCCTGGAGTGAAGATCGTATTCCGCAGAACCTGCTTTCGCACGGCATAATTTGGGGAGGGCGCCATGCTCGTTCGGGAGATCATGAAGACTCCGGTCACCACCATTTCCCCCGAAACCACCTTTCTGGAAGCATGCAGACTCATCCAGGAGAAAGGCATCCGCCACCTCCCCGTGGTCGAGGACGGCGTCCTCGCGGGGGTGATCACGGACCGGGACGTGCGGTTCGCCACGAGCGCCCTCTGCCCGTCACCCCAGCAGGGCTCGGACGCGGTCCGGTGCGCCATGAGGGGCTCCGTCCTCACGGCGGACCCCTCGGACCCCATTGAAGAAGCGGCCAGGGTCATGCGGAGTCACAAGATCGGATGCCTCCCTGTGGTGGAGGAACGGACCGTAGTGGGCATCATCACGAACATGGACTTGCTGGACGCCCTCCTGAAGCTGGCCGGGGTCTACGATTCCACGGGCCGGCTGGAAGTGTCTTTGGATGACGTTCCCGGAGAGCTCGCCCGCCTGACGTCCTTCTTCGGGCACAGGAACGTGAACATCCGCTCCATCCTCACCTACCCCAACGGGAAAGGCCGCATCAGGACCGTGCTCAGGGTGGACACCAACCAGACGTTGCCCCTGGCCGAGGCTTTGCGCGAGGCGCAGTTCACCGTTCTTTGGCCCATGCCCAAGCCATGGCTTCGGTAATCTACCACCCCGAGTACCGCCGCTACGATTTCGGCGAGGACCATCCTTTCACTCCCGCCCGCTTGGCGTGCCTCACGGACCTCCTCGCCTCCTTGGGATACCCCATCAGCGCCGTGGAACCGCCCGTGGCCACCCGGGAGGAAATCCTGACGGTGCACGACGAAGCCTACGTGGCGGCCGTGGAGGCCCTGGACCGGGGCGAGTCCGCAGCGGGGGCCATGGAGCACGGCCTGGGAACCCCCGACAATCCCATCTTCCCGGGCATGGACCTGGCGGCCCGGTGGCTCGTGGGCGGAACCCTCCACGGCGCACGCCTGATCGCCGGCGGCGCAGACACTCGGGTCCTCCAGCTCGGAGGCGGTCTCCATCACGCGGCGCGGGCCAAGGCCGCCGGCTTCTGCCTCTACAACGATCTGGCCGTAGCCATTCAGGAGTTTGTCAGCCGGGGGTGGTACGTGGCCTATTTGGACATTGATTTGCACCACGGCGACGGCGTCCAGAGCCTCTTCTACGAGAGCGATCACGTCCTCACCCTGAGCCTCCACGAGTCGGGCTACTACCTCTATCCTGGCACGGGACACATCCACGAGCTCGGGTCCGGCTCGGGCCGGGGCATGAAGATCAACATCCCGCTGGAGCCCTTCACCGAAGGGGACGATTACCTGGAAGCCTTCGATGCCGTGGTGCCACAAGCGCTCTCGTGGTTTTCCCCGAGGGTCATCGTGGTCCAGGCCGGGGCGGACGGCCACTTCGCCGATCCCATGGGCGATCTCGCCCTCACCACGCGAACCTATCACGCGCTCTACACGCGCATCTTTGATCTCGCCGCCCGCCATACCGAAGGCCGCGTCCTCTTCACTTTGGGAGGAGGCTACGCCCCCGCCGTTGTCCCGAGGGTGTGGGCGCTCCTCTACCTCACCCTCATGGACCTGCCCGTGCCGGAACGTCTGCCCGGAGACTGGATGGCCAGGTGGGCCCAGGCCCTCGGCCCCGGTGCCATTGCTACCCTGCACGATCCCGATCCCTCCTACCCGGCTTTCGCCGGGGGCGAAGAGCGGCGCCGCCGCAACCGCAATACGGTCTCCCGCCTGCTGGACTCGGTGAGCCGGTACTGGTACTAGCGGGAAGCCATAGGGGGGACTTCATGGGCGGCCGCTTCCTTCTCCGAAACTTGGCTTCCATGGCCCTTGCTTTGGCCGCGCTGGCTTCCTCTCTGGCCGTCTCGCCCGAGGATGACCTGCCTGGCCTCGTGCGCCGCGTGGAACCCTCCGTAGTCCTCGTCCAGACCTTCGCAAGCTCCGGCAAGAAGCTGGCTCAAGGAAGCGGCTTCTTCGTGGATACCGGCGGAGACGTGGTGACCAGCCACCACGTGGTGCTGGACGCGAGCCGCGTCCAGGTGAAGATCGCCTCAGGCAGGACCTTCGACGTGACGGGCGTCGTGGCTCAGGACCGGTCCAAGGATCTGGTGCGCCTCGCCGTCGCCATGCCCGCGGGCACGGCCGTCCCGCTGGGTGTCGCCGCAAGCCTCCCCGAACCCGGCCAGACCGTGGTCGTCATCGGAAGCCCTCTGGGACTCGAACAAACGGTGACCGACGGCATCGTCTCCGCGATCAGGACTCTCCGGCCCATGGGCACGGTGATACAAATGAGTGCCCCCATCTCGCCGGGCTCCAGCGGTAGCCCCGTGGTCAACCTCGCGGGGCAGGTGGTAGGCGTGGCCGCCTTCCTCCGCCAGGACGGTCAAAACCTCAACTTCGCCGTCCCCGCCAAAGCTCTGCTCGATTTGACCCCAGGGCCGCCCCGCCCCCTGTCCACCCTCTCGGACCGCCGCGGGGCTGCCCCCGATCCCTCGGAGCGGGCCTACCTCACCGGCGTGGCCTTCCTCACGCAGCGCAGCTACGCTAGGGCACTGCCGTTCTTCAAGGCAGCCGCTAAGGTGAACCCCTCCTACGCGGAGGCCTTCTTTCAAATGGGCGCGTGCCTCGAAGGCCTGGGGCGAGAGGAGGACGCCGCGGAGGCTTACCAGACGGCGGTGCTGCTCAAACCCGAGGCGGCCGACTTTCACCTCCGGCTCGGCGCAGCCCTGCAACGGACCGGACGGCTCTCCGAAGCCTGCGAGGCCTACCTCCAGGCCTCCACCCTCTTTCCTGGCGACACCGGCGCTCTCGTAGACCTTGCCCGGTGCTATCTCGCCATGGGCCAGGCGCCGAAGGCGCTCCAGGCGTGCCAGCAGGCGGTTCGCACCGCCCCTGCGACAGCCAATGCCTACGAAACCCTGGGCCAAGCTTATCTCCAGACGGGACGCTTCGATTTGGCGCAGGAGGCCTTCCGGCAGGCCGTCCGCCAAGATCCCGATTCGGCGGAGAGCCACTGCGGCATGGGCAGGGCTCTCTATGAGACGGGCAGGAACGGGGATGCCGCCGCGGCCTTCAAGGAGGCCATCCGCCTGAATCCCAAGAGCACTGACGCCCACTTCGGACTGGGGCTGAGCGCTCTGGCCTCGGGCAACCGCGGCCTCGCTCTGGAGGAGTACAAGGTGCTGAAATCCCTAGACCCAGCTCGGGCCGAGAAGCTCTTCGAACGAATCTATTAGGGGTTCATCAACCTTCGCTTGTGGGAGAACACACAATTGGGGGTTCACCGTTATTCTAGGGGAGGGCGGAGTCAATGACGAAGAGGAGGGGTCTTGCGGAGCACGAAACTCTCTTGCCATCTAACGAAGAGATCCTCCTAGGCGTTTCCGCGTGCCTGCTCGGAGCCAAGGTCAGGTATGACGGCCAGCACAAGCTCGACCAGTACGTCACGGGAGTGCTTGGCCGTTTCGTGCGCTTCGTCCCCGTGTGCCCCGAGGTGGACATAGGACTCGGGACGCCGCGCGAGACCATTCGGCTGGCGGAGAAGGACGGCGAGGTCCGCCTCGTGGCGCCCAAGAGCGGCTCGGACCACACGGAGGCCATGCGCCGCTATGCCGCGGCCAAGTGCGAGGCCCTGGCGGGGCTGAACCTCTCGGGCTACATCCTGAAGAAGGACTCCCCCACCTGCGGCATGGAGCGCGTGCGCGTCTACCCCGCTTCGGGCGTACCTTCCCGGTCGGGCCGGGGCCTCTTCGCCCAGGCTCTCTTGGAAAGCATTCCCCTGCTTCCCGTGGAAGAAGAGGGCCGTCTTAACGATCCGTGGCTGAGGGAGAATTTCGTGGAGCGCGTCTTCGCGTACGTCCGCCTGCGCCGTATCTTCAGCACTCCATGGAAGGTGGGCGATCTGGTGGCCTTCCACGCCCGCGAGAAGCTCCTCCTCCTCGCCCACGAACCCAAGGGATACACGGCCTTGGGCCGCCTCGTGGCGTCCGCCAAAGACCATCCCCGGTCCGCCCTGGCCAGGGAGTACCAACTCCGCTTCATGGGCTCCATGGCCAAGATCGCCACTGTCAAGAAGCACGTCAACGTGCTCCAGCACATGGCCGGGTATTTCAAGCGGGAGGCTGGGGCGGAAGACCGGCGGGAGCTGGAGCAGGCCGTGGAGGACTACAGGCTCGGGGCAGCCCCCCTCATCGTGCCCGTAACCCTCGTGCGCCACTTCGTGCGCCGGTACGCGGTCCCCTACCTCGCGAGCCAGACCTACCTGGAGCCAAGCCCCAAGGAGCTCCTCCTCCGCAATCACGTCTAGCGGCCACGCGGCCCGCCGAGCGGCGCGGAGAGCATATCGGTTCAGCGTGGTCTCCTCCGTGCTATCCTAAAACCGGAGACCTCACGGATGGACAGAGACTTCTATTTGGGACGGTGGAAGGACGGCGCCCCCGGCGAAGGAGCGAGGATGAACCCCGGCCGCTTCACCACGCACGCCGTGGTCATCGGCATGACGGGGTCGGGGAAGACGGGCCACATCGTGAACCTCCTCGAAGAGGCGGCTCTCTCGGGGATTCCCTCCCTCGTCATCGATCCCAAAGGGGATCTGACCAACCGCTTGCTCGTCTTTCCAGAGGGGCGCGTGGAGGACTTCGCCCCCTTCTGCGGGGAGGAGAAGGCCGCGGACACGGCCTCGCAATGGGCTCAGAACCTCGCCGCCTGGGGTTTGGCCGCGTCCGATTCGGCGGCCCTCAAGGCCGCTCCCGTGAAGGTCTTCACGCCCGGGGCTTCCACGAGCCCCGTCAACGTCCTCAATCGATTTGATCCTCCTTCCCTGAACGATCCCGAGGTGCGGGGCGATTCGGCCCTGGGCACCGTGTCTTCGCTGTTTCTTCTCGCCGGCATCGAGGACGATCCCGCCACGAGCCCCCAGGGCCTCCTCCTGACCCAGCTTCTCTTGAAATCGTGGAGCGAAGGCCAGGGCCTCACCCTAGAAGACCTGGTCCAGCAGGTGCTCACGCCTCCCCTGCAGCGCCTGGGCATCATGGACCTGGACACGGTCATCCCCGCGAAAGACCGCACGGCCCTGGCCATGAAGCTCAACGCGCTCCTGGCGTCACCCTCCCTGGGCCTCTGGCGGCGCGGCGAGCCGCTGAACCTGGACGCCTTTGTGGGTGCCCAGGCCCCGCGAGGCGCCACCACCGTCTTCACCCTCGCCCACCTCTCGGAAGGTGAGCGGCTCTTCTTCTTGGGCCTGCTTCTGAGCGAGCTCGCCGCGTGGACGAGGCGGCAACCCGGCTCGGACCACCTCCGCGCCCTGATTGTCTTCGACGAGGTCTTCGGCTATTTCCCTCCCTACCCTCTCAACCCGCCCACCAAGGGCCCCCTGTTGAGCCTTCTCAAGCAGGCGCGAGCCTTCGGCATCGGCGTGGTGCTGGCGACACAGAACCCCATCGATTTGGATTACAAGGGGCTCACCAACGCGGGCCTGTGGTTCCTGGGCCGCCTCCAAACGGAGCCGGACCGGCGGCGCGTGGCCGACGCCCTGGGCTCCCTGCCCGGCGGTTCCAGCGCGGCAGCGCTCCTGGCGGATCTTCCGCCGCGGACCTTCGTGGTCCACGACGTGAAGACAGGCCACCCAAGGCTCCTCGAAACCCGCCAGTGCATGTCCTACCTCGCGGGACCGCTGACGGCACCCCAGCTCACTGGTCTTTTGCACCGCCAGACAACAAGCGCCGCGCCGGCTTCGGCTCCGCAACCGCCTGCGGCCCTAATCGGGCCCGCTCCCGCCGCGTCCTCCTTGGGCGGCCCCGTGGTTCCCGCGGGCTGGGAGGCCGTATTCGGAGGAGGGAAGGAGCTTCACCCGCACCTTGAGGTGGAGGCGGAGCTCAGCTACCGCGTCAAGGCCAAGAGCCCGCCCGTGATCTCGCGCCTGACCGCCGGGTGGCTCCTCGCGGGCGCCACCCTGGAAAGCTCGCTGGCGGCCGATGCACTGCCCATGGATAGGGCCTCAAGGACGTCGGCCCCTCCTCCTGGCGCCTCATGTTTTCCCCTGCCCGGCTTCTTTGACCGCCTGGACGCGGCCAAGGCGGGCAAAGCCGCCGCGGCGTCTCTCGCCCTCCGGCAGCGTCTCAACGTGCTCAGAGACCCCATCACGGATGCGTTGCAGGAGCCCGGCGAGACCGCCCAGGCCTTCGGGGCCCGCGCCTCCGCTCAGCGCCAGGCCATGGCCGCCGCCGAATCGCAGAAGCAGGTGGGGGCGCTCGGCTCAAAATTGCAGAAAGCGCGCGACAAGGTGGCCCGACTTGAACTCGAACTGGACCAGGACCGGGCCGACGCCTCATCGCGCACTACCGAGACCGTCGTGTCGGCAGGCCTTGGGCTCCTGGGCGGCCTCTTCGGCTCGCGCCGCAGCGTGGGCGGGGCCATCTCCAGGACCGTGGGGAAGACGAGAATGGCCGAGCGGGCCCGGGGCGAGGTCGCGGAGACCCAGGCGGAACTGGAGGCCGCCCGGCGGGACCTGGCGCAGATCGAAGCCCAAGCCGAAACGCTCGGGCAGGACGCGGCCCGCCGTTACGGTGAGACTCCCTTCGAGACGCTCACCCTTTCGCCGGGCAAATCCGGCGTGCAGATCCTCGCCTGCCGCCTCCTCTGGGCCGAAGGCACTCCGCCGGGCTGAAGCGAAGCCGGCCAACGATCACCACTCGCCTTCTGCCCCATCCTGCCCCTTCACGCCGTCCTCCTTGAGTTCCACGGTTTGCCAGAGCATAATTGCCTTCATGGACGAATCCCGCACCAAGCGTCTCGCCGAGTTCACCTCGTGGGCTTCCCAATACATCAAGGGCGACGAGAAGGGCGAGGCCCAGATTTTCCTGGACCGGCTCTTTCAGGGCTTCGCCCGCCAGGGGTGCCTTGAAGTCGGTGGCACGCCCGAGTTTCGCGTGAGGAAGCCTGAGGAGGACGGAGGCGGGACAGCTTTCGCCGATTACGTCTGGAAGCCCGTGGTCCTCATCGAGATGAAGAAGCGCGGGGAGGACCTGAAGAAACACTACCGGCAGGCCTTCGACTACTGGACTCGCCTCGTCCCCGGGCGGCCGCGATACGTGGTTCTCTGCAACTTCGACGAGTTTTGGGTCTACGACTTCGAGACGCAGATGGACACGCCCGTGGACCGGGTGACCCTCGCCGAGCTGCCCGAGCGCTACGGCCCGCTGGCCTTCCTCTTTCCCACGAACGAGAAGCCCGTCTTCGGCAACGACCACGAGGCGGTGACGCGCAAGGCCGCCGACCTCCTGGCCCGGTGCTTCAACAAGCTCCTCATCCGCGGCGTACCCCGGGAGGAGGCCCAGCGCTTCATCCTCCAGATGCTCGTGGCCCTCTTCGCGGAGGACATCGGCCTCCTGGAGCGCTACCTCGTGACGCGCCTCCTGGAGGAGTGCACGGAGCCGCGCCAGAGCTACGACCTGCTGGGCGGCCTCTTCGCCGAGATGAACACGCCGGGCAAGACGCCGGGCGGGCGGTTCAAGGGGGTGGACTACTTCAACGGTGGCCTCTTCGCCCATCCGGCGCGCATCGAGCTGATGGAGGACGAGGTGGCCATCCTCCGCGAAGCTTCGGCCTCGGACTGGTCCAAGGTTCGGCCCGAGATCTTCGGGACGATCTTCGAGCACTCCATGGGGGCCGCGGAGCGCCACGCCTTCGGTGCCCACTTCACCCACCCCACGGACATCATGAAGATCGTGGGGCCCACCATCGTGGAGCCCTGGCGCGACCTCATCGAGAACGCCACCACGCAGAAGCGCCTGGGCGAGCTCCTGCGCCGCATGCAGCACTACACCGTGCTGGACCCGGCCTGCGGCTCCGGCAACTTCCTCTACATCGCCTACCGTGAGATCAAGCGCCTCGAAGCCCGCGCCCTGGAGCGCACGGCCGAGCTCTCCAGGAAGGGCCTGCCCGCCCAGCCCAGCCTGGGCTTCGTGTCCGCGGCCAACTTCCACGGGATGGACGTCACCCCCTTCGCCGTGGAGATGGCCAAAGTCACGATGATGATCGCCCGCAAGCTCGCCATCGACGAGCTGGGGAGCATCGAGAGCCCCTTGCCCCTGGACAATTTGGACGCGAATTTCATCGCGGGGGACGCGCTCATTGATGCCGAGGGCCACCCCGCGCCCTGGCCCAAGGCGGACGTGATCATCGGCAATCCGCCCTTCATGGGCGCGAGTCGCCTCAAGCCCGAGCGGGGGACGGACTACGTGAACGCCGTGCGCCGCGCCTTCCCCGAGGTGCCCGGCATGGCGGACTACTGCGTCTACTGGTTCCGCCGGGCCCACGACCTCATGCCGAACTGCACGCCCGAGGACCCCGTGGCGGGAAGGGCGGGCCTCGTCGGAACGCAGAACATCCGCAACAACCAGTCCCGCGTGGGCGGCCTCGACGCCGTGGTGAAGGACGGGACGATC
>JBBIKI010000004.1:0-58729 GCA_037445535.1 Acidobacteriota bacterium | reverse complement strand
GCAGGGGACCCCACCCCACCCTTGGAGCCTCCTCGCCAGGCTCGGAGGCGGCCCCCCGGGGACGCGGAGCCTTGGGCGCCCCTCGCGCCTCTCGCCTCTTGCCGGATCATTGGTCCTGGTCTAACCTCGGCTTGGGGTTCCGATGCCACGAGACCGTATAAGCCGCCACCCGCAGGAACTGACCCTGGTCCACGTGGGCCTTGGACTGCTCTCCCTCTACGGCATGGCGGCCCTGCTGGCCTACTACTTCCTTCCCCTGCCGGAGCCGGCCCGCGCCCTGCTGGACACGTACGACGACGCCATCTGCTACCTGTTCATCGCGGACTTCTTCGTGCGCCTGTGGATCGCCCCGTCCAAGAAAGCCTTCCTGCGATGGGGATGGATCGATCTGGTCGCCAGCCTCCCCCAGTACAACCTGCTGCGAGTGGGGCGGCTCGTATACATCGGCTGGGTCGCCCGGCAGATGTGGGCCTTCCCCTCCGCCGGCGCCCTCCTGTCCCACCTTTACAAGAGAAAGGCCCGCGCGGTCTTCGCCACGGCCCTTCTCGCCACGATGATGGTGGCGGGCTTCGCGGCCATTTTCATCCTGGAGGCTGAAGCGGGAGCGCCGAACGCCAATATCCGCACACCCCAGGACGCCGTGTGGTGGGCCTGGGTGACCGTGTGCACCGTTGGCTACGGAGACAAATACCCCGTGACCCTCTCCGGCCGCTTGGTGGCCGCCGTCCTCATGGCCGCGGGGATCACCCTATTTGGAACCCTGGCCGGGCTCCTGTCGAGTTGGTTCATGCGGTCCATCCTGCAAGACGAGGAACGGGAAGTCGAGCTCCTCCGCCGGGAGGTCCACCTCCTCCGAAAACACATCGAGGAGATCGAACCCCCGCCTCCGCCCACCGAATAGCACCGCGCCGGAGAGCGGGCGGAGCACGGCCTGCTCCGCCTACGGGGCGTTCGGCCGGCCGGGTTGCTCTCGCCCGGTGGCGGGCCGGGCGGAACGCCGCGCCGCCGAGGCGTCAGCTGAGCTTTTTCATCTCCAGGCGGAAAGTGAATTCGCATTGGCCGGCCCGTATGACGGCGCCGCTGCCCAGCTCGGCCAGGGTCACCCGGGCGTTGTCTAGATACGTCCCGTTGGTGGATTGGAGGTCCACCAAGTAGAACTTCCCTTCCTTTTGTACGATCCGGAAGTGCTGCGCGGAGAGGGTCTGGTCGGCCACGGAGATGGTGTTCACCTTGTCGCGGCCGATGGAGACGACCTGCCCCGGAGGGAGCTGGAACATGCGGGGAGGGTTGTTCCCCCGCCGGAGCACCAGAACGGGCACTTCGTCCAGCACGAGCGTGTGCTCAAGAGCCTCCGAGGGCGGGCCCTTCCGCAGGAGAGCGGGGTCAATCTCGGGCAGCGGCGGTGCCGCCGGGGTCTGAGGGTCCACGCCCGGCTTCGTGATGGCGAGCTCGCTGGCGAGGCAATCGGGACACTGGGCCTCCCAGGCCTGGAGGGCTCGCCCGCAGGTCTCGCACACGCGGGCCTCGGGAGGCTTGGTCCGTCTCAGAAGAACCACCAGGACCACCACTACGATGGCGAACCCGGCAAGGAACACCACCGCGAGAATCCACAGTCCCGAATGGTCGGCGGGAGGCGGTGGAACCGGGGCGGCGGCAACCGCAGGTTGGGACTTTTGGATCACCTCGGCCTTGGGAGGAGGCGGGGGCGGAAGCGCGGCCTCCGTTTCCCGCCACGCGCTCACGAAGCTCGCGGCGTCTCCCTTGCCCAGGATGCCCGCGTAGCGTCCGCCCGTGAGGACGGCCAAGCGCCGCAAGGTCTTCTCCTCGGTGGCCCCCAGGCCCACAGATACCACCGCCACGTGAGCCTCGCTCGCCCTGGCGGCGAAGTCTTCCAGGGTAACAGCCGAGTTTTCGTCCCGCCCGTCAGTCAAGAGGAGGATGACCCCGGAGGGTCCCTGGGCGGCCATGTCCTTCTCGGCCGTGAAGAGGCAGTCGTATAGGAGGGTGAAGCGCCCGCCCTCGGCGAGCTTTTGGATTCCCCCGCGCAGGGCCCCTTGGTCCGTGGTGTAGTCCACCAGTTTAACGGGTTCGTCGTTGAAGGCATAAAGAGCCACGGGGCCCTTGGAGACAAGATCAGGCAACGCCGCCTCCAGGGACCCCTTGAGGGATTCAAACTGGGCCGGAGGAATGGACCGGCTCGTGTCCACGAGGATCGCCGTGGGCGTAGCCTGGGCCAGCAGCGGGAAGATCACCAACATCCCAAGGACAAGCCATCGGGCGCGCATGGCGGAACCTCCTCCCTATCCGGCTGATAGTATATAGCTTCGCCCTGAACGCCTGCAATGCGGCGAACGCCCCGTCACGGGAAAAGCGGGGAGATGTCTCCCCGCTCCCGTGCTTGCCTCATCCCTTTCGGACCGGATCAGGTCTTGGGAACTTGAGAGGCGGGGGTCATGGGCTTCATGCCCGGCTTGGGGCCGCCCTGCATCATCTTGCAGTCCTTCATGCAGGCCGCGCGCGCGTCCAGGAGCTTCTTGAGGTTGGCCTGGTGCTCCTTCATGAAGGCCGCCTGACCGGCCGCGGGAATGCCCTTTTCCATGACCGCGAGATCCTTTTCCAAAGCGGCGAAGGCGGCTTGCATGTCCGCCTGGTGGGGGCAGGCCTTGCCCTGCATCATGCATCCCTGCTTGTTGGCCACTTTGGCGGGACAGCCCTTATGAGCGCAAGCCGCCACGGCGGCCGTGGCCGTGAAGAGCGAAAGGACCGAGGCGACAAGGGCCATCACGATAAGTTTCTTCGACATGAATCCTCCTTAAAGCTTGGCGTCCGAAAGGACGCCGCTAAGACATGTGAACTCCAGACGCTGGCGTGCTATTCCTGGACCCTAACGGGGTTCAAAGGTACCGAAGGTGTCCTTCAGCGCTCCGATGATCTCGCCCACCGTGGCGTAGGCCTTGACGGCCTGCAGGGTAGGCCCCATGAGGTTGGTTCCTCCCCTGGCCGCTTCGGCCAGCCCCGTCAGGGCACGCCGGCAGGCGGCGGGATCGCGCCTTGTCCTGAGCGCGCCCAGCCGGTCGCGCTGCTGTCGCTCGATACCGGGGTCGAGTTTGAGGATGGGAGGGGATACGGCGCTTCCGGCGAAGGCGTTCACGCCCACCACCACCCGTTCTCCGCTCTCGATGGCCTGCTGGTAGAGATAGGCGGCGTCCGAGATCTGGCTTTGGACCCAGCCCGACTCGATGCCCGCCACCATGCCTCCGCGCTCTTCCACCTTGGCCATGATCTCCAGGGCCTTCGCTTCCAGAGCGTCGGTGAGGTACTCCACCGCGTAGGAACCCCCCAGGGGATCGATGGTGTCCACCACGCCGCTCTCATGGCGGATGACCTGCTGTGTGCGCAGGGCGAGGGTCGCCGCCGTCTGGGTTGGCAGGCCGAGGGCCTCGTCCATGGAGTTGGTGTGAAGCGACTGGGTTCCGCCCATGACGGCCGCCAGCGCCTGAAGAGCCACGCGGACCACGTTCACCTCGGGCTGCTGAGCCGTGAGGGTCGAGCCCGCGGTCTGCGTGTGGAAGCGCAGCATGCGCGCCTTGGGGTTGGTGGCACCGAACCTGTCCTTCATGAGGCGGCCCCAGAGGCGGCGCGCCGCGCGGTACTTGGCCACCTCCTCCAGGAAGTCGTTGTGAGCATTGAAAAAGAAGGATAAGCGCGCGCCGAACTCATTGACCTCCAGCCCTCGCTCCACCGCCGCCTGCACGTAGGTGAGCCCGTTCATGAGGGTGAAGGCGATCTCCTGGGCCGCCGTGCTCCCCGCTTCGCGGATGTGATACCCGGAGATGGAGATGGTATTGAATCGGGGCATGACGTTCGTTCCGTATTCAAAGATGTCCGTGATGATGCGCAGGGAGGGCTCCGCGGGGAAAATATATGTCCCCCGGGCGATGTACTCCTTGAGCACGTCGTTCTGCACGGTACCCGTCAGCGTTTCGGGCCCCGTGCCCTGGCCTTCCCCCACGGCTTGGTACATAGCCAGGAGGATGAACGCCGTGGCGTTGATGGTCATGGAGGTGGACACCTTATCCAGCGGAATGCGGTCGAGGAGGACGTCCATGTCCTCCAGGGAGCAGATGGAGACCCCCACCTTGCCCACCTCGCCCTCGGAGAGGGGATGGTCGGCGTCCAGGCCCATCTGGGTGGGCAGGTCGAAAGCCACCGAAAGCCCCGTCTGTCCTTGCTCCAGCAGGTAGCGGTAGCGGGCGTTGGATTCGGCCGCGGAGCCGAAGCCCGCGTATTGGCGCATGGTCCACGGCCGGCCCCGGTACATGGTCGGCTGAATACCCCGGGTAAAGGGCGCCTCACCGGGAAGCCCGAGTTTGTCCATGTACTCCGGCTCATGGAACTGGAGAGGCGTGAAGAGCGGCTCTACGGGTATCCCCGAACCCTTCTCCACCACCGCCCGTCCTGCCCTTTGGAGCTGGGGCCGGACGGTTTCCAGGTAGCGGCCGAGGCATTCGGCCAAGGTATGGGTGAAATCGGGTTCAGACATGAGGGCCCTCCCGCACGCGGATGCGCTGCACTCCCGGTTGCATTTTAGCACGCACCCGGCGGCCTCCTAGACGGGCAGGCCTTCCAGCAGCGGCCCCAAGCAGGCGAGCGAGACGGGGGAGGAGGAGAGCAGATCCAACGTCCGGAGGGCCTGGGGGCCCACGAAGCGCATGTAGCGGGCTCGCTTCCGGCGGGTGATCTGGTAGCCGAAGGTGCCCAGGGCTTTCAGGGACCGCTGGAGGGCGGTCCTGTCAAACTCTTCGGACCGGGTGGCGCTCCCGGCGAGCCAGAGCGACTTGAAGGTTTCGTCCAAGCGGCGTCCCTGCTTTCGGTAGGGGTCCACGGCGAGGGAGGCGGCATCGTAGGCTCTAGGCGCCAGAAGGGCGTCCTGGAAGTCAACCACCACGAGCCCTCCTCCTTTGCGCTCAAGGAGGTTCTCCGAATGGAAATCGCGGTGCGCCATGACCTGGGGATAGGACGCCACCTCCTCGGCGAGCGCATCGAGAGCGGGCGCCAGGCCTCCCGGCGCGGGGCAGTTGAGGAATCCCTCGACAAAATGGACTTTGAAAAAGGCCAGCTCGAACCGCAGGCGCGCGCCGTCCAGTTGAAGGAGCTCCGGACCGTCGGACCAGCCTTCCATGGAGCCTATCCCGCGGGCCAGGTTCAGGACGGCTCGCTGGAGATCCTCGGTCCAGCGCGCCCTGGACAAGGGCCGGCCGCGAACGAATTCCTGAAGAATCCAGCCTTCTTCGGAGCGGGCCTCATAGATTTCGGGGACCGGAACGCCGCAACCCTCCAGGAGGGCCCTGACGTACACGAATCGCTCGAGGCCATCGGCGTCGCCACCGAAATCCGCCAACAGAACCTCGCGGCCCTCTACCCGTCCCACGAAATAGCGCCGGGCCGAGGCGTCCGCGGCCAGGGGAGTCCACTCGCCCGGAGGGTAGGTCACGGCGAGGGGCCGGTGAGTGCGAGGGTCACTCAGTCCTTGCCTTTCGCCTTCCCCGCCGCCTCCGAGTCGGGATAATCCTCTATCAGGGACTTGAGGGTAGCCTTGGCTTGGTCCTCCTGGCCGAGCTGGCGCTCGCAGAGGGCCTGCTTGAAGAGGGCGTCGGGCACCTTGTTGCCGAAAGGGAAGTGGTCGCGGACGGCCTTGAAGGCCGTCTCCGCTTCCTTGTAGTTCTTCTGGGAGTAAAAGCATTCCCCTATCCAGTATTGAGCGTTATCGGCCAAGTCCGATTGGGGGAACTGGCGGATGAAGCTGGCGAAGCCGGCCTGGGCCTCCGTGTACTGCCCTCGCTCCATGAGATCCAGGGCTCGTTTGTAGAGGGCTGAGGGGTCCGCCGCCAGGTTCTGTGCCTCCGCGGCGGGCGCTGGTTCGATGGCGGGCGCAGGCACAAGGGCGGGCGCGGGCTCGGTCACCGGCGAGCCCCCCGCCGGAGGGGCGGCCGGAACCGCGGGGGCCGAAGAAATGGCTGGCATGGCCTGCACCGCGGATTGAAGCTTCTGAATCTCATTCGTGAGGGACTTTTGCTGCTTGGTGAGGTCCTCCACGTCCTGGCGCAGATAATCGACTCGCCGGGTCAGTTCGTCGTTGGAGCCCGTCAGGGACGAGCAGGACGCCAAAAGAGCGAGGGAGGAAAGCCCGAGGATGGCCCCCATGAACCGCATTGGTAACCCCCTATCGATGTCTTAAGCCATTCGGCCGAAGACTTTTTTGAAAAATCCTCCGCCGTGCTCCTCGCGGTCCTTCTCGAGCTTGAGGAGCTCTTCATAGAGCCTTTTCTCTTCCTTGTGGAGCCGCTTAGGGCTTTGAACCTCCGCCTCCACGATCAGATCGCCCCTCCCGGACCTGCCGATGCGGGGCATGCCCTTCCCGGCGACCTTGAATTGCTGGCCAGGCTGGGCCCCCGCGGGGACGGCCAACTCCACCTCACCCTCGAGGGTGGCGATGAGAAGCTGTGTCCCCAGGGCCGCCTGAGGGAAGCTGAGAGGCACGGTGCAAAAAAGATCCGCCCCCTCGCGCTTGAAAAAGGCGTGCTCCTCCACGGAAATGAACAGGTAAAGGTCACCCTGCGGCCCTCCGCGCTCCCCCGCTTCGCCTTCGCCCGATACGCGAAGCCGCGAGCCGTCATCCACTCCAGCGGGAATCCGCACTTTGATGGACTTTTTGGCTCTGATCCGGCCCCGCCCCCGGCACGTTCCACACGGGTCCTGCACCACTTCGCCAGTGCCTCCGCAGTGAGAACAGGTGCGGCTCACGGTAAAAAAGCCTTGCCGGTAGGCCACGGTCCCCTGTCCGCGGCACGTCTGGCACGTCAAGCGGCGGCCCGTCTTGGATCCCGAGCCCTTGCACTCGGCGCAGGGATCCTCCCGGGGGATCTCGACGTTTTCCTCCTTGCCCAGGAAGGCCTCCTCCAGGGTCAGGCGGATGTCGAACCTGAGGTCGGCGCCCCGCTGAGGCCGGTGCGGGTTGCGCCGGCCGCCGCCGAAGAGATCGGAGAACCCGAAGAGGCCGCCCAGGAGGTCGGAGAAGTCCGTGAAGACATCCGAGTCCCAGGGGACGCCCCCACCCGGAGGCATGCCTCCCCCCGCCGTGCCGAACCGGTCGTAATGGGCCCGCTTCTGAGGGTCACCCAGAACCGAGTACGCCTCCGAGGCCTTCTTGAAGTGCTCCTCCGAGGCCTTGTCCCCTGGATTTCGGTCGGGGTGGAATTTGAGGGCCGCTTTCCTGTAGGCCGCTTTGATTTGCTCCTGGCTGGCGTCCTTAGGAACGCCGAGGATTTCGTAGTAGTCTCCCGATGGTGTCATGTCTTCTGGCTCCCGCCTCCCATGGCATTCGGATCGTAGAGGATGACTTCGGAGAGGGTCCTGGAGGCCCGCGAGAGTTCCTCCAAGGATTCCTGCATCCGGGTGAGATTGTCGGCGGCAAGATTGCGCTGGGCCTCCTTGAGCGCTCCCTCGATGGCCGTCTGCCGTTCCGCGTCCAGGAGGGCGCCGAACTCCTTGAACGCCTTCCGGTTGTTCTCCAGCAGCCGTTCCAGCTTGAGCTTGAGTTTCTGGATCTCCACCGCCCGCCGGTCTTCTTCTTCCTTCACGTGGGCTTCGGACACGATGCGCGAGATCTCTTCCTCCGTAAGGCCCGAGGAGGGGTTCACTACGATCTTCTGCTCGTTGCCCGTGATGATGTCCTTGGCGTAGACGGACACGATGCCGTTGGCGTTGATGTCGAACGTCACTTCGATCTGGGGCAGGCCCTTGGGCGCGGGGGGGATGCCCACGAGCTGGAATTTGCCCAAGCTGATGTTCTCGCCAGCCACCTCCCGCTCGCCCTGGAGGACGTGGATCTCCACCGAGTCCTGGTTGTCCACGACCGTGGTGAAGATGCGCGATTTCTTGGTGGGAATGGCGGAGCCCCGGTCGATGAGCTTCACGAACATGTTCCCCTTGGTGGCCACGCCCAGACTCAAGGGAATGGCGTCCAGTAGCACGATCTCCTTCACGTCTCCCGTCATGATGCCGGCCTGCAGGGCGGCACCCAGCGCCACCACCTCATCGGGGTTTTTGTCCCGGCGGGGCTCCTTGTTGAAAATCTCCCGCACCGTCTGGATTACCAGGGGAGTCCGGCTCTGGCCCCCCACCAGCAGGATCTCGTCGATCCCCGCCGGGGTGAGCCCCGCGATCTTCATGGCGTCCTCGCAGGGCTTTCGGGTCCTGGTGATAATGTCGGCAATGATGGATTCCAGCTCGGGCCGGGAGAGGACCGTCACGAGGTGTTTCGGCCCCGTGGGGTCCGCTGCGATGAAGGGGAGGTTGATCTCCGTGGAGGTCATGGCCGAAAGCTCGCACTTGGCCTTCTCGGCCGCCTCCTTGAGACGCTGAAGGGCCAGCCGGTCCGCCGTGAGGTTGATGCCCGTCTCCTTCTCGAACCGCCTCACCAGCTCGAGCATGATGGCACGGTCCATGTCCTCGCCCCCGAGGTAGGTGTCGCCCGCCGTGGCGACCACCTCGAAGAGGCCCTGGCCCACCTTGAGGATGCTGATGTCGAACGTGCCGCCGCCCAGGTCGTACACGGCCACCGTCTTGCTGGCATTCTCGTCGAGGTTGAAGGCGATGCAGGCGGCCGTGGGCTCGTTGAGGATCCGGAGCACCTCAAGGCCCGCGATGCGCCCTGCGTCCTTGGTGGCCTGCCGCTGCGGATCGGAGAAGTAGGCCGGGACCGTGATGATGGCCTCTTTCACCTCTTCGCCGAAGTACTCTTCCGCGCTCTTTTTCAAGTCGGCCAGAATGTAGGCTGAGACTTCCTGGGGCGAGTACTCCCTGTCCCGAACCTTCATCCGCACGTCGCCGTTGGGGGCCTCGGTCATGGTGTAAGGCAGGAGCTTGCGCGCCTCCACAACCACGTCCTCGTTGAATTTCTTGCCCATAAGGCGCTTGACCGCGAAGACCGTATTGGCGGGATTGGTCACGGCCTGGCGCTTGGCCAGGTTGCCAACGAGCCGGTCCCCCTGGTCCGTGAAGGCCACGATGGACGGAGTGGTTCTTCCGCCCTCCCGGTTGGGAATGATCACGGGCTGTCCGCCCTCGATGAAGGCCAAGCAGCTATTCGTAGTTCCGAGGTCGATCCCGATGACCTTAGGCATCCGCCCCTCCTTGAGCTTCCTCCGCTGGTCCGTTCACCTCGACGCGCGCCGGCTTGAGCAGCTTACCCCCGAGGGTATACCCCTTCTGGAAGACCGCAGTTACCGTCATGGGTGGCAGGGCAGGCTGGCGGGCTATGGCCACGGCCTCATGGAGGGCCGGGTCGAAGGGGAGGCCCTGAGCCACGATCTCTTCGAGCCCCATCTTCCCGAGGGTATCCATGATGCGCTGCCTCACAAGCGCGAGACCCTGCATGTGGTCCGAGGACACCTCTCCCCTCACGGCGTCCAGGGCTCTGTCCAGGTCGTCCAGCGCGGGCAGGAGGCCTTCGACCGCGGAAGCCATGGCCTGCCTGCGCAGCTGGTCCTGCTCTCTCTCCTGGCGCCTGCGGTAGTTCTCGAAATCAGCCTGGCGCCTCAGGATTCGCTCCTCCAGAAGGACAATCTTCTGCTCCAGCTCGCCGACGGTGGAAGAGGACTCCGCGCCGCTCCCCTGGGCTTCTGCAATGCCCGTTTCCTTCTCGTTGCCGGTGGGCAGAGACGAGCCTTCCGCAGGGGGGGCCTCCTCGTGGTCTACGAACTCGATGGAGATGTCATCGTCTTCGCTGGGCGGCTCCAGCGGGCCGCCTGGGACCACTTTCTGGTCGTCTGGCATGGGGCCGTCCTCCGTCAAGAGCCTCAGAGCCTCGTGCTGGCGAGCGATGCCAGGCGCGCCACCCGCCGGACGAGGGGTATGGTCGTGTCATACCGCAGAGCTACGGGGCCGATCACCCCCAGCAGGCCGTAGCCCGCCGCGTCACCCCCGAAGGGCGCGGCGACCATGGCCAGTCCTCTGGAGGCCGGATCGGGCCAGTCCGCCCCGAGGACCACCCGGAGGCCCGGTTTCTCCCGGCCCAGGGCATCCAGAAGATCCAGGAGTTGGGACTTCCGCTGGAGCGATTCCAGCAGGGCCCTTACGGTCCCCAAGTCCCCCTCTGCTCCGGGGGCGTCTAAAAGCCACGAAGCCCCGTCCCAAAAGAGTTCCCTCTCTCCCGGGACGGCGAGGAGGTAGGGGGCCACCAGGGCGAGTGCCTGGCGGATTTCCCGCCGGCATTCGGCTCGTTCGCCCTCCACCTGGCCCTGCAGGTGGTTCCGGATCTCGCCCAGGGACCACCCGGCATAGGTTTCGCTCAAATAGTTGCTGAACCAGCGCAGCTCTTCATGGCTGTATGCTTCTGGAGACCGAAGGACGGCCTCCAGAACCTGCCCCGCCTGGGATACCACCACCCAGAGCACCCGGCCCGCCGAAAGGGGCACGAGTTCGCAGCTCCTGAGGCGCAGTTCTCTGGCGGCGGGAGTGACGGCGAAGGCAAAACAATGAACGCGCTGGGCGAGCGCGTTGCTCGCGGCGCGGGCGAGAGCGTTGAGGCTGCCGTCGGCGGCGAGGGTCTCCACTTCGGACCAGTCCGGATCTTCCTCGCCCTCGGCCTCCATGGCCACGTGCTCCGCCAAGTAGCGGTAGGCCCGATCCGTAGGCACGCGGCCCGCGCTCGGGTGGGGCTGAATGAGGTAGCCCTTCTCCTCAAGCCCCGCGAGGATGTTCCTCACGGTGGCAGGGGAGAGGCCTTCGGAGCACTGGGCCGCGAGCCGCTTGGAGGCTACCGGCTCCCGCGTCTCCAGAAAATTCATAAGAAGCCCCAGGAGGATAGCCTCCTCGCGGGCGCGCAGTTGATCCCCCATCCTTGGAGAACCTCCTTGACCGGTTATTTATAGCACTGGACCTCCGTCGAATCAAGCCGCCGCTGGGGGTGACCAGTGCCTTAACCTTCCTCTCCCCTTCCCCCTCGCCTCCTCATCCCCCCTTTGTCTTTGACCACCGCGCCCCGAGCAGGTATCCTTGGCCCTGGAGCGACGCAACCATGAGAAGAACTCTCCGCCAAGTCCTGCTCACGATCCTCACGCTCGGCGCGTGCGCGCTGGCGTCCGGGCAGGATCTCTCCACATTTCTGTCCCTGCCCCCGGCTCCCGGAGCTTGGGCCTCCTACCGAATCGAGACTCGCTGGCCGGGCGGGCTCAAGACCGAGCGGTTCAACCTCGCCGTCACGGGTTCCGAAACCCGGGATGGTGTGGACTACATCTGGCTGGAGGCCGGCCCCACCGACTTCGCGGGCTTCAAGGACGGCACCATGCGCCTTCTTCTGAAGGCTAAACCTGCCCAAGATGAGGCCCTCAACCCCTTCCTAGAAGCTCTAGAGCTGGAGTTTCAGGAACCGAACCGCGATCCCTTCAAGCTCACCACCGGGGCCTTGGAATTCATGCACGGCCAGGCGCGCAAGATCAAGATCCATCAGCAGAAGGAAGAGCTTTCCCCGGAGGAAGCCACCACCACCAAGGGCCGCGTCATCCCCTGCACGCGCCTGCGGCTCTCGACCACCACAGAATCATCGCTCTTCGGGCGCAAGGTGAAGGTGACGGAATCGGGGGTGTACTGGTTTTCCGGCCAGTCGCCCTTCCAGTTGGTCAAGGCCGAGTTCGAACGCGTCCAAGTGCAGTCGGGCAAGGATGAGCGCCGCCGAAGCATCACCGTAACCTTGCGGGAGTTCGGAAGCGCGGGGGCCAAGAGCGACTTCACTACGTTGCCCGTCACCAGAGAAAAGGGCCTCCTCGGGATTCTCTTCCACTAGGGTACCTCCTTGAGGGCCTTCGACGGAGACAAGCATGGGTCCAGGAACCTTGCCGGGTGACGCTCCTTTCTGGGATGATTTTCGAACCCTTTATCCAGCGGCGGAGCGCTTTGTCTACTTGAACAATGCCTCCGACCAGCCCTATCCGAGACCCGTCGCCCAGGCCCTCCACAACTTCGTGGAGACCTCCTGCGAAGGTAATCCCGAAGACTTGTACACTCCCGAGGTCCCCCGGCGCCTGCGCCGGACCTTCGCCCGGTGGCTCGGATGCTCGGAGGACGATCTGGCCTTCTGTTCCTCCACTTCCGACGGCCTCATCAAGGCGGTCAACGCCGTGGCGTGGCGCAAGGGAGACGACATCGTCATCCCCATGAATGAATTTCCCTCCGTCTCCTATCCCTTCAAGATGGCCCAGCAGGACGGAGCCCGCCTGATCTTCGCGGGGCGCCCCGGGGCCCCCGTGACGGAGGAGGAGATCCTCGCCTCCGTCACCCCCGGGACCCGAGCCGTGGCCTTCTCCTGGGTTTCCTTCTGCACCGGATACAAGATGGACTTGGCCGCCTTGAGCCGCGATCTCAAGGGCCGGGGCGTGGAGTTCGTGTTCGTGGACGGCATGCAGGGAGTGGGCGCATGGCCTCCGGATCTCCGTGACACGGACGTGGATTTCTTCGCCTTCCAGGTGGTCAAGTGGATCGCCGCACCCAGCGGCATCGGTGCCCTCTACGTGAGGCCGGGGCTTCTGGACCGCCTGCGCAACCCCTGCCTTTCATGGTATTCGGTCCCCTGCTGTGAGGATCTGACCCTCCTCACCGACACGGACTTGGAGCCCTACGCCTCCGCCCGGCGCTGGGACGGCGGTACGCCCCCGTGGATCTCCATGGTGGGAGCCCAAACCTACCTGGACCTCCTCGAACCCGCTGGCCCCGAGGGAGTAGCGGTGAGGCTCGGCCACCTCCTGGACGACCTCCGCTCCCGCCTCGAAAGTACGGGTATTCCCACGGTGGTGTCGCTCTCCTCGTCCAAGCGCTCCTCCGTCGTCTTCCTGGACCTTCCCGACGCGGCGGAGGCCCAGCGGCGCCTGAGAGACGCGGGCGTCCTGACGGCCTTCCGCATGGGGCGGGTCCGCGTGAGCCCGCACGTGTACAATGGACCCGAGGACTTCGACCGGCTCGTGAAGGTCCTCACGGGGGCCGCATGACGGATGACCGCGTGTTGGAGGGCTCCGGGGACGCCTCCGAAAGACAGTGGGAAGCGGCCCTCAGGCCCCGTCGCCTAGCCGAATACGTGGGGCAGCCAAAAATAAAGGAAAACCTCCACATCTACCTCCAGGCGGCGGCCCGCCGGGGAGACGCCCTCGACCATGTCCTCTTCTGCGGCCCTCCCGGCCTGGGCAAAACCACCCTGGCCCACATCATCGCCGCGGAGATGGGGGTGCGCATCCGGGTGACCTCGGGCCCCCTCATCGAGAAGGCGGGCGACCTCGCGGCCCTCCTCACCAACCTCGAGCCCCAGGACATCCTGTTCATCGATGAGATTCACCGCTTGTCCCCCGCCGTGGAGGAGATCCTCTACCCCGCCATGGAGGACTTCAAGCTCGACCTCCTCGTGGGCCAAGGGCCAGGGGCCAGGACCATCACCCTCCCCCTCCAGCCCTTCACCCTCATCGGGGCCACGACCCGGATGGGACTCCTTTCCTCGCCCCTGCGCAACCGCTTCGGCATCACCTTCCACATGGACTTCTACCCCGTGCCGGACCTCCAAATCATCGCCGAGCGCTCCGCCAAGCTCCTGGTGGTGCCTTTGGAAACTGAGGCCGCCACGGAGCTGGCCCGGCGGTCCCGGGGGACGCCCCGCATCGCCAACCGCCTCCTGAGGCGCGTGCGCGACTACGCCCAGATCCTCGGCGACGGCGCCATCGACCTGGCCATGGCCAGGGACAGTCTGGAGCGCATGGAGGTGGACCGGTTCGGCCTGGACGACGTGGACCGCCGCATCCTCCTCACCATTTTGGAGAAGTTCGCCGGTGGCCCCGTGGGGCTGAACACTATCGCCGCCTCCATCGGCGAGGAGAAGGATTCGGTGGAGGAGATCTACGAGCCGTACCTCATGCAGATCGGCTTCCTGGAGCGTACGCCCCGGGGACGGCGCATCACGGCCCGGGCCTGCGAGCACCTGGGCCTTCCTCTCCCCGGAACCGCGGGCCCCAACCTTTTTGGCTCGGGGTCACCTTAGCGCATCACCGGTAAGCTCGCCCGGGCCGCGCGCTCGCGCCTTGACAGGCGCCGGGACCCGTCCCTACAATTTGAAATCGGGCGGAACGCGCATTCGAGAAGGGGATCCCATGAGCCACGAAGAACTGATCGCCGACAAGCTCGCTGAACACCTGAACGAGATGCGCGCGGCCCTGGATGCGGTGGGCCTGCAGCTCAAGAACGCCCTAGCCGCCATGCCGGTCCTCCCGGAGGCTGGCGATCTGGCCAGGAGCATCGGCGGAGCGCTTCCGGCTCCCGAACCCCCTGCTCCCTCCGAGCCGGCCGCCGCGCCCGCGTCCGCCCCGGCGGCGCTCAACAACGTCCTCCTGTACAGGCTCGAATCCATCGAATTCGCCAAGAGCCAGACAGAGATCCTTGAGGCCCTCCTTCAGGGACTTCAAGAGTTCGCCCATCGTGCAGCCGTGCTCGTGCTCCGGGACGAAGCGGTGCAGGGCTGGAACGGTTTCGGATTCGACGGCGGGGTCAAGGGTTGGCGCGCCAACCTCGGTGACGATCCCATCCTCCGCACCGTGGCCAGCTCCCGCACCCGCATGCTCCTTGACGGCGCCGTGCCCGCCTTCATCCCTCCCGGTCCCCCTGTCCGGCGGAGCCTCATCTCGCCCCTGCTTTTGAAGGGCAAGGTTTCGGCCCTCGTCTATGCCGACTCGGGCGAGGGTGGAAAGCTGGACCACTACAGCGTGGATATCCTCGTGAGGATGGCATCGCTCGTCATTGATATCTTCCCCCTCCGGCCAAAGCGCGACCCTCTTCCGCCGGCCCTGGAAAACCAAGGCATCGTCATCCCCAAGACTTCCGAGGCGCTCGCGGCCGATGCCGATGAGAGCCTCCTCTTCGAGGACAGCGGCACCCTGGCCGAGGCCCCCGAACCGGAGGACGTCCCCTCCAACCAGACTATCGTGGCCGACATCCCTAAGGAGACGGCCTATCCGTCCCATCCCGCGGACACGTACGACGTGGCCGAGGTGGTGGAGGAGGTTCCCGCACCACCCCCCCAGCTTGAGGAAGTCGTGGAGCCGCCTTCAGTAGTGGAGGCGACGGCCCCCTCCAAGCCCGCAGAAGAAGCCGTTCCGCCCGGCGAGGAGAAACTTCACGAGGACGCTCAGCGCTTCGCCCGCCTCCTGGTCCAGGAAATCGCCCTCTACCACCCGCGAGAAGTAGAACAGGGGAAGCGGAGCAAGAACCTCTACGCGCTCCTGCGGGATGACATTGACCGAAGCCGGGAGGCCTATGAGCATCGATTCCCGAGGCCCTCGATCCAGAGCCGGGCATACTTTGACAAAGCACTCGCCAAGTACCTCGCGGACGGCGATACCTCGCTCCTGGGCATGTAGGCTCTTCCTGGCCGGGGCTCTTGTCGCGCTGGCCGGGACCATCCCCGCGGTTCCGTCCCAGGCTCTTGCCCCCCCGGAGCATGTGGAAGGTTCGGCGCGTCAGGGGCTGGACCACCTCGCGGCGGGCCGGATTCTCGATCTGCAGAACAAGCCGCAAGAAGCCCTCGCCGAGTACGGCCAGCCCTCGGTCATGCAATGCCCCCTGTGGGAATGCGGAGCCGCCTGGCGGGCGGCGCTTCTGGTGCAGGCGGGAAGGCTGGCAGAGGCGAAGGTGCTTTACGAGAGCCTCTTCTCCGCCCAGCCCCACCCTTCCTACAAGCTAGAAGCGGCCGCTTTTTTAGCGGAGCAGGCGGAGGCCGCTGGAGACAAGGCGGGGGCCATCCCCTACGTGCGCGCCCTCTTGGCCGCCGCGCCACAGGACCCGGCCCTCCACGCCCGCCTCGGGGGGCTCCTGGAGGATACGGGAGGAACCGAGGAGGCCAAAGTCTTGGCCCTCTGGCTCTGGACGAGGGCGCCCGCCCTCTCCCCTTCAGAGGCCTTCTTCAAGGCGCGGCCCCATTGGAAGAAGGCATTCGGCGGCCTCCCCTCGGCCATTCAACTTGAACACCTTCGTTCCCTCGCTTCAGAGGGAGACATGGCCTCGCTCGGCACGGAACTACCCTATTTCGTGCCTTCCTGCGCCGGCGAAGCGGGCTGGGCAGTCTTCCTCAAGGGCCGCCTCCAGGAGGGACAGGGCCGGGCGGCGGAAGCCCTGAAGTCATACGAGGCCGTGGGATCTCCTCAGGAAGCGCGGATCGCTGCCATAACAAGGACGGGCTTTGCCCTGCCCAAGGCGGGGGCTACGGAGAAAGCCGCCGAGGCAGTGGAAACCTTGGTCATGGGCCTGCCGGAAGCGGCGGAGGGACGGCAGAAGGCCCTCGTCAACCTCCTGAAATGGCGCATCCGGCAGCCCTCGGAACGGCGGGCCACGGTGCTCGCCGAGGCCCTCATCGCCTTTGGCCAAGCCCAGCCCGAGGCGTGCGAGTACCTCTACGACAAGGGCTGGGACAGGGCCCTCGCGGGTGACCTCAAGGGCGCCCAGGGAGTCTGGCGCATCCTCGTCCAGCACCTTCAGACGGACAGCGATTACCGGCATGCGGCGGCCTACAGCCTATACCGCCGCGGGCTCATGCGGCCATCGCAGGCGAAGGAGTTCAAGGATCTCACCCTTCGCGAGGACCGATACGGCTACTTCGGCTACCGCCTCAGGGGAGCGCCGCCGCCACCTGGAAAGGCTGGAGTTCTTTCCCCGGCCGAACCTCCGGCCCCGCCGGGCAGCCACCTGGCCAAGGGCAGGCTGCTGATGGATCTTGGCCTCTCGGGAGACGCACCCAGGGAGGTGCAACTGGCCCTCGATGAAGAGACCGACCCTGCCGCCCGTTCGGCCCTGCTTTGGACGCTCGCCCTGGCCAAGACCTCGGCCAGAGACTATTCGGGAGCCATCCGCACCGCGCGGGTCCTTTACCCGAGGGTCTTCAACGAAAACGGTGACGCTCTTCCGCGGTCCGCGTGGCGCGTCCTCTATCCGGCGCCTTTTCGTGAGGCCGTCGCGCAGTCGGCGGACTCCCGCGCCCTGCCCTACTTGCTCGTCTGCTCCCTCATCCGCCAGGAGAGCCTGTGGGATCCCGCCGCCCTTTCCCGCTCCGGGGCCCGGGGGCTCATGCAGCTCATGCCCGGCACCGCCTCGATCTTGGCCCGCCGGTACAAACTGGGATTCGACCCGCCCGGCTGCTATACCGACCCGTCCTGGAACACGCGGGCCGGCTGCGCTTTTCTTCGGGAACTCCTGGACCGCTACCACGGCCGGCTAGAGCTGGCCTTGGCGGCTTACAACGCGGGGCCCGGGCGGGTGGACGCTTGGCTCGCGCGTCCCAGATGTCCCAAAGATCCGGACCTTTTCATCGAATCCATCCCTTTCAAGGAGACGCGCTCCTACGTGCGGCGCATCCTCCTGAACTGCTGGGAGTACAGCCGTCTCTACTCGGAGTTCCCCGCTCCCCTGGCTCCCGGCGCCTTGCAGATGGCCACCCTCGCTCCCCCCCAGGCGCTCCCTTGAAGGAGTGGTCCCTCTCGTCTCCTCATCTTTCCGTTCCCTCGTTCCCCCGCTTCCTTCTTCCCTCGTTTCCACCCGAACCCCTTTGACATAACCGCCTTCTCCTGCTATACTTTGAAGCTCGTGTAGGCGCGTAGCTCAGATGGGAGAGCGCTACCTTGACACGGTAGAGGTCAGCGGTTCGATCCCGCTCGCGCCTACCACCCTTTTTAGGGAAGCGGGGGCTGGGAGCCCAAGACCGGCGGGACATGGCCGGGGCCGGGCTCCCGGCCTCCGGGTTCTCGTGGTGGTTTGAGGAGTTGGCGGTGCCCCAAGTCCAGGTGACCCTTCCCGACGGTACAATCCGAGCCTATCCGGAGGGCGTGACACCCTTGCAGGTGGGTGAGAGCATTTCGCCCCGCCTTGCCGCGGCGTGTCTGGCGGCGAAGGTCGACGGGCGGCTGGTGGACGTCTACGCCTCCATCCACCACGACGCGAGGGTCGAGCTCGTGACGGACAAGTCCGCCGAGGCCCTGTCCGTTTACCGCCACTCGTGCGCCCACCTCCTCGCCAACGCCGTGAAGGAACTTTATCCTGAAGCCAAGATCGCCATCGGCCCCGTCATCGAAAGCGGCTTCTACTACGACTTTGACAGGGCCGCCCCCTTCACGCCCGAGGAGCTGGGAGCCATCGAGGGGCGGATGAACGACATCATCGCCCGAAATACGCTCATCCGGCGCGAGGAGATGCCTTGGGAAGAGGCCAAGGCCCTTTTCGACGCTGAACAAGAACCCTTTAAATCCGAGCTCGCCTTTGAGCGAGGCCAGAACGAACCCGTCTCCATCTACCGGCAGGGAGCCTTCAACGATTTCTGCCGGGGGCCGCACCTGCCCTCCACGGGCAAGATCAAGCCAGGGACCTTCAAGCTCCTTTCCGTGGCGGGGGCTTACTGGAAGGGCGACGAACACAACAAGATGCTCCAGCGCATCTACGCCACGGCGTTCCTCTCCAAGAAGGACCTGGAGGAGCATCTGCGAAGGCTGGAAGAGGCCAAGCTCCGCGACCACCGCAAGCTCGGCAAGGAGCTCAAGCTCTTCCACATCGATGAAGACGTGGGCCAAGGGCTCATCCTCTGGACTCCCGCCGGGGCAACGATCCGGCAGGAGCTGCAGACCTTCATCTCCGAGGAGCTGACGAAGCAGGGCTATGCCCAGGTCTTCACGCCCCACATTGGGAAGCTCACGCTCTACAAGACCTCAGGCCACTTTCCTTACTATAAAGATTCCCAGTTCCCCGCCATCGTGGCCCCCGAGTCCATGGATGTGGCGCTTGAGGAAAACTGTTCCTGCGCCGAGCTGATGAGCAGGGTGGAGGCCGCTTCAGCGCGCCTCGCCGCCAGCGTCAACGAACGAGCAGGGCGTGAAGTCATCGGCGCCGGGCAGATCATGGCCGACGACAAGCTCCTCGACGGCTTCCTGCTCAAACCCATGAACTGCCCGCACCACATCAAGATATTCGCGTCCCAGCCCCATAGCTACCGAGACCTGCCCGTGCGCCTCGCGGAATTCGGCACCGTCTACCGGTGGGAGCAGAGCGGGGAACTCAACGGCATGACGCGCGTGCGGGGCTTTACCCAGGACGACGCCCACCTCTTCTGCACGGAAGACCAGGTCGGGGCCGAGGTCCGCGGCTGCCTGGCCCTCGTGAAGATCATCTTCGGAACTCTCGGCCTGACGGACTACCGGGTGCGCGTGGGCCTGCGCGACCCCGACTCGAAGAAGTACACGGGAACCGCGGACAACTGGGACAAAGCCGAGGCCGCCTGCCGGGACGCGGCCCAGTCCCTCGGCGTGCCGTTTACCGAGGAGCCGGGTGAAGCGGCCTTCTACGGGCCTAAAATCGATTTCATCATCAAGGACGTCATCGGCCGCGAGTGGCAGCTCGGCACCGTACAGGTGGATTACAATCTGCCCATCCGCTTCGACCTCTCGTACACCGGCGCCGATAACACGGCGCACCGTCCGGTCATGATTCACCGTGCGCCCTTCGGCTCCATGGAGCGGTTCGTGGGCATTCTCATCGAACATTTCAAGGGCGCCTTCCCCCTCTGGCTGGCCCCCGAGCAGGTCCGCCTCCTTCCCATCGCGGACCGACATGTGGCATACTGCGAAGCTGTGGCCGGGGATCTGCGCGCCGCGGGATTGCGCGTGAGCGTGGATGCACGGACTGAAAAGACGGGCTACAAGATCCGCGAGGCCCAGCTGCAAAAGGTCCCCTACATGCTCGTCGCGGGTGACCGGGAGCAGGAGAGTTCCTCCGTATCCTTGCGGGCCCGCACGGGCGGGGACAAGGGCGTGATGCCCGTGGAAGCATTTAAACTGCTCGCCCTGGAACGAACCAGGGCGCGCTCCCTAGAATTGGAATAAGGAGGGCGCTATCCGAGACGCGACGCCAAAAGGACCGCGGGTCAACCGCCAGATCCGGATCAGCCAGATCCGTGTCATCGACGACGACGGCAGCCAGTTGGGGCTCATGACGCCCGACGAAGCCATGGTGATAGCCGAAGGCAAGGGTCTGGACCTGGTGGAGATCGCTCCCACCGCCGTTCCCCCGGTTTGCCGCATCGTCGACTACGGGAAGTTCCTCTACGACGAGAAGAAAAAGGCCGCCGAAGCCCGAAAGAAGCAGAAGCAGATCGTCGTGAAGGAGATCAAGCTCCGGCCCAAGATCGAGGAGCACGACTTCCAGGTCAAGAAGCGGCACATCGAGGAGTTCCTCTCTGAGGGGGACAAGGTCAAGATCACGGTCCGGTTCAGGGGCCGGGAGATCGTCCACCCCGAGATGGCCCAGAAGCTCCTCCAGCGTATCGCCACGGAAGTCGTCCAGAAGGGAAAAATCGAGCGGGCGCCGTCCATGGAGGCCAGAACCATGGTCATGTTGCTGACGCCCATCAAGAAATCGTAGGAAGAATCTAGGAGCCGCGCCATGCCCAAGATGAAGACCCACCGAGCCTCGGCCAAGCGATTCAAAGCGACGGCCACGGGCGAATTCAAACGGTTCAAGGCGTTCCACCGCCACATTCTCACCTCCAAGGACCGCAAGCGGAAAAACCGCCTCCAGGCGGCCGATACAGTGGACACGGCCGACCACGCCAAGGTGAAACGGCTCCTTCCCTACGCTTAAGGACCGGCGCTTGCCCGCAAGCGCGTAGAAAACCGGCGCTCCATCTGGAGGCGCCTGAGGAGATGACCCGATGCCTAGAGTCCGCCGCGGCCACCACAAAGTGGAGCGCCGCAAGAAACTGATGAAGCTTGCCAAGGGATACTTCGGCTCCAAACACCGCCTTTACAGAACGGTGAAGGAGCAAGTGGAGCGCTCGCTGGTCTTCGCCTTCGCGGGCCGGAAGGTCCGCAAGATCGACTTCCGCCGCCTCTGGATCACCCGCATCAACGCGGGGTGCCGCCAGAACGGCATGAGCTACAGCCGGTTCATGGACGGCCTCAAAAAGGCCGACATCATGCTCAACCGGAAGTCCCTGGCCGAGATCGCCCGCACCGACGCGGCCGCCTTTACGGTGCTTTGCGAAACCGCCAAGAAGGCCATCGCGTAAGCCGGTTGGAAGAACGAAACCCAAGGGGTGCCGAGGGGGAGACCGCCCGGCACCCCGTTTTGCGTCCGCGCACAACTCCCCCCTGCCGGCGTCCTGTCCCCTGTCCCCTTCTTTCCTCCTTCCGCCTTTCCCTTTTCCCCTTTATACTAACGCCATGAGCCTGCTCGGTGACTTCGCCACCATGCCGCTGCCCGACCTCCTCCAGTGGATGGCCATCAGCCAGAAGACGGGAATCCTCCTCTTGCAGCGCCGGGATATCGTGAAGGAAATTTACTTCCGCCTGGGCAAGATCGTGGCTTCGGCCAGCAACGACCCTCGCGAATACTTCGGGCAGTTTCTCCTCTCCTACGGCAAGATCGCCGAGGAAGACCTCATGCGGGCGTTCCAGAAACAGGGAGACACGGGGATCAAGTTGGGCCGGCTCCTGGTCATGGACGGTCTCCTCCAAGAGGACGAAGTGCAGCGGTTCCTCCGCATCAAAGCAGAGGAGACCATCTACGACCTCTTCCTCTGGGATGAAGGCTCGTTCAAGTTTTACAACGACGCGCCGGCCCAGGAAACCCACGTGGCCATCGAGATGGACGTGACCTCCATTCTGATGGAGGGAACCCGCCGCTCGGACGAGTGGGCGCGCATCAGGAATATCTTCCCCTCCTCCGAAGCGGTGCTCCGCATCCTGCCCGAAGTCCTCACGAGGTCCATTCTTTCAGACCCGCTCTACAACCGCATGGTTCAACTCCTCGAAAGCCCTAAACGCATCAGCGATCTGTGCCTCATGTTTCACGCCTCGGACTTCGCCGTGAGCAAGACCCTCTACGACATGTACAGGATGGGCATCGTGGAGGTGCTCGACGTGCCGCCCCCGCCGCGGCCCTCCGAAGTTCTCCTGGAGGAACAAGGCCGGAGTCTGGCCAACAACGGGCTGAAGCAGTTCAACGCGGGGGAGTTCGAGCAGGCCATCGAGACCTTCAAGCAGGTCCTCCTACTCCAGCCCCGCCACGCTCTGGCCAACTCCATGATTTCCAAAGCCTACAAAGAGATTAAGGCGAGCCTCGTCACGGACGAGTTTTCCATCGAACACCTGCCCTACCTCCGCCGGTCCCTCGGCGATTTGAACGAACTCTCCTTCACACCCCAGGAGAACTACATCCTGAACCGCATCAACGGGATGACCTCCGTGCAGTCCATCATCCGCATCTCTCCTATCCAGGAAATCCAGGCGCTGATGATCTTTAAGAAACTCGCCAAGGAGGGCCTGATCGGCTTTCTTCCTCCCCAAGGCGAGGGTCATCCGGTCGAACAACGGTAGCGAAGGTGCGCTTTCTACAGGCCACTCCGTCCTTACTCCCATAGCAATTTCGCAAGGATGCCTCATGCGAGTATGTATTCACACCCCTGTTGACAACACCCCCCGCGCCGCCCTATCCTGACCCTGTCGTGCGCCGGAGCGCACTCACACCAACGAGGGGAGGAGAGGGATGCATTCCGTTCAGACGATCCTGTTCTGGGTCTTCGTCATCGGCTCGCTGGCTCTGTTCGCCAACACCGCCCAGCGCCGCATCGGCGCCCTCCTGGCGGGCCTTCCGGACAACCGCTTCGACCATCCTTGGAAGCGGCTGAAGGGGCTCCTTCTCTACGCCTTCGTCCAAAAGCGCATGGTGCGGGACCGCTACGCCGGTTTCTTTCACTTGCTCATCTTCTGGGGCTTCTGCGTCCTGGCCCTGCGTTCCCTGGGCCTCGTGGCCGAGGGCCTCTTCCCCTCCTTCCACATGACCGAAGCCCTGGGGCCTTGGGGCCTGGGCTACCAGCTCACGAAGGACGTCTTCGAGATCCTGGTCATCGTGGGCATCGGCATGGCCATGCTCCGGCGGGTCTTTTTCCGTCCGGCCCGTCTGGACAACTCTCCGGACGCATGGGCCACGCTGAGCCTCATCGGCGGCCTCATGGTGACGGACCTGCTCGCGGACGGAGCCTACATCCTCCTGCACAAGCCCGAATGGGCCTCCTGGTCGCCGGCAGGCGACGCCATGGCTGGCCTCCTCTCGGGCATGGCGCCGGCGGCGCTGCCCGGCTTCTACATGACCATGTGGTGGTTGCACTTGGCCATCCTCTTCGGCTTCCTCAATTTTCTCCCCTACTCCAAGCACTTCCATGTGCTCACGGCCCTCTTCAACATTTACTTCCGGGAGCTGGAGCCGAACAAGAACATCAAGACAATGGACCTCGAGGTGGAGCACTTCGGCGCGAACCGTATCCAGGATTACACCTGGAAGCAGATGCTAGACCTCTACACCTGCACCGAGTGCGGACGGTGCAAGGAGGTCTGCCCCACGACCCTCACGGGCAAGCCCCTTCGGCCCAAGAACTACGGCAACGATTTGCGGGATTACCTCTACGCCACGCCGCTGGAGCAGATGAAGCAGGACAAGCCCGTGCCCGAGGATAGGCTCCTCATCGGCGGCCACGTGCCGGAAGGGGCCAAGTGGGAACTCGGCCACGACGAGCCTCCGTGGGGCGAGAAGGAGCTGGGCGGCAAGATCAGCCGGGACACGATTTGGGCGTGCACCACCTGCGGCTACTGCGAGTGGGCCTGCCCGCTCCACATCACCTTCGTGGACAAGCTCGTCCAGATGCGGCGCTACCTTACGCTGGAGGAAAGCGACTTCCCGGCTGAGGCCCAGATCGGATTCAAGGGCATGGAGCGCCAGGGCAACCCGTGGAACCTTCCGCAGGCCGACCGGGGCAAGTGGGCGGAAGGGCTGGATGTGCCCGTCATGGCCGAGGAACCCGAGGCGGAATACCTGTTCTGGGTGGGCTGCGCGGGCGCCTACGACGCGGCCGGGCAGAAGGTCTCCGCGGCCCTCGCCAAGCTCCTCAAGGCGGCGGGCGTCAAGTTCGCCATCCTCGGCCCGGAAGAAACCTGCACGGGAGACAGCGCCCGCCGGCTGGGCAACGAATACCTCTTCCAGACCCTCGCCGAGACCAACATCGAGACCCTCAACGGGTACAAAGTGAAGAAGATCGTCACCAACTGCCCGCACTGCCTCAACACCCTCAAGAACGAATATCCGGCCTTCGGCGGCAATTTCGAGGTCGTCCACGGCACGGAGCTCGTGGCCAAACTTGTAGCCGGCGGACGTCTGAAACTGACCCAGGAAGTGAAGGCCAGCTTGGCGTACCACGATCCCTGTTACCTGGCACGGTACAACGGCGTGGTGGAGGCCCCCCGAACCCTGCTCAAGGCCATCCCCGGCGTGAAGCTTACGGAGATCAAGCAGCACGGCGAAGCAGCCATGTGCTGCGGCGCGGGAGGCGGACGCATGTGGCTGGAGGAGAAACTCGGCTCCCGCATCAACCACCTGCGCCTCGAGCAGGCCATGGAAACCAAGGCCGAAGGCGTGGCCGTGGCCTGCCCCTTCTGCAACGTCATGCTCAACAACGCCGCCGGCGAGACCGGCCACGAAGGCTTCGCCACCACCGACGTGCTTGAACTCGCGGCCAAGGCTCTATCGAACTAAAGCCAGAAGCCGTGTTCTCCATGCTTTCGTCTAGGGGGCCCTGCAGGGGCCCCTTACCTTTTCCAGCCGGCAGGGTTGCGGGCGGAAAACAGGCTACGCCTCTTTGGCCGAAGTGTGGCAGCGAGGTGACAGCACCGGCGGTGCCTTGCCTCCCAGCAGCGTCTCTGGTACTCTCTCTTCTAGAATGATAAAGAGCGGAGAGAGGAGGCACTTTGAGCTCCGTCATTTTCTGGCGTAGACGCGGGCCATGAGCCATAAGAGACCACCTCCGCGCGAAACACGGCCCGCTTTCTTGGAAGAGGAACTCTCCGCGCTGCGGTCCGTGGCCGCGGCCTGCATCGAGGAACCTAGCGAAGACCGGCTGATCGAGCGCGTCACGGAAACCATCAGCAGTGCCTTTCACCTCTCGAATTTCGGAATCGTGCTTCTAGAGGAAGAGACAGGGACGCTCCGTGATCACCTGTCTTACCGGTACCAGGAAGGGGGGAAAGAGCTCTCATTGAGGCTGGGCGAGGGCATCGTGGGGACCGTGGCCGCCAGCGGCCTGCCCATCAGGGCTTCCGACATCAGCAAAGAGCCCGCTTATCTTGAAGGCAATCCCCTAACCCGCTCCGAACTGTGCGTTCCCCTCAAAGCTGGCGGGCGGGTCCTCGGAGTCATCAACGCCGAGAGCCCCGATTTGAACGCCTTCAAGACAGCTGATGAGCATCTTCTGGTCACCTTGGCGGGCCTTCTTGCCCCGGCCCTCGTGCGCCTTCGCGATGAGCAGGCGATCCGCCTGAGTGACGAGCGCCATCGCGTCCTCTACGAGGACAATCCGGCCGTCTACTTCATGGTGGATCCACGGGGCATCATTCTCTCCGTCAACAGATCCGGAGCGGAACAGCTTGGATATACCGCCAGCGAATTGGTGGGCCGGCCGCTCGACCGCATTTGCCACATGGAGGACCGGAACGGGCTCCGCGAGCACCTCGAGGGAAGGCTGGAGCATGAAGGCGAAGTGGCGCACTGGGAAGGCCGTAAGGTACGCAAGGACGGCAGCCTCCTCTGGGTGAAGACAGCGGCCCGCGCGATCCGCCCTCCCCAAGGCGCGCCGGTCATTCTCCTGGCCTGCGAGGACATCACGCACAGCAGGGACGCGGAAGGGCGGTATCGCGGGATCTTCGAAAACGCCAACGAGGGCATCATGCTGGCCACCAGCGAGGGATTGATCCTCGATGCCAATCCTGCCATGGCCCGGATGCTTGGAGACAACAGCGTCCAAGATCTGTTGGCCCGTGTCACGGATGTGGGGAAACAGATCTACGCCGATGAAGATCTTCGGAAAACCCTTATTCAGCGGCTCACGGCGAAGGGCCCCGTTCGTGGCGTCGAGGCCAAGTTCCGCCGAAAGGATGGCGGCTATGTATGGGTGTCACTTAGCTTGGGGGCGGTCCGCGATGCAGAAGGCACAATCGTGGCGGTGGAGGGCCTGGTCACCGACATCATGGACCGCAAGGAAGCTGAGAACCGGCTTCTTGAGGCGCAGAAGCAATTGAAAGCCGTGATCGAAGGCTCCTCCATCCCGCAGTTCTTTATCGGAAGAGACCGCCGAGTCGTCTATTGGAACCGTGCACTCGAGGCTTGCACCGGAATTATGGCGAAAGATGTGGTCGGTACCGACCGCCATTGGACGGCATTCTACCCGGAAGAGCGGCCCTGCTTGGCCGACCTGCTGGTGGGCGATAGCATTCCGGATATCTCAACCCTGTACGAAGGAAAGGCGGGCCCTTCAAACCTCCTAAAGGGTGCCTTTCTGGCCACCGATTTCTTCCCCGCTCTTGGGAGCCATGGCCGCTGGCTCTCCTTCACCGCCGTCGCCATCCGGGATTCCAACGGCCAGACCATGGGCGCGCTCGAAACCCTGGAGGATATTACGGAGCGGAAGCGCGCCGAAGAGGCCCTGCGTGAGAGTGAGGAACGATACCGCCTGCTGGTCGAGCTGTCACCCTACGCCATCGTGGTGCATTCGGGAGGGCGGATCGTTTTTGTCAATCCAGCCTGCGTTAGGCTAACAGGTGCGGACAGCGCCGCGGATCTTCTGGGAAAGCCTCTTATGAAGTTTGTGCATCCTGACTTCAGGAGAACGGTGAGGGATCGAGTGTCCGCCATGTTCAGGGATGGCAAGCCGGTGCCCCTGATGGAGGAGACGTTCTTGCGCATGGATGGAAGTTCCTTCCCGGTGGAGGTGGCCTCTGGCCCGCTGACTTACCAGGGGCATCCGGCCATTCAATCAGCCTTCCGCGACATCACCGAGCGAACGCGGCGCGAGAACCTCCTGCGGCTACAGGGCAAAGCCTTCGAAACCATGCAGCTTGGCGTCACCATCACGAACCCCGAAGGCGTCATCCTATACACCAACCAGGCCGAGGCGAAAATGCACGGATACGAGAGCGCCGAGGAGCTGCTGGGCAGGGAGGCCCGCGCGCTTTCCCCTAAGACTCTCTGGGGACGCCCTCCCGCGGAACAAAAGAGCTGGGTCAGGGAGAGCCTCAACATTCGGAAGGACGGGAGCACGTTTCCCGTGCGGTTGGTTACGGACCCCGTCGTTACGGAGGCTGGACGTTGTATCGGCACCGTGACCCTGTGCGAGGACATCGAGGCACGCCGGGCCCTGGAAGCCAGGTTGAAGAAGCTGTCCATGGCCGTTGAGCAGAGCCAAGTCTCCCTCATCATGGCCAACATGGACGGCACCATCGAGTACGTGAACCCATGCTTCACGGAGGTGACGGGCTACGAGGCGTCCGAGGTGATCGGCAAAAACCCGAGTTTCTTGAAGAGCGGCATGCATGACGGCGCCTTCTACAAGGACCTCTGGGACACCATCACGATGGGCGGCGTCTGGCTTGGCCATTTCATCAACCGCCGGAAGGATGGCGCGCTCATAGAACAAGAGGCGACCATCTCCTCCATCCGGGACTCTGCCGGCAACCTTACAGGCTTCATCGCCCTTGAAAAGGACGTCACGGAAGAGGTGGCCCTGCGGCAGAAGCTCGTCAGAGCGCAGGAAATGGAGATCCTCGGGCGGCTGGTGGCGGCCGTCGCCCACGAGGTGCGCAACCCCCTGAACGCCATCCAGGCCACGGCCGACGTCCTTGACCAGGATCTACGCTCCAACCCGGACCTGGCCCCCATGTTGAATATCATCCACACCCAGGTGGACCGCCTTGCCCTTCTCATGAGTGACCTGCTCGAGCTGGGCAAGCCCGTTCCCACCGCGAGCTTTCGCCGCGAGTCCGTTGATGATTTGCTCGCCTCTTCCGGCAGGATTTGGGCCCAGAGCAGGAAGCCGGGCACCTGCGACGTGCTGGTGAAGCTTACTGAGCCCGGAGGCCTCTTTCTGGACGCGGACGCTCCCAAGTTGCAGCAGGTAATCCTCAATCTCCTTGAGAACGCTTCCCAGCATAGCCCAGATAAGCGCCGCATCATTTTGTCCGCGCGCGCTGAGGCGGGCCAAGTGGTCATCACAGTCAGGGATGCTGGCCAGGGCATTGCCCCAAGTGACATCCCCAAAGTGTTCCAGCCGTTCTTCACGAAGAGAAAGGGGGGAACCGGTCTGGGCCTGAGCTTGGTGCAGCAAATCGTAGAGGCGCACGGCGGCTCGGTGTCCATCGAGAACAACGATCCGCCGCCGGGGTGCACCGTGACCCTCAGGCTCCCTGCCGCAAGGGAGGATGCGTGAGATGAAGCCCGCCCTGTTGCTGGTAGACGACGAGGAGGCCATCAGGATCTCCTTTGGACGATACCTGGAACGGGGCGGATTCTCGGTGCGGAGCGCCGCCGACTTGGCCGAAGCCCGGGAGGCCCTCTCCGCCACGCGCTTCGACGCCATTCTGCTGGACGTAAACCTCCCCGACGGCAACGGCCTCGACTGGATCGTCGAACTGCGCGAATCCTTTCCCCAGGTGGCGATTATCGTCATCACGGGACGGGGAGATATCCCTCAGGCCGTGGAGGCCATGCGGAGGGGAGCGGACCACTTTCTCGCCAAACCCGTGAGCATGCCGGACCTGGAGGTATTCCTCCGCAAGGGCCTTGAACTGGGCCATCTGAGGCGCTCGCGCAGGGCCCACCAGCGCCTTTCCCCTCGCTCCGGCATCTTCTTCGGTGAGAGCCCATCCATGGCGGAAGTCAAGCATCTCGCCGGCCTGGCCGCGGAAAGCGACGCGCCCATCGTCCTGGAGGGGGAAACGGGAGTTGGGAAGGGAGTCATCGCGCGTTATATCCACGAACACAGCGCACGCCGAACCGAACCTTTGGTGGAGATCAACTGTTCCATCCTCCGAGGCGACCTTCTCGCCAGCGAGCTCTTCGGCCACACCCGGGGCGCCTTCACCAGCGCCAACGAGGGGCGGGAGGGACTCCTGGACGTGGCCGACGGGGGGACGCTTTTTCTAGATGAGATCGGTGATATGGATCTTGCGGTCCAGTCCCAGTTTTTGAAAGTCCTCGAGGAGAAATCCTACCGGCGCCTGGGGGAAACCCGCGAGCGCCGCAGCGATTTCAGGCCCCTCTTCGCCACCAACCGCACTCTGTTTGAGGATGTTCGCCAGGGACGGTTCCGCAAGGACCTCTACTTCCGCGTCCAGGTCTTCCCCATTCAGATTCCGCCCCTGCGTGACCGCCCAGATGATATCGCCCCCCTCGTCCATTTCTTCCTGGATAGCCTGGGGGCCGCGCAACCATCCATCACCCCCGAGGCCCTCGGCCTTCTCCGGCACTATCCTTGGCCCGGAAACGTGAGGGAGCTGAAAAACGTCATCGAAAGGTCTATCCTCCTGTCCCGAAAAGGTCCCTTGGGGATCGAGCATTTCCCCGGTCTCAAAGATTCGGCACGCCTCAACGGCTTGGCCGGCCGGCATCCAGGTCCTTCCGCGACTCTCAATCCCACGGAAATTCTTGAAGCGGTCCACCATGCCGGAGGCGACACAAAGAAGGCAGCCGAGGCCCTGGGGATTTCACGGGCCACTCTCTACCGGCGAATCAAAGGCATCAATCCCTAGCCCCGCAGGCATTCTCGCCATTCTCACGTTGAGAACCGGCCCGTGGCGGGAGTCGCCCCTTCCCCTGAGAATCCCCTGAGACCGGCGGGTCATACCCACCATCGTAACCTCTTTATTTTCAATCAGTCCCTTTAATTCAGCCATGGCACGCGCGTTGCAATTCGTGTGTCTTCGTCCGAATGGCCGCTTGCGGCACCTAGTCCCGCCGGGCTTTTTTTGAGGAGCCAATGAATGCAGAAAAGACTGCTGATTGTTGATGACGAAGAATACACGCTACTTGCGCTCAAGCGGCTCCTTGGCAGCCCGCGGTTGGAGGTGGAGGTCAGCCAGACCCTGGAGGAGGCGGAGACCAAGATCAGGGCCGGAGGATACGACGTGGTCATCGCCGACCTCAGGCTCACGGGCATCCTCGGCGAAGAGGGGTTGGAGATCATCGAGTACGTGAGAGAAAACAGTCCGCAGACACGCGTCATTCTGGTCACTGGCTACGGAGATCCCGCCATCATGCAGCGCGCCTTCTCACTAGGCGCGGCGTTTTATTTTGAAAAGCCAGTCAAATCTAGCATTTTGACAGAAGCGCTCAGGAGCCTGGGCCTGGAGATTGCTCCATGCTGAAGCAAGCGGAGAGAAACCAAGTCAGAGAGCTTCTCCACCGGGGGTTCTACTCCATGGCCTTTCAGCCCGTGAGGGAAACCCACACGGCCCGTCCTTTCGGGTTCGAGGCCTTGCTGCGCGGTCCGGCAGATACGCCCCTCGCCCATCCTCAGAGGCTTTTCCATGAGCGCTCCTACATGGACCCGGATCTCCTTCTCGACCTGGACATGGCATGCCTGGGGGCCGCCCTTCGTACGGGACGAGTTCTCAATTCGGCAGCGAAACTCTTCATCAATATTCATGGCGCCACGCTTCTGGACCTGGTGGCCAACCAAGACGACCTCCTGGCGCTGCTCGCTGAAGTCCACCTCGGCCCAAGCCGCCTCGTTCTTGAAATCTCCGAATCTACCGAGGGTGCGAGCCTCGTTCATATCGCCTCCAGCCTAAGCGCACTCAAGAAGTTGGGCATCCAGTTCGCCCTGGACGACGTGGGGAGTTCCTTCCCCTGGCTGGACCACCTTCTCTGGCTGGCTCCCGATTATCTGAAGCTGGACCAGAGCCTTGCCCAAGATTTGCATGCCTCGGCCAGGAAGCAGCGCCTGCTCAGAGCACTCTGCGACATGGCCGCGAGCTTGGGCGCGCAGTGCATCGTCGAGGGGGTCGAAAGCCCGGAAGACTGGCACACCGTCTGCGACCTGGGCATCCCTTATGCCCAGGGGTTCTGGCTGGGGTATCCCTGTCCCGCGAGCGACTGGGTTAAAGGAGATCGTTCCGCCGTCGGCCGGGCCGGTGTGGCCGTAGTGTACGAGCCCAGCCGCATGGAAGACCATGGAGGAGAGCTGCGATGACGTTGAACAAAATCCTGGTGGTGGAGGATTCGGAGCTGCTCCACCGGATGTACGACCTCATTTTCATGCGGTACAAGGCCCAGGGCGGGACGATCATCCACGCCTTCGACGGCCAGGACGCCCTCCATCGCCTCGCTGACCACCCGGACGTGGACCTCATCGTTCTGGACATCAACATGCCGGTCATGAGCGGCCTTGAGTTTCTCCTGCATTGCAAGCGGGAGAAGGTTTTCGAGAGCATCCCGGTCATCATCATCAGCACGGAAGGCAAGGAGGAAGATACCATCCGGGGCCTCCAAGCAGGAGCTCGCGCCTACCTCACGAAGCCCTTCCAGCCCACGGACCTTCACAAGCTCATCGACCGAATTTTCTCCCGGGCCGAAGAACCATCCCGGCCGGTGGCCAAAGCCAGAGGACGATGATGACGGCCAATCCTTTCGAGGGGCTTCTTTTCGATTTTCTCCTCGAAGCTGAAGAGCGCATTGCATGCGTGGAAGCGGCGCTCCTTTCCCTCTCCGGCGCGTCTCCCGAAGATGTCCGTCCGATTCTGGACGAGGTCCGCCGCGAGCTTCACACCCTGAAGGGGAACTCGGGCATGATGGGCCTGCGGCCCATTCAGGGCTTGTGCCACCAGATTGAGAGTGACGTTGAGGCGATCGATCCGCGGGACCCGCGAGTGGAGACGGTCTTGTCGGGGCTCGACGCCCTCCGCTCGGCGCTCAGGTCCACTTCGGCAGAAGGTGCTCCTCCCAACGGGGCCGAAGCGCAGACCACCACTGCACCATCCCGCAAGAGAGACCTCCACGATGCCATGCGAGGCAGCGTGCGGGTCCCCTTCACGGCCCTGGACGCTACGGTTGACCTGCTGGCTGAGATGGTGATTTTCAAGAACCGGCTCAGCGACGCCGTGTCTAAGGGCCGCCTTGGGCGGGACCAAAACCGTGCTTGGGACGAGGTGGTGGGAGCGCAGGAAGCCCTCGGAAAAACCCTGGGGCTCATCCAGGACCACGTCATGCGCCTTCGCATGGTACCTCTCCAGAGCCTCTTCGGGCGCCTTCGCAGAATCGTCCACGACGAGGGCGAACGCACGGGGAAGGACGTCCAGTTTGAGGCTGCTGGCGGCGACACCCCGCTCGACAAGGCGCTCCTGGAGGTGGCGAGCGAGGCTCTGGGACACATGGTGCGCAATGCTGTGGTTCATGGCATCGAGAGCCGCGAAATCCGGGAAGCCGCTGGGAAACCTCGAATGGGACTGGTCCGGCTCTCCGCTGAAGCTCACGCCAACGAGGTCTGGGTCGACGTGGAGGATGACGGCGCTGGCGTCGACCACGGGGAGCTTGCCGCCGCAGCGAGGGAGCGAGGTATCGCCGTACCCCCTGGAGAGGAGATCCTCCAGCTCCTCTTCCTGCCAGGCTTCAGCACCCACGAGGGGGCCGACTTGGGAGCCGGCCGCGGCATGGGATTGTCCGCCGCGGTGGAAGCGGTCAGGCGGCTGGGAGGGCGGCTGGAAGTCACCACGGGGCAGGGCCTTGGGAGCCGCTTCCGGGTCCGCCTTCCCCTCAGCGTCTCCATCTCCCGGGCGCTCATGCTACACGCAGACGGGGAAGAGTACGCGCTCCCTCTCTCGTCCATTGTGGAGAGCCTGCACTTTCATCCAGGTGATGGCCACCTCTTGAACCAATCCGGCGTGTTGTCCTGGCGAGAGGAGGTCCTCCCTCTGCTGGATCTTGGACATACCTTCGGAACCACTGCGCAGATGAGATCCAGCGGATACGCCGTGATCATCGAGGCCGATGGAAAGCGGCGCGGCCTCCTGGCCGACGAATTGACGGGCATCAGGGACATCGTCGTCAAGCAGCTGGATGAGGCGGTGGGAACACCACCAGGAGTGTCCGGCTCCACCATCCTTGGTGACGGACGCGTGGTCCTCATTCTGGACCCGCGGGGGCTCATGAAGATCGACCCGAACATCGAGCAGCCAGCCTGAAGGACAACGCTGGCGAAGGAGAGGCATGGCGATGAGCAATCGACCGAAAAAACCCGAAGACTTGCACGGGGCCGTCCAACTCCCGGCCTCGGGCCTGGCCGAGGACGTTCTCCCCGGCGTCCAAGCTGAGCCCCAGAAGACAGGCCCTGACCAGATCTACGCCTTCGCCGACAGCCTGGCGGGAACCGAAAGGGACGAAGATGCCAGAATCCGCGAGGCCCGGATGGAGACGTGGGTCACGTTCTCCCTGGGCATCGAATCCTTTGGGCTTCCCGTCAGCCATGTTCAAGAGATCCTTCGGGTGGCCACCATCACGAGAGTGCCCCATGCGCCGAAACCAGTGCGAGGCGTCACGAACATGCGCGGCCGCGTCCTGCCCGTGGTAGACCTCAGAGTCCGCCTTGGGCTGCCCGAGGCGGAGATCACCTCCCACAGCCGTATCCTCGTTACCGCTTCGAGGGGCCATCTCATCGGCCTGCTCGTGGACGCCGTGCAACAGGTGACCCGCATCGATACCGAGGCCGTCCAACCGCCGCCGCCCGACGTCATGACAGCCCAGTCCGACTACATCAAAGGCGTGTACAGCATGCAAGGCAGTCTCATCATCATGCTTCTGGTAGACCGCGTTCTGCTGGTCCATGACTCTCTGCAACCCGCTATCCAAGAGAAAGTCTGAGGAGGAGCACATGAAACTGGGAATCGCAGCGAAACTCATCGGGGGCTTCCTGCTTGTTGCCCTCATCGCGGCGCTCATTGGTGTAGTTGGCTACCGAGGGATCGCCAGCGTCGGATCCAAGCTGAATGACGTCTGTTTGAACAAGGTCCCCAGCATCGAAGCCCTGCTCATCATCACGCAGGCGCAAAATGCCGTCTGGATCGGAGAGCGCGGTCTCATCATGTCCGACCTTAAGGTCAGCGACCGGATGCTCTCTGATTCAAAGATCCGCCAAGCTCAGTATACCTTTATTGACGACCACTGGAAAGAGGCGGAGCAGGCTTGGAGAACTTACGAGAACCTGCCGCACAGCAGCGACGAGATGGCCCAGTGGAGGGAGTTCACTACGTCTTGGGACAAATGGAAAAAGCTTCATCAGGCCGTTCGCGAGCTTGAGGAGCAAAAGGACCGCCTCATTTCTCTTGGTGTCAAGCCGGACGATTCGCGAATTGTGGAATTGGACAAGCAGGCGTTTGGGATTTCCCTAACTACGCGCGACGCCTGGTATGAGTCCCACAACCTGCTGGTCAAGCTGGAGGAATCCAACCGTGCCCTCGCCGAGGCGGCAGGGAAGACCGCCATGTCGACCGCCGCGAGCGCGAAGATTACCATCTTCGTCGTCATGGTGCTCGGTTTCCTGATCGCCGTTGTCACCGGCGTGCTTATCTCACGCGGCATAACGAGGCCGGTCACTGCCTTCCTTAGAACCATGGACGAGGTTTCCCATGGAAGCCTAGTCATACCCAAATTAGATACGGACCGCGGCGATGAGATAGGCAAGCTCGGCCAGTCCCTGGTCAGCACCGTACGCAGCTTGCGTGACATGATCAGCGCCATCAAGCAGTCCTCCACAACAGTGGCCTCCTCGGCCGACGAGATTTCAGCCTCAGCGGTTCAGATCACCCGAGGTGCCGAGAGCCAATCGACGGCGACGGAGGAAACCTCGTCAACGATGGTCGAGATGGCCACGCAAATAGACAACGTCTCCAAGTCGGCCATGGCTCTGGCTGCCAACGTGGATGAGACCTCTTCTTCGGTCCAGGAGATGGGTGCTTCCATCGAACAAGTGGCCAAGAACGGCGAGAACCTCCTCTCCTCCGTGGACGAAACAAGCGCCACCATCGAGCAGATGGCGGCCTCCATCCGCTCCGTGGCTGGCAAGGTGAAAGTTGTGGACGACGTGAGCCGCGAGGCCTCCCGCGTCGCCAGTGAAGGCGGCGGCGAACTTTCCCGTGTCATCAACGGCATCGGTGTGAGCAGTAAGGACATCGGGAAGATCGTGAAGATCATCGAAGAAATCGCCGACCAAACCAACCTCTTGGCCCTCAACGCGGCCATCGAGGCGGCCCGGGCGGGCGAGGCCGGCAAGGGATTCGCCGTCGTCGCGGAGGAGGTGAAGCGGCTGGCTGAACGCTCCATGAATTCGACCCGGGAAATCTCCGCGTTCGTGGAGACGGTCCAAAAAGACGTGGGCCAGGCCGTGAATCTGACGGAGGGTGTTTTGAAAGAGATCGTTTCTTCCGTGGGCAAAAGCTCTACTCTGGTCGGCGAGGTGTTCACCGCCACGCAGGAGCAGAATACGGGGGCCGGCCAAATTCTCAAGACCGCCACGAACATGCAACACGTCACGCGCGAGCTGGCCGCCGCCGCCAAGGAACAGGCGGGCGGCGCCAAGGAAATCATGAAGGCCGTCGAAACCATGAACCGGATGACCCAGCAGGTAGCGGACGCCACGTTGGAGCAGAAGAAGGGCGGGGACATGGTTGTCAAAGCCGTGGAGTCCATCGCCCAAGTCTCCCAGCAGAATCTCTCGGCCACCGAGCAGTTGTCCAAGGCAACCGTCAACCTCGCCAAGGAAGCAGAGCGCCTGCAAAAACTGGCGGACCAGTTCACGGTCTAACTTTTGTCGCAACAGCGGGAGACCGACTATGAGCCAAGGCACTACTCAGGTTCCGCTAGAGCCCACGTGGGAAGAGTGCATGGAGCTCATCCATGGGCTGCCAGGCATGTCCCCGGAGGAAAAGAAGGCGGCCATCGAGACGATGATTCGCAACCCTAGCCCCGGCATCAGGCAGCGCGCCCTGAGTGTTGGAGCGGCCGTCATTCCCGAGGATCTCCTGGTGGCATATCTCCGTGAGGAAGGCGACGACGTCCTGCGGAACGCCGGCCTCGAAATGATCAAGCTCCGCGGCGCTCAGGCCTTTGGCCTCGCCGTACATTTGCTGGGCGACGACGATCCCGACGTGATCCTCCAGGCCGTGGCGGTGCTTGACAATTTGAGGGACCCGCGGGCCCTGGAACCCCTGCGAGCCATTCTCCGCCATTCAGACCCGAACCTCCTCCACCACACGCTCGTAGCCATCGGCCGTCTGGGAGACGCGCGCGCGGTTAGCGACATTCTTCCCTTCCTGAAGGCCGATCCCTGGCTGCAGATGGCCGCCGTGAACGCCTTGGGCGACCTCAGAAGCGGCACTTCCGTCAAGCAATTGCACAAGCTGCTTCCGGATCCGTTTCTCGGACCCATGGCATCCGAAGCCATCGCCCGCATCGGAGGGGCCCGGGCCTTTAAAGCGCTTTCGGCCCACTGGCTGGCCATTGAGGACACTCCCGAGGGGGACGGCATCGCGGGCCTCCTCCTCCATGTGATCGAAGGGCTGCCGAAGGCGCCCACGGAGCAGCCCAGCCTGCGTTCCACCCTCGCCCGGCGTCTGAGTTCGCCCCATGAGGCACTGCGGGCCATGGCCGCCGCGAGCTTGATCGGCCTAGGTCCGGGATCGGAAGATGACCTTGCGCTGCATATCCTCGCCGCGAGCCCCACGGCAGCTCCTGAACCGCCCGCCTGTCTCATGCATCGCAGCGACCTCATTTCCAAGCTCCTTCGGAGCCCGGACCTAAGGGCGGCGTGGGGCCTCGGCCTGGCCGCCCGTTATCCTCTTTCACCCGGTACGGACGATCTTCGGGCCGCGCTGTCCAGCGAGGCCGCGCTGTTTCATCCGGAAATGGTGGTCCAGGCCCTTGAACGCATCAGGAGGCCGGAACTTGCCGCCGATCTTCTGTCCCTCTATCTCCAACTCGGCCACGCGGGCCGCAAGCTGCTGCACCCCCTCTTCATTTCGTACAGAAAGCCTCTACATCAAGCCCTCCGCTTCCGCGGGGACCTGGACATGGAGGACGAACTCGCCTTATCGGCACGTCTCGCGAACAAGCAGGGTGAAACTCTTCGCCAGATTTCCCATCTGCCTCCCGAGCCCAGGGCGCGGGTAGTAGACCAAATTTTGGATTGCAAGGGGGTTATCCCGCGTACAACGTGGGAGTCTTGGGTAGAGGAGGATCCGGGCCTTTTCCTTCCCCTGGCCACGGAGGCCGCTGCTTCAGGCCAAACGGATCTCTTGCCCCTTCTCCGGCAGAGCCTTGGCAGAGAGCCTCGGGCCGAATTGATCCGATGCGCGGGACGCCTCAAGGACAGTGCAAGCGTACCCCTTCTGGCCCTTCATTTGGAGGAGGCGGCGCCCTTGGTCCGCGCGCTCATCGTTGAGAGCCTTGGAGAGATCGGAGGCCCAGAGGCCCGTTCACTCCTCAAAGCCGAAATTGTCCGCGGCCCCGCGAGCCAGACACGAGGCGCCTACCGGGCCCTATCGCTCTGCGCCACGGAGGTAGAATCGGACCTGTTCAGGGCCTGCTTGACCCACGCGGACTGGGCCATCCGGTTGGCCGCCGTCGAAGCGCTCGGCCGCCTCTCCGGCGCGGACAATCTGGGCGCCGTGGCCGCCCTGGCCGGCGACCCCATGCCCGTGGTAGCCCAGCGGGTAAGAGCCGTTCTGGAGTCCCCATGATCCCGAGCGGAGCCAACGATCGTCCGGTGATGAGCGCGGAGGAGTATGAACTCCTCAATGAGTACCTCTCGGCTCACTTTGGGCTCAGCTTCCCCGACCACAAGAAGGAGATTCTGGAGTCGAGGCTTGTGCCTCGCCTCCGCGAACTGAAGCTCACCCGCTTCACGGACTACTACATTCTGCTCCAATACAGTACCAACGGAACTTCGGAGATTAGGAACCTGGCCCGCCTCGTCACCAACAACGAGACCTATTTCTTCAGGGAGACGCACCAGTTCGACGCTTTGTTCTCCCATGCCTTGGACGAGTTGAAAGCCCGCGCCGCTGAGCCCGAGGTGCTGAGAGTCCTCGTGGCCGGGTGTTCTTCGGGAGAAGAACCTTATACGCTTAATATCTTCGCCAAGGAAAACCAGTTCAGGATGTGGGGCCACCGCCTGGAAATCATCGCCTTTGACCTCGACGCGGACCGTGTCGAACAGGCCCGGCAGGCTGAGTACGGGCCATCCTCCATGCGCTGCCTGGATGAAAGCCAGACGGCGAAGTACTTTACGGCCCCGGCACCACAACACTATGCCCTCAAGCCCATGTTCAGGACCGGAATTGAGTTCTCGGTGGGCAATATCCTGCAGTTAGGAACCTACTTTCACGGACAACCCTTCGATGCGGTCTTTTGCAGAAACGTCCTTATTTATTTCGCCGAACCTGCCTTGCATCAAGCCATCTCGCATTTCGCCCAGTGCCTGCGGCCTGGCGGCTTGCTATTTCTAGGCCACTCGGAATCCATCATCGGCGTATCGAAGTACTTCGAACCCGTAAGGTTGGGAGATACGATCGTCTACAAGAGGACGGCCCTTTGAGAAAAATCCGCCTAGCGATCGTGGACGACTCGGCCTTCATTCGAAAGGCCCTCAACCGTGTCCTCGAAGAAGAGCGCCGCATCGTCGTTGTGGGAACCGCTTCTTCCGCGGAAGAACTCCTGGCTCATATCAGCGCATGGAAGCCCGACGTCATCACGCTCGATCTGTCCATGCCCGGCATGGGCGGATTGGCCGCGCTTGATCTGATCCGGTGCTGGAAACCCGTGCCAGTCATCATCCTCTCCACGCATTCAGGCAAGGACGCGCCCCTTACCATCGAGGCTCTCCACCGGGGTGCCGTGGATGTCATTGATAAGCAGCAGTACTCCTTGGTGGATTTCGATGCCCTGCGAACCGTCCTGGTGGACAAAATTATCCAGGTCTCGGGATGTCCTCGATCTACTCCCGCACCTCCTACTCAAAGCCTGGAGCGGATTCCTCCGGCGCCCGTCACTTCTCCCGCGGACCCGGACCAAGCCTTCACGCTTCTGCTCATGGGCGCCTCCACTGGTGGCCCTCCCGCGATCCAGAAAATCCTCGAAGATCTGGGCCACGGCCTAGGCATTCCCATTGTCGTGGTCCAGCACATGCCCGCCGGTTTCACCAAGCCCTTTGCTGAACGCCTCAACACTCATCTCTCCATGCCCGTGCGAGAAGCGGTTCATGGCGAATTTCTCGACGAGAGCACCGTGTACATCGCGCCCACGGGTTCTCACCTAAGAGTCCGCAAACAAAGTGCTCGCTGGCAAGCCTTGCTCACCCGGTACCCGGAATCCCTCCCCCACCGGCCAAGCGTGGATGTCCTCTTTCAATCCGCAAGTCCTTATGGGAGGGAAGTATTGGCAGTGCTGCTCACCGGCATGGGACGCGACGGCGGGGAAGGCATGCTCGAACTCGCACAAGCTGGCGCGTACACCCTGGTCCAAAGCGAGGCTTCATGCATCGTCTACGGCATGCCCAAAGCAGCCATGCAGCTCGGAGCCGCCAAGGAACAGGCGCCCCTGGCACACATCGGACCGCGGCTTAAGGGACTGCTCGGCTGCGCTCGTTAGCAGAACACGGACGTCCTCTGGTTCAACAGGCGCGCCCGTTGAGTCTTGGAAGCAACATCGGCCGGCTTCGAGCCAGATGTCCCTTCTCTTTCTTTCCGTCCTGGGCCTTGCCCCGTGACGCGGCTACCGCGCCAAAGGCCCGGGACGGTAAGGGGTGTACTGGGGATCCCACTGAGCCCGGGCGATGAGCCGCTCGTAGGTGTCGTCGTCCACCAGGCGGCCCAGGCCGGAGTTGCGCGCTTCGATGGCCACGGCCTTGGCGACCACGGCAGAGACGTGCCGGATCTCCTTCATGTCGGGCAGGAGCTTGCCCTGGGCTTCCTGTTCCGGGGTGATGAGGGCGCTCAAAGCCCGGCTCGCGGCCAGAAACATGGCGTCGGTGATCTTCGTGGCCTTGGCTACCAGCGCGCCGAGGCCCACACCCGGGAAGATGTACATGTTGTTGCACTGGGAGGTATAGAGCGTCCTGCCCTCCCAGTCCAGGGGATCGAAGGGGCTGCCGGTGGCCATGAGGCCCCGGCCGTTGGTGGCTCTGGCGACCTCCTCGGGAGTGCACTCGGTTTTAGCCGTGGGGTTGGACAGGGCCAGGACGATGGGGCGCTCCGTGTGCTTGGCCACCTCGGCGAGAATCGCGGGACTAAAGAGGCCGCGCTTGGCCGTGACGCCGATGAGGACCGTCGGTTTGGCGTTGCGCACAACGTCCTGGAGAGTGATGGCACCCGGCGCATCGAGGGTCCACCCTTCCACGGACGCCCGGTGCTGGGCGAAGGGCCTCTGGGGGCCTTCGATCTTGGGGTCGTCCTCCATGAGGAGGCCCTGCTGCTCCACGGCGAAGATGCGCGCCCGGATGTCCTCCTCGGAGAGGCCCTCCTGCTTCAAGGCGGCACGAATATTCAGCCCGATGCCCGTGCCCGCCTGGCCCAGCCCCACGATGACGTACCGCTGTTCCTTGAAGGAACTCCTTTTGATGCGCATGGCCGTCATGAGAACGCTAAGGGCCGTGGCGCCCGTGCCCTGGATGTCGTCGTTGAAGGAGGGAATGCGGCTCCGGTAGCGCTCCAGGTTTTTGAAAGCCGTCTGCTTGGCGAAATCCTCCCACTGCAGGAGGGCGTCCGGGAAATTCCTCCGGATGCCTAGCACGAATTTCTCGATGAAGGCTTCATATTCGGTGCCCCTCAAGCGAGGGTGGCGGTGGCCCAAATAGAGGGGATCCTTCAGGAGCCGCTCGTTGTTCGTCCCCACGTCCAGGGACATGGGGAGGCAGACACCGGGGTGGAGCCCTCCCGCAGCCACGTAAAGGCTCACCTTCCCCACGGGGATGCCCATGCCGTCGGAACCCAGGTCACCCAGGCCCAGGATCCGTTCGCCGTCCGTGACGACGATGAGATTCACCTGGGGTAAGGAGACGCTTTGCAGGATGTGGTCGATGTTGGCGATGTTGTCGGGGCTGATGTAGATGCCCCTGAAGCGCCTCTGGATGTGGCTGAGCTGGAGGCAGGCCTGGCCCACGGTGGGCGTGTAGACCACGGGGACCATCTCGGGCAGGTTATCCACGAGAAGCCTGTAGAAGAGGGGCTCGCTCCGGTCCTGGAGCCCGATGAGGAAGAGGTAGCGCTCCAGGTCGTCGGGCTTGCGCCTGTAGGACTCCAGGCCTCGTTCGAGTTGGGACTCCATGGAGGAGACCCCCGAGCGAAGGAGGCCGTCCAGGTCCAGACTCAGCCGCTCTTCTTCGGCGAACGCGGAGCCCTTGTTGAGATGGGGGTCGTTCATGAGCGCCCGGCCGCGGAGATACACTTCGTAATAGTCTTCACCCGTCAGGGGATCGACTTTCATGGCGTACGTTTTCATAACCCCTCCTAAAAAAGACAGGCCGAAGTATACGCCGAATTGAGCAGCCTTCCGAGGGGTGAGGCCGGCCCGCCATGCCACTTTCTACCGGATGGGCCCTTTCACCCAGCCCCGGTGTTCCCCTCGGCGGACGGGAATGGGTAGGGCACGCAGGTGGTTTGGCCAGATGTAAGGAGGGCCCCTTGAAAACTCCCTTGAGCGTGGAAGCGGTCCTCGGCGTCTCCCTTCTGGCCCTAACGGCCCTCTCGGGGCCGTGGGCTCAAAGCGGCAACAAGGAGTTCCCCGTGGCTCAAGCAGAACTCAAAGTTGGCATGGCCGCCCCCGATTTCACCGCCCCTTCCTCCGAAGGGGGAACCGTCTCCCTCCACGATTTCAAGGGAAAGGTCATCGTCCTTTATTTCTACCCCAAGGACAACACGCCCCACTGCACCAAGGAGGCGTGCTCCTTCCGGGACGGCCAAGCTCAGTTGCAGGCCATGGGCGCTGTGGTTCTGGGAGTGAGCAAGGATTCGCTGGATTCCCACCACGCCTTCACCAAGAAATACCGCCTGAACTTTCCGCTCCTGCCCGACCCCGAAGGCAAGATCATCACCGAATATGGATCGTGGAAGAAGGGGAGCATCTTCGGCAAAACGGCCTTGGGCCTCGACCGGTCCACCTTCGTCATCGACCGCGACGGGATCATCCGGAAGATCTGGCGCGGCGTGGACGTGAGCAACCACGAGGCCGAGGTCCTGGCCTTCGTGAAAACACTGAAGGGCTCACCCTCCTAACGGCGCCTCCTCGGCACTTCAGGGCACTCGAAGGCTCCTTGGCTGGTTGGCGCGGGAGGCTGGTTGCGCCACAGGGCCGTGACCACCCCCGCGAGCACGAGCAAGGCACCAAGGTAAAACCACGGCCCCGGAATTTCGGCGAAGAGCATGGCGGCGAGGATCGTGGAGACAACGGGCTCCACCAGGATGGAGAGGTTCACGCGATAGGATTCCATGTGCCGGATGGCGTAATTCACGAGACTGTGGCCCAAGACAGACGGGAAGAGGGCCAAGAGCCCGAACATCATCCACGTCCGGCCATCGAACCCCGTCATGGGCTCCCCCGCGAAAACCGCCGCGAAGCCCAGGAAGAACGCCGAGGCGGCATAGACGGTGAACAGGTAGTGAAGGAGCGGCAGGCGCTCACGAAGGTGGCGACCCACTGTGAGGTAGGCGGCGGCGGCGAGGCCCGAGACCAGCGCCAGGCCGTCGCCCATGAGGTTTGCCGAGCCACGGCCCCCATCCCCCCATGCGATGAGGGCCACCCCGGCGAGCGCCACGGCGATGGCGAAGATCCCTTTGCGGGGTACGGCCTCCTTCAAGAAGAGGTACCCGAGCACGGCCGCCCAGACGGGCTGGATGGACATGACCAGAAGGGCCGAGGCCACCGTGGTGAGCTGGACGGCCCCGATCCAGCACGCGAAGTGGAGCCCGAGGATGGCCCCCGAACCAAGGGTGTAGGGAAGCAGGCACTTTTGCGCTCCGCCTTCCCACGGCTCCCGCCTGAGTCTCAGCAGAATCACCGGCAGGAGCACCGCGGAGGCCATGAGTTCCCTGTAGAAGCCGATGACCAGGGCGGGAGCGGCGGAGTACCGGACGAGGATGGAGGCGAAGGAGATGCTCGCGAGCCCAAGGGCCAGCAGCCACCTGGCCTTCCCGGGCCCGGAGGCGCTCACGGGCCGTCCTGGGAACCCGCGCACGGCGGACAAACCGACTCGGTCCCGCCCAGCGCCCTCCGGTTTTCGCGAGAGATGCGGTGATCGGGGCAGATGATCCGCCCGCAGGCGGCGCAGATTCCCTTGAGGTCCGGCTCGAAGGCGGCCTCGCACAGATCGCACCGCCAGGGCTGGACGTTGCCCTGCAGCGTGAATTTGTCGCTCTGAAGTCCCATGGCCGGAGCCTCCTAAGGCACAGTGTAGCGGGCCGCGGCCCTCGGAACAACCGGGAACGCCTGCCTGAGACCCAGCGGTATGGTACTCTGAGGAAGGAGGCAGCATGTCCGACGACGTGACCCCCGCCCAGAGACCGTCCAGCCTCTCGAATGGGAGCCCGGCCAAAGCCGTCAAGCGCCCCAAGGCCATCGTCCTCATGTCGGGCGGTCTGGATTCGACCCTCGCGGCCAAGCTCCTTCAGGAACAAGGGGTGGAGGTCCTGGGCGTGAATTTCTCCACGGGCTTCTGCACGACCGACCACAAGCGCGCTACGGCCAAGCCCGGCGCGGACCCGAAGAAGCTTCGGCACGAAGGCCTGCGTGCGGGCGCCGATCTGGGCGTTCCGGTGGAGATCGTGGACCTGCGCGAGGATTACCTCGACGTGGTCTTTAATCCGAAGCACGGCTACGGTGCCCACATGAACCCCTGCGTCGACTGCCGCGCCCACATGCTGAAAAAGGCGAAGGCCATCATGGAGCGGGAAGGGGCGGACTTTGTAGCCACAGGCGAAGTGCTCGGCCAGCGTCCCATGAGCCAGCGCAAGGACACCATGCGCATCGTGGAGAAGGATTCGGGGCTGGAGGGGCGCCTGCTCAGGCCCCTCTCCGCCAAGCGGCTCAAGCCCACGGCCCCCGAGCAAGAGGGCCTGGTGGACCGGGAGAAGCTTCTGGGCCTTCAAGGACGGGGCCGGCGAAAACAGATGGACCTCATCGAGGCGAGAGGCATCACCGACTATCCCCTCCCCGCCGGGGGGTGCTGCTTCCTCACGGACGAAGCCTACGCCCGCAAGTTTCGCGACAAGATGGCTCACCGCGGCCAGGAACGTATGGACTGGGACGACGTGGCCCTTCTCAAGATCGGGCGCCACTTCCGCCTCTCGCCCTCGCTCAAGCTCGTGGTAGGCCGAAACGAGGAGGAGAACGCCTTCCTGGAGCGGTTCGCCGCGGGACGGGTGAGGTTCGAGTCGCCCGACGTGAACGGACCCGTAGGACTCACGGACGAAAGCCTTCCTTCCCCAGAAGAGGAGCGCTTTTGCGCCGCCGTCATTGCCCGCTACACCGACGGGAAACATGGAGAGCGCGTCTCGGTGTGCGTCTCCGGGCCGGGCTTCGAGCGCACCCACGAGGTGACGCCCTTGTGGGACGAGGCCGTTCTGGGACCCATGCGGGTCTGAGGGCAAGGGTGGATTGCGGATTTGGGATTTGGGATTTTTGAGTGACGGGTGCGGGAGACGCAGGATCAAGCGCCAAAGGCGCACGGTGCGTTTTGTTTAGCGTCGCACTCCTCACTGCTCACTGCTCGCTGATCACTGATGACATCTCCCCATCGGAGGATTCCCGCGCATGAACCACATGGATTTTTCTCCCCTCGGCCTCCTGACCATAGCCTTGGACATCCTGATCATTCTCTTTTCGCTTTCTGTACACGAGAGCGCCCACGCCTGGATGGCGGACAAGCTCGGGGACTCCACGGGACGCATGCTGGGGAGGATCACCTTGAACCCCATCCCCCACATCGATCCCATCGGAACGATCCTCCTGCCCCTGGTGATGTCGCTCGCGGGAGGGCCCATCTTCGGGTGGGCCAAGCCCGTGCCCATGATCACCCGCAACTTTAAACGCATCAAACGGGATACGGCCCTGGTAGGCGTTGCCGGCCCCCTGAGTAACCTGCTCCTCGCCATGCTCTCCACGGTCCTCATGGGGGTCCTCTTGGTGGTCATCGGCCCGGCGCAGTTTTTCACGGACCTGGGCACCACCGGTACGGGACCCTACTGGATTCTCCAGCTCGCCTTCATCAACCTGGTCCTGGCGGCCTTCAACCTCATTCCGGTGCCGCCCCTGGACGGCTCATGGGTCCTCGCGGCGGTGCTGCCCCGGCAAGCCGAACCCTTTTTCGACGGCATGAGGCGTATCGGCCCGATCCTCCTGCTGGTCCTGTTCCTGACCCCCATCCTCGGCCTGGTGCTGACCCCCATCATCAGGGTCCTGGCGGGCGTCATCATCTTCCTGCCCCTCCACCTGCTGGGAGCGCTCCTGGGCTGAAACACGTATAATGGCCGCAGGAGGGCACCTGGCGTGGCCGACGCGGACACTACATCCACATCCGATATGCCCGTGCCATCCCTCTCCGCCAGCCTGGTCCTGCGAAGCCTCCTGGTCCACCTCACCGTGTGGTTCCTGGTGGTCATCTTCGGGACCACGGCCATCCTCCTAAGCCCCCTCACGCGTGGCCAGATCGTGTTCTGGCTCGGCCGCCTGTGGGGCGTGATCATCCTGAAGGTGGCCGGCGTCACCCTGGAGGTGGAGGGTACCGAGCGTTTCCCCGCGGGCCAGCCTTACGTGCTCGTAGGCAACCACACGAGCAACTTCGACATCTACGTCATGATCCCCGCCTTGAAAGGCCGCTATTACCGTTTCCTGGCCAAGCGCGAAATCCTGTACATACCCATCTTCGGCTGGGCCTTGTGGGCGGGAGGCTTTCCCTTCATCGACCGGAGCGATAACGCCAAAGCGCGCCGAACCATGAAACGGCTCGCCGCGCGGGTGAAGAGAACGGGGCTGAGCATCCTGGCCTTTCCCGAGGGAACGCGTAACCACACGCCCGATCTGCTCATGCCCTTCAAGAAGGGGCCCTTCATCGTGGCCACGGAAGTGGGCGTTCCCATCCTCCCCTTCGCCATCCATGGCGCAAGGCAGGTCCAGGGGCGCCACGAATACCTCGTACACCCGGGAACCATCCGCGTGGAGTTTCTTGACCCCATCCCCGTGGCGGGGCTCACCTACGTCGACCGCAACGCCCTCGTCCACCAGGCCAGGGACGTCGTCGAAGAGGCCCTGCTCAGAGGGCCAAGGGAAAAAGGGCATTGATTGGGGATTGGGGACTTGATGATGATGGAGCGCCAGGCATGAACGAGAGTCCTGCATCATTCCAAAATTCCAAGTCCGAAATTCGAAATTCCTCCTGGGGGTTCCTCCCATGATCCTCTACCTCGACCCCTTCATGGGCATCGCCGGGGACATGGCCGTCTCAGCCCTCGTAGACGCCGGGGCCGGCCCGGAGGCCATCAACGCGGCCTTGAGCCGTCTCGGGATGGAAGGGCTCGCCTTTTCCTTCGGCAAGGTGCACCGGCAGGGCCTCCAGGCCACACGCGGCACCGTCACCTGGAGGGGCGCCAACACCCACCGGGGGTTGTCCCACATCCTGCGCCTCATCACCGGCGCTGGCCTCGAACCGGCCATCTCGGAGACGGCGGCCAAGGTCTTTACGCGGCTCGCCAAGGCCGAGGCCAAGGTCCACGGCTGCCCCGTGGAGGACGTCCACTTTCACGAGGTGGGCGCCGCAGACGCCATCGCCGACATCGTGGGCGCCTGCGCCGCCTGGGCATCGCTGGGCTGCCCCGCGGTGGAATGCGGCCCCATGAACCTGGGATCGGGCTTCACCGTGATGGAGCACGGCACCTTCCCCGTGCCTCCGCCCGCCGTGGCCGAGCTGGTGACCGGCTTTCCGGTCTTCGCCTTCGGTCCCCCAACTGAGCGCACCACCCCCACGGGCGCCGCCCTCGCCACCACCCTCGCCCGCCGCTTCGGCCCGCTGCCTTCAGGCGCCGTCAAGGCCGTGGGGTACGGCGCGGGGGCCAAAAACACCGAAGGCGCACCCAACGTGCTCAGGGCCATCCTCATCACCGACAGCCCCGCCGAGGGCCTCGTGGGCGTCGTGGAAGCCCAGGTGGACGACATGAGCCCCGAACTGTTGGCGGGGGCCGTGGACGTGCTGCGATCCCAGGGCGCCCTGGACGTATCCCTCGCACCGGTCCAGGCCAAGAAGGGACGCCCCGCGTGGGCCGTGACCGTCCTCTGCCCCGCCGGCGCCGAACCCCGCTACGCGGATATGCTCATGGAGCATACCAGCACCATCGGCGCGAGGTTCTCCCGCTGGGAGCGGCGTGAACTGAAGCGCGCCATCCTCACCGTAGAGACGCCCCGCGGGCCGCTCCGGGTCAAGGCCGTCATCACCCCCTCGGGCCGCCGCCGCCTCCACCCGGAATGGGACGACGTGAAGGCGATGAGCGAGAAGGCGGGGATACCGGCGCAGCAGGTGTTGGAGGAGATCGGGCCGTACCTGGTCTCTTGAAGAGCGTGCCGGCGGCACGGCTGGCGGGAGGGCACGGTGGCCCTCCCGTGGCCGGCTTGCCTCCGTATCCTTCGCGCCTGCAGGGTGAAACGTCTCGCGAAGTCTAGCGAAGGGCGGGGAAGAGAACGCTGCAACCGTAAGAGCGCTCGCACTCCATCCGGGGAACCCCTTCCGAAGGAACCCTCGCGGTAACAGGCACAGGCGTTTCGATGCCACGCCCTATGCTTCCTGTTAAGGCGCGAAGCGCCGGAGGCCCTGCCGGGGATACCAAGAAAGGCCACCATTTCTGCGGCTTACCCCGGAATCCGCACGGGGGGTATACTGTTCTTGCTTTTCGTGGAGGAACCCATGGCCATCATCGAATCGACGCCGGAATTCGTGAGCGCCGCCTACGCTAAAATCGCCGCCAACCTCGCCATCGTCCGCACGCGCCTCGGCCGTCCCATGACCTACGCCGAGAAGGTCCTCCTAGGCCACCTGGACAACCCGGAAAAGGCCGAACTGGAGCCGGGGAAGAGCTATCTCTATCTGCGGCCGGACAGGGTGGCGATGCAGGACGCCACAGCCCAGATGGCCATCCTCCAGTTCATGCAGGCGGGCCGGCCGGCCGTGGCGGTGCCCACGACGGTGCACTGCGACCACCTCATCCTGGCCCACGCGGGGGCCTCGAAGGACATGGCGGCGGCCCTGGAGTCGAACCGTGAGGTGTACGATTTTCTCGCCACCGCCTCCTCCAAATACGGCATCGGGTTTTGGAAGCCGGGGGCGGGCATCATCCACCAGGTGGTCCTGGAACATTACGCCTTCCCGGGCGGCATGATGATTGGTACGGACAGCCATACGCCAAACGCGGGCGGGCTGGGCATGTTTGCCTCGGGCGTGGGCGGGGCCGACGCCGTGGACGTCATGGCGGGATTCCCCTGGGAGGTCCTCTACCCCAAACTCATCGGGGTCAGGCTCACGGGAGAGCTGAGCGGCTGGGCCTCCCCCAAGGACGTGATCCTCAAGCTCTGCGGCATCCTCACGGTGAAGGGCGGGACAAACCGGGTGGTGGAGTACTTCGGGCCTGGCGTGAAGTCCCTCTCCTGCACCGGCAAGGCAACCATCACCAACATGGGGGCGGAACTGGGCGCCACCACCAGCATCTTCCCCTTCGACCAGCGCATGGACGCCTACCTGCGCGGCACGAACCGCTCGCCTCTCGCCGATCTGGCCCGGCGCCATCCCGACCTGCTCGAATCCGACCCTGAGGTGGAGAAGGCCCCGGAGACGTTCTTCGGCCGTATCGTGGAGATCGACCTCTCCAAACTCGAACCCCACATCGTGGGGCCGCACACGCCCGACCTGGCCCGCACCGTGTCCCAGATGAGCGAGGCCGTCACGCAGGAGGGCTACCCCGACCACCTCGCCTACGCCCTCGTGGGGTCCTGCACGAACTCCTCCTACGAGGACATGGGCCGGGCCGCGGAGCTGGCGGATCAGGCCCGGGCCGCGGGCCTCAAGGTGGTTACGCCGCTTCTGGTGACGCCGGGCAGCGAGCAGGTCCGGGCCACCATCGAGCGGGACGGGCAGATGGCCTCGCTCCAGGCCGTGGGCGCCACCGTCCTGGCCAATGCCTGCGGGCCATGCATCGGCCAGTGGAAGCGCGACGACCTCAAGCCCGGCGAATCCAATTCCATCCTCTCCTCTTTCAACCGGAATTTCCCCAAGCGGAACGACGGCAACGCCACGACCCTCTCCTTCCTGGCAAGCCCCGAGACGGTCGTGGCCTATGCCTTCGCGGGAAGGCTCTCCTTCAATCCCTTGACGGACACCCTTCCCGTGAACGGCACGGTGTTCAAGTTCTCCCCGCCCAAACCGGCTCCGGACCTTCCCCCCAAGGGCTTCATCAAGGACGAGCACGGCTACGTCCCCCCGGCGGCGAACGGAGAGGGCGTGGCCGTGAAGGTCCTCCGGGACAGCGAGCGCCTCCAGGTCCTGGCGCCCTTTTCTCCCTGGGACAGGAAGGACTACGTGGAGCTACCGGTCCTTCTCAAGGCCAAGGGCAAGTGCACCACGGACCACATCTCCCCCGCGGGGCCGTGGCTGCGGTTCAGGGGCCACCTGGACAAGATCAGCGACAACATGTTCAACGGCGCCGTGAACGCCTTCACGGGCGAGGCGGGCAAAGGGAAGAACCTGATCTCCGGGGAAGGAGGCCTCTCCTTCTCCAAGATCGCACGGGAGTACAAGGCCAAGGGCATCCGGTGGGTGGCCGTGGGAGATGAAAACTACGGCGAGGGATCCAGCCGCGAGCACGCGGCCATGTCGCCCCGGTTCCTGGGCGCCGCCGCCGTCATCAGCCGGTCCTTCGCCCGCATCCACGAGAGCAACCTTAAGAAGCAGGGCATCCTGCCCCTCACCTTCGCGGCCCCAGCGGACTACGACAAGGTGGAGGAAACGGACCGCGTCAGCCTCCTGGGCCTGAAGGACCTGGCGCCGGGCAAGCCCGTGAGGGGCGTCCTGCACCACGCCGACGGAGCGAGCGAGGAGATCCAGCTCCGGCACACCCTGAACCACGAGCAGATCGAATGGTTCAAGGCCGGGTCGGCCCTGAACGTCCTCAAAGGAGCGTGAGTTGGCTTCCCCATGGGACGCGATGACCCGAAGGCCCCTCCTGCTGGAGCCCGTGGAACGGGCCATGACCTGGGGCTCCGAAACCTGGCTCGATTCGACTCAGGAGGGCGGCTTGGCGCGCATCGCCGGCGCCCCCGAACCGGCCACCCTGAAGGAACTCGTGCGCCTCCACCCGGAGGTCCTGGGCCGCTGGTCCCGCCTGCTCTTCGGCGAGGGCCTACCCTTGTTCGTCAAGGTTCTGCGCACCGATTTCCCGCCCTTCGTCCACGTGGGGTTTTGCCGCGACGTGGATCGCGGCGAATTTCTCTCTTGGCTGGAGACGGAACAGGACCTCCTGCGTGAACTTCGCGGGGCTCTCGCCCTTCACGATGAGGCCACCTTCTCCACCTTCCAGCGCGCTTATTCGAGCTGGGCCGCGTCCGAGGCGGCGCACCGGTGGACGGGCGCGGACATCGAGCCCGAAACGATCATGGCCAGGACGATCCTGCCCTTTCTGCCCGGCTGGACGGAGGCGAAGCTGGCGGCGCGGGCCCAAGCCCTGCGCGCCAACCGGGCCAAGATCGTCAGCGTCATGAACGAGGTGAACCTCAGAATGGAGGAAGGAAACCTCCTCCTCACAAGGGCGGGGCTCCCCCACTCGATCTTCGGTCTCTCCCACCAGACCCACCCCCCGGATCACGCCATGGAAGGCCTGCAGGTCCTCTTCGCCCAGTTTCGCCGCCGCCTCGCCGAGGGCGCCGGCGACGACGCGCTGGAGGCCGCTGCCGTGGGGGCCGGCTTGTCCTCGCTTAGGCCGTGGAACGCCGGGGCGCCCAAGAACGAGGCCTGGCTTCCCGTCACCATGGACGGAAGGCTCGTCTTGGTGGAACCTCAACAGACTTCGGACGTCACCTACAGCTTCGCCGACTTCTACACGCCCTTCACCTGGAAGGGAGGCCTCGTGTTTCGTAAGGGCGATCCCGAGAGCGGCCTTGGCCGGTCCAGCCTGGCCTCCCTTCTTGACTCGCTCCTCTTGTCCAGGACGGACCTGGATTCAATCCGCGGAAGGCCCCAGCCCCGGCCTTCCGGCCCGGGCGCCGAGCGGGCCGCCCTTTTCTCTCTGGTGGACGATCCCGAGCGCTGGCCCTTTTTCACGGTGCGGGAAGTGGTGCTTGAAGGCAGTGACGGCACCGAAGCGCGCTGGCTTGGGCGGCACGCCGAAGGCGCCTTTCAGCACGTGGTGGTGGCCGAAGGGCGGGTGCGCCTGAGTTATCCTGGCGCGGAGCCGCTATCTCTCACACCGCGCTCCCCCGCCTTTGTCCCGGCCACGGCGCCGGGCGATTACCTTCTCTCCTCAACCGGTCCCGCCCGGGTCCTGCTCTTTTCCGTGCCCGTCCCCCAAGACGTGGCATCCCGAAAGGCCGTGCCCATGCCCGTCCCGGGCTCCCGTCCCGCTTTTCTGGAGGAGACTCCCAGACCGCTGGCTTTCGGCACGAGCGGCCTGCGGGGCCTCGTGACGGATATCACGGACCTGGAGGCCTACGTCAACACCAAGGGATTCATGCGCTTCGCCCTCAAGAATGGCGACGCCAGGCCCGGCGGCCCCGTGGCCGTCGCCGGAGATCTGCGCCCCAGCACGGGCCGAATTCTTGCCGCCGTGGCCAGGGCCATCCGCGACAGCGGCCTGAGCGTTCAGCACGCCGGGCGCATTCCCACCCCTGCCTTGACGAGCTACGCCATCGAGCACGGCCGGCCCAGCGTCATGGTGACGGGCAGCCACATCCCCTTCGACCGCAACGGCATCAAGTTCAACAGGAGCGGCGGAGAGGTTCTCAAGTCCGACGAGGCGGCCATCCTTGCCGAGGTGGCGGAGGTTCGGGCGGAGGAGTACGCGCGTGCCAAGGGCGAGACGCCCTTCGACGCCCAAGGCATGCTCGGAGCAGCTTCGGAGAAGGAGCTGCCCCCCGTGTCGCGGGAGGCCAGGGACGCCTACCTCAGGCGGTACCTCGGGCTCTTCCCCGCGAGATGCCTCGCGGGCCTGCGCGCGGGCGTCTACCAGCACTCCGCCGTGGGCCGGGATATCCTCGTGGAGGTCCTGGGCGGGCTCGGCGCCGAGGTCTTCCCCACGGGCCGGAGCGAATCCTTCGTGGCCCTCGACACGGAGAACGTGAGCGAGGAACAACTGGACCGGCTGGACGCCATGGCCCGGGGCCTCGCTTCGGCACACGGAGCTGTCCACGCCATCGTCTCCACGGACGGGGACAGCGACCGTCCCCTCCTGGCAGCCGTTCTGAGGGGGGGCCGCACCGATGAGAAGGGCCGCATCATCCGGTTCTACGGCGGCGACATCCTGGGGCTGCTCGTGGCCCATTTCCTCAAGGCCGGCGCCGTGGCCGTGCCCATCTCCTCCAACGACGCCGTCGACCGGTTCTTCGAGGGGCGGGGCGTGACCTTGGCCAAGACGAGGATCGGCTCCCCCTACGTCATCCAGGCCATGAAGGACCTCGGCACCGGAGGCGCCCATGGCCGCGTGGTGGGCTGGGAAGCGAACGGAGGATTCCTCACGGGGAGCCCCCTGGACCTGTACGGCGGAATCCTGCGGCCCTTGCCGTCCCGGGACGCGCTCCTGCCGCTCCTCTCGGCCCTCCTGGCCTCCAAGGAATCGGGCCTTCCGCTTGAGGAGCTCTTTGAGCGCCTTCCCAAGCGGGAGAGCAGGGCGGGGCTTCTCGACAACTTCTCACGGGAGGTGGCCCTCCTGATGGAGAAGCGGTTCTCTCCCTCCGATCCAGAGGCTGTGGAGGTGGCCTTTTCAGACGGCCGGGTGACCGTCGCAGATGGAAGCGGCGTCATGCGACTCCTGCCTCTGGACGGCCCCCTCGCCGCCGAAATGGAGGCCAAACGGGCCGAGCTGGAGGGATACTTTTCTCATGCGGACGGGTTCGGCCGGGTGAAGAGGATCAATGTCCTGGACGGCGTGCGGGTCTACTTCGAGGGCGGGGATGTTGCCCACATGAGGCCCTCGGGCAACGCGCCCCAGCTGCGGGCCTACTCCAACGCGGACACGGCCTTGCGCGCCGAAGCCATCGTAGCCCTCTGCCTTAGAGAACCCGGGGGCATCTTCAGGCGCATGGAAGCAGCTTTAAAAGACTCCCCTCAGGAGAGATGAGGCGCGGCGCTCTCGGGCTTGGTCCGAGGCGCGTGAAGGCACGGGGCTCCTTCCACGGGCCCCGCCTCGATACCCAGGGCCGCCGCCAGGAGCACGAGCGGGTGCACCACCGGAAGGCCCAATTTGGATTGATCCTGGGCCCGGCATGAGCCGCACGGGGTGACGACCAAGTCCGGCCTGGCCTTGCGGATCCGGTCCATCAGGGGCGCGGCGATGGCGTCCGAGATCCCGGCATGCCGAGCCTCGGCGCCGTAGGAACCGGAAAGCCCGCAGCACTCCTCCGTCACGTCCTCCACCTCCAGGCCGGGGATCCGCTTCAGCACCTCCACCTCATCCCGATAGGTCCCGAGGACGGCCCCGTGACAGGGCGTCTGGTAGACCACTCTGGCTTCCACGCGAGCCAGGGGAACGGTCCGGCGGTCCATGGCTCCTCGAACGAAGCCGAAGAGCCCCGTGCACGCTTCCGCCAATTCCTGCCCCTCCGCGCCCTCGAAGAAACGGGGCTGTTCCCGCTTGAGGGCCAGCAGGCAAGAAGGTGCCGAGGCCACCACCTGGAACCCCTGGCGGACATAGGGCAACAGGCTTCGCCGGTTGTACGCCACGTCGGGGGCGGCCATGTCCATGAGCCCCCGCGTCATTTTGCTGACGCCGCAGCAGGCCTGCGGAGGCACCACCACCTCGGCGCCGAGTGCGCCCAGCACCGCCACCGCCAGTTGGGCCTCCCCGCCGGGGTTAAACGCGTTGCCGTAGCAGCCATAAAAATAAAGGGCCTTGCCTGCGCCGGTCCCCGCGAAGTGATAGAGCCGCCCCGGATCGAACGCGAAGGCGGGAGCCAGCTCGGGAGCGGCCATGTCGCGCCGAAGCCCCAGGAGTGCGCCGCCTAGGGCACGGGAGGGCGCCAGGTTTCCGGCCTTAAGCGCGAGCCGTCCCGGGCCGGCTCCCGCCACGTAGCCCAGGGTCGGAAGGGACGCGAGGAACGTGTCCCGCACCCTCGCGAGCCGCGGCGTGAACGCCTCGCGGAAGGCCGCCGCCAGGGGCGCGATGTCCACCCCCGTGGGACAGTGGAGGGCGCACATGGAACAGCCGAGGCATGACTCGAAGATGGCCCTGATTTCGGGACGGCGAACCTGCGCCCAATCCAGTTCGCCCGAGAGAAGGGTTTGAAGGAGGTGCCCCCGCCCCCGGCTGGAGAGGAGGTCGTGGTCGCTGGCCTGGGCCGTGGGGCAGAAATCGCGGCACGTCCCGCACCCGTGGCAGCGCTCCGCCTCAGAGGCCCAGCCTTCCTCGGCCAGGCGGCCCGGAAGGGCGGCCCGGGAGTAGGCGGGGCTGAACCTGAGGCCCTTGGCCATGGGCTCCGCCTGGGCGGGAGCGATGATCCCGGGGTTGAGAATCTCCCGCGGGTCCAGGATCAGTTTGATCTTCCGGAAGAGGTCCGCGAGGCCGCCGTAGACCAGGGGCAGGAAGGGGGTGCGAAGGCGCCCGTCCCCGTGCTCTCCGGAGAGGGTCCCTCCCAGGTCCGCCAGGAGTTCGGCCTGTTCCCGCGCCATGGGGGTTATCTGGTTGAAGTGCGCGGGATCTCGCAGATCCATGAAGGGGTTCACGTGAAAATGGCCATCTCCGGCATGGCCGAAGATGACCACCTCAATATCCCGCGCGGCGACGATGTCCCTGATGCCTTTGAGGTAGGCGGGAATGGCCTCCCCGGGAACGGCCCCGTCCTCGATGAAGCGCACCGATTTCAGCCTCCCCCGCCCTCGGTTGAGCAGGGGGCTCGCCGCCTTGCGGAAGGACCAGATGGCGGCGCGCTCGGCGGCCGTGGCGGCCCTGCGCGCGCTCACGGGGCCCGCGCCCGAGGCCGCCTTCAGGAGCCGGTCCATGGCCGCCTCCGCCTCGTCCCTCACCTCGCCGTCGCTCTCCACGAGGAGGAGGGTGCGGACAGCGTCATCCACGGGGAGGGGGAAAGAACCCATTCCTCTTCGGATGATGTCCAGGAAGGTGTTGTCGAGGATTTCGCAGGCCGAAGGTCTGAGAGGCATGAGGTCCACGACCGCCCTTCCTGCTGGCTCCACGTCGCTGAAGCCCAGAAGGGTCAGGCTCTGGCACCTGGGAACGGGCTGGAGGTTCAGTGAGGCTTCAAGGAAGATCCCCAGGGTCCCCTCGGACCCGATGAACAGCGGGATCAGGTCTACCTCACCGGGCTCCTCGCCCAGGCAGCCCCGGAGGTTGTAGCCGGAAGAGTTGGCCCGGCTCCGGGGCCAACGGTCCAGGATGGATTCGCGGCACGAGAGAATCAGGGCGGCGGCTTCCCGGAGGGCGGGATGAGGGTACGCTTCGGGCGCTCGAAACCCGCGATCGAGTTGCACTCTGGACCCGTCCGCGAGAAGGAGGTCCAGGGCGAGCACGTGGTCCACCGTGGGACCGTACTTCACCGAGCGGGCCCCCTTGGAATTATTGGCTAGCATGCCCCCGATGGTACAAAAGTCCTGGCTAGACGGGTCCGGCGCGAAACGCAGGCCCATAGGCGCCAGCCGCCGGTTCAAATCTGCCAGCACCACCCCGGGCTCCACCACGGCCACCCGGCGGGCTTCGTCCACGGACTTGATCCGGGCCATCCAGCGGGAGACGTCCGCCACGACCCCCTCGCCCACGGTCTGCCCCGCCAGGCCCGATCCGCCGCCGCGAAGGGTGAGAGGAACGCCCTCCTCGGCGCAGTAGGAGAGGGCCCACAGAAGGTCCTCCCCCGCTCTGGGGTAGCAGACGCCCCGGGGCCACCGGGCGTAGATGCAGGCCGCCCGGGAATAGACGGCCCTGTGGGCCAGATCTTCCGTATAGGTCCCCTGGGGGGGTGCTGTGCGGGGCATGGTCACGCTCCAGGTGTTGTCTAACGTCCCCTCGATGCCCAATATTTGAGGCGCGACGGGAAGGGCCAAGATAGCACACCCCCTTCCCGGGGAACCGCTCCGGCCGGCTCCAGTCTAAGGAGCTTAGGAGGTGCCGTGAACAGACCAAAGGGCGGGTGCCCGATCGAAGACTGGGGCAAGGCACCCACCGAGACCAAATGTCCCCAACCTCTTGCGCAAATCCCCAGGTTGTGGTCTCATGTCGCACTGGGCACGAGTACCAGGTTCCGTTCCTCGTGCCGAGGGGAAGAGTATACACAGCGGCCGCGGCTGCCCCGCGGTCTGGTGCGACTAGGCAGCTTCCGGTGTCCCGGGCCTTTTGAGCCCCGAATCCCCACGCAGCGGCAGGCTCGCGGGGCGTTCGGTTCCCATTCACCAGAAGCCATGGGGTCACGGTCCTCATCCCTCGAGCGGGGATCCATCTTGGAGGCCAAAGCGATGCGTTCGGGCCAATGCACTGGGCGGGTTGGGAATAGCGGGTTCAGGTGGCTGCTCGCGGCCCTGGTCTTGCTGGTCCTTGCGACGGGATGCGCGTCTCTTAACGAACACGTCGCCATGAAGGACGCGGCGAAGGCTTACAAGGCTGGAAGGTACGCGGAGGCGGCCACATTCTTCAAACATGCCCTCGCCATCAACCCGGCTCGGGCCGAGAACTGGAAGTACCTCGGGTACTCCTACTGGCAGCAGATCGAGCCGGGCTCCAACCAGCCCAAAGACGTGGAGGCCACCAACAACGCGCTGGACGCCTTCCAGAAATACTTGAACCTCGTGGGCAAGGATGACCAGATCCAGGACTACATCATCAACCTGTACGTGAACCAGAACCTCCTGGACAAGGGCATCAAGTTCTATGAGGCGGCCCTCCGGAATGACCCGACCGACCCTCGGCTGATGCAGACGCTGTCCCTCATGTACGCCAGGAAGGGCGATTTCCACAAATCTCTCGAATACTCGGAGAAGATGGCCACCCTCACACCCACCGATCCCGCCGGATTCCTCCGCATCGGCGCCCTCTGCTGGAACCGCTCCTATCAGAAGCAGGACTCGGACGCGGACCGGGCCAAGATCGTGGACCAGGGCTTCAAGGCCCTTCAAACGGCCCTTCGGCTCGATCCCAACAACTTCAGCGGGCACCTCTACATGAACCTCCTTTTCCGCCAGAAGGCGGAGTTGGCCAAGAATGCCGCGGCCAACGAGAAAGACCGCAGAAAGGCAAAGGAACTCCTGGCTCAGGCCGACGATGACATCAAGATGGCGGACCAGGAAAAAGATAAAGCGCTGGCCATACGGAAAGCCCAACAGCAGGCCCAGGCCTCTCAGCCCTCCGGGGCTCCGGCCGCAGGCTCTTCCAAGTAACGGGGTGCCCTCATGTTTGAAGACTCGCTCGTCGCAACAAAATCAGAGAAGCCCACGCTGCGGAAGATGCTTACCTTCCCACTCGCGGTGGCGATCCACGTCGTTCTGATCGGCACCCTGGTGATCTACAACATCTACGCCACGGAGACGCTGGACGCGCCGCCCATCATCGTGTCGTTCTTCACGGCGGCTCCCCCGCCCCCGCCTCCGCCCCCGCCCCCGCCCCCGAAGGCGGCCCCGGCAGTGAAGGTGCAGGCGCCGGCGCCCATGGATCCTAACAAGCTCGTAGCCCCCACCGTCATCCCCGACAAGATCGTGCCCATGAACAACGCCAACGCGGGCAGCGGTGAAGGCGGCGTGGAGGGTGGCGTGGAAGGCGGCGTGGAGGGCGGCGTCCTAGGCGGCGTCCTAGGCGGCAACGGGCTGGGCACGGCGGAGAGAAAGATTCTCCCCATGGGCTCCATCCGCGCCCCCAAGCTCATCAATCAAGTGAACCCAACCTACCCGGAAGCAGCCCGGGCCATGGGCCTCTCGGGCCGGGTGGTCATCGAGATCATCATCAACGAGAACGGCAACGTGGAAAATGCCCGCATCCTCCAGTCCGCCAACCCGATCTTCAACCAGTCGGCCCTTGACGCCGTGAAGCGATGGAAGTATTCGCCGCCCACGACGGAGGCGGGCCAGACCGTATCCGTATTCTGGATTGTTACCATCAACTTTACGGCGACGCGCTAGCAGAAGTGGTCCTGAACCGTTCAGAAAGGAGTTGAGCAATGGATCTTTCCATCCAGGGACTTTGGAGCTCGATGGGTTTTTTGGCTCGGGCAGTCACGATCGTTCTCATGTTCATGTCCCTCCTATCGATCTGGGTCTTCATCGACCGTTTCCTGCTGTTCCGCGCGGCCAAGAAGCAGTCCCTCCTGTTCGTGACGAAGGTAGGCAACCTGCTCAAGCAGAACAAGCTTGACGAGTGCATCAACTTGGCCAAGCAATACAAGAACAGCCACCTCGCCAAGGTGTTCTCGGCGGCCCTCCTCGAGTTCAAGGCCGATGCATCCGGCAACAGCTACAACATCATCGAGGCGGCCAAGCGGGCCATCGAGCGCGCCACCGCCAAGACCAACTCTGAGATGCGCAAGGGCATGGGCTCCCTGGCCACCATCGGCGCCACGGCTCCCTTCGTGGGCCTCT
>JBBIKI010000003.1:79798-83178 GCA_037445535.1 Acidobacteriota bacterium | reverse complement strand
TGCCGGCGCTGTCCAGCTTGCTCGCCCGCAGCGGCGTGGTGCCGCTCTTGCCGTCCGGCACGGCGGGGGGGCCGCTCCCGGCTCCCGCGTCACCCTCCTCCGTGGCGGCAAGGTTCCCGCCCGCGTACAGGTACGCCTTCACGTGGTCCGGCGGGGTGCCTGCAAGCGTGAACGTTTCTTCCGCCACCACCTGGGCGCCCGTCCTCACGTAGTACGTCACGCTCTGGAGGTTCGTGCTGCTGTAGCGGCACACCGCGCCCCGCTCGCCCCCCGCGCCGTAGTAGTACTGTTCGCTGCCCACCGTGTTCTTGATGGCCGCGCTCCTCAGCCTGTTGAGGGGATCATACACCAGCGTGGTTTTCGTGTCGTCCGTCAGGTTCCCGTTGCCCGTAAGGCCGCCATCGTACTGGTAGCCCGCGCTCGTGATGCGGTTCGTGACGGAGGAGCAGGAGAGGGAGAAGTTGGTTTCGGCCTTGAAGAGGCCCGCCTCGGTGGAACCCATGAAGGTGCTGAGGTCCGTTAGGTCCGGCTCACCGGTTCATGACGTGGATGGCTTCGCCGAGGGCGGCCTCCACCGATTCCATGAGCCCCTCGCTCAGGGTGGGGTGGGGATGGATGGTTCCCGAGAGGTCGTCGAGGAAGGCGCCCATTTCGATGGCGAGCGCTCCTTCCGAGACCAGCTCGCTGGCGCCGGCGCCCACGATGTGGATGCCCAGGATGCGCTTGGTGTCCGCGTCCGCCACGGTTTTCACGAACCCGTCCGTGGCGTCCAGGGTCATGGCGCGCCCGCTGGCGCGGAAGGGGAAGGTGCCCGTCACCACGTTGAACCCCTTGGCCTTGGCCTCCATCTCGCTCAGGCCGGCCCAGGCCACTTCGGGGTCCGTGTAGACCACGGCGGGGATGACGAGGTTGTCGAAGGCCGCCGGCTCCCCCGCGATGACCTCCGCGGCCACCTTCGCTTCCCTGTAGGCCTTGTGGGCCAGCAGCGGACCGCCCACCACGTCTCCGATGGCGTAGATGCCGGGCACGTTCGTCTCCATGCGGGCGTTGACCTTGATGAAGCCCTTGGTGTCGCGCGCCACGCCCGCCGCGTCAAGGCCAAGACCCTCCACGTTGGGGACGCGGCCCACGGAGATGAGGACCTTGTCCGCTTCGAGGACAGACTCCTTCTGGTCGCGGTCCTGAATCTTCACCTTAGAGGGCGCGCCCTTCTCAAAGGCCACGGCGCGGTGTCCCAGGTAGAGCTTGATCCCAAGCGCCTTGAGCCGGCGGGTCAAGGCCTCGCGCACTTCCGGGTCATGCTGGCCGAGGAGCTCCGGGAAGAACTCCACCACGGCCACCTCGGCGCCGAACTTGCGGTAAACGCTGCCCAGTTCCAAGCCCACGTAACCGCCGCCGATCACCACGAGCCTTTCGGGGACCTTCTGGAGGGACAGGGCCTCCTTGGACCCGATGACTGTCTCGCCGTCCGCGGGAAAGCCCGGAAGGCCGAAGGGGACGGAGCCGGTGGCGATGACGGCCTGCTCGAACTGCACCACCTGAACGCCGCCGGGGCCGTGCACTTCCACCTGCCTGTCGCTGATGAAGCGCGCGCGTCCCTGCATCACTTCGGCGCCGTTCTTGGTGCACAGGGTTTTCACTCCCCCCGTGAGGCGCTGAACGATGCCGTCTTTCCAGGCCACGAGCTTGGGCAGGTCCAGGGAGACGCCCTCCACGTTGATGCCGAAATGCTTGCTGGACTGCGTGCCGGTGAAAAAGTCGGCGGCGTGGATGAGGGCCTTGGAGGGGATGCATCCCTCGTTCAGGCAGATGCCCCCGAGGGTGGGCGCCGATTCCACGAGGATCACGTCCTTCTTGAGCTGGGCAAGGCGGATGGCCGCCAGGTAGCCTCCCGGCCCAGAGCCGATGACCACCACCTGGCACCCTTTAGCAAACGATCCGACGACCATGGGCTCTCCTGATAGAGTTGCAATAGAAGTCTATCGCAGATAAATCGGGAGCAGGTAGCAGGTAGAGGGGGAGGAGGCCTTGCCGAGGAGCCTGCTTCGTATCAGCTCACTTCTCCCTGCTCCCGCCTCCTGTCCTCACACCCTCGCCATGAGCAGTTCGGGATGCTCGAGCAGCTCCACGAGATCGCGCATGAAGCGTGCCCCCTGGGCGCCGTCGATGATCCGGTGGTCGAAAGTGATGGACAGGTTCATGAGCTTGCGCGGCACCACCTGGCCCCCCACGACGGCGGGCTTGTCCTTGATGGCGAAGAGGCCGAGGATGGCCAGCTCGGGCTGGTGGATGAGGGGCGTGGCCATGAGTCCGCCGATGGCGCCGATGTTGGTCAGCGTAAACGAGGCGCCGCGAAGCTCCTGGAGCGACAGGCGGCGCTCGCGGGCCCGCGCCGCGAGACCGGCCACTTCCCGCGCGAGGGTGACCATGTCTTTCTTGTCGGCGTCCTTCACCACGGGGACGATGAGGCCCTCGGGCGTGTCCACCGCCACGCCCATGTGGTAGTACTTCTTCATCACCAGTTGGCCTTCCGCCTCGTCGTAACTGGCGTTGAAGAGGGGATGGTCCTTCAGGACCGCCACGGCGGCCTTGATGAAGAGGGGCATGAGGCTGAACCGGGTGATGCCGTCCTTCTCCACATGTGCCTTGATCCGCGCGTAGGCGGCCACGAGGTCCGTCACGTCCGCCTCGTCCACGTGGGTGACGTGGGCCGAGGTGCGGGCGCTGAGGGACATGGCCTGGGCAATGACCTTGCGAAGGTGGGACACGGCCACCTTTTCAACGGGACCCGCCTCGGTACTTTCCGCGAGGGCGGGCGCCGGGCTGGCCAGGGCGGCGGACGGCGCCTGGGCCGCCACGGTTGAGGAAGGGGCCCTCGGCGCGAGGGTCTCTCCCGAAGCTGCCAGGTCCACGTCCTCGTCGGTGACGCGGCCGTTCTTGCCCGTGGGCACGCAGGCGGCCAGGTCCACGCCGAGCTTGCGGGCGTAGGCCCGGGTGTGGGGCGTGGCCATGGGCTTTTCGCGGGCCGGGTTCGAGGCCCGCGAAGGGGCGGCTGACGCGGGCGGCGGCGACGGCGGCGCCGGGCGGCCGTCGAACCCGAGGGCCAAGGGCGAGCTCTCCGCAGGCGGGGGCGGAACGGCGGGGGACGTCTCGCCGGTGTCGCCAAAGGTGGCGAGGACGTCTCCTACGTGAATCGTGTCGCCTTTCGAGGCATGGAGGGCGAGCACCACCCCGGCCTTGGGCGCGGGGAGATCCACGACGGCCTTGTCCGTCTCCACTTTGACGAAAGGCTGGTCCATGAGGACGGCCTCGCCAGCCTTCACGAGCCAGTCCACGACCGTACCCTCGTGAATGCCTTCGCCCACGTCGGGGAACTTGAA
>JBBIKI010000003.1:36413-79698 GCA_037445535.1 Acidobacteriota bacterium | reverse complement strand
GCCTTCTTGGCCGCGGCCACGACCCGCTCGCGGGTGGGCAGGTAGTGCCCCTCCAGCATGGCGTAGGGGAAGACCGTGTCGAAGCCCGTGACGCGCTGCACGGGCGCCAGGAGGCGCAGCAGGGCCCGCTCCCCGATGAGGGCGGCCACCTCGGCACCGAAGCCCGCCGTGCGGGGCGCCTCGTGGATGACCACGGCCCGCCCCGTCTTGGAGACAGAACCGATGAGGGCCTCCACATCCAGGGGGACGAGGGAGCGCAGGTCGAGCACCTCGGCGCTCACGCCCTCCCGGGCCAGCATTTCGTGTGCCTCAAGGGCCTGCCTGACCATGGAGCCGTAGCTGATGAGGGAGATGTCCTTCCCCTCCTTCACGACCTTGGCCCGGCCCAGGGGCACCGTGTAAGGTTCCTGCGGCACCTCCTCGCGGAAGGCGCGGTAGATGCGTTTGGGCTCCAGGAAGATCACGGGGTCCTCGTCGCGGATGGCCGATAGGAGGAGGCCCTTGGCGTCGTAAGGGTTGGAGGGGACAACCACTTTCAGGCCCGGCGTGTTGGCCAGCATGGCCTCGTAAGATTCTGAGTGGTGCTCGGGGGGATGAATGCCGCCGCCGTAGGGCATGCGGATGACCATGGGCACCGGGTAGCGCCCGCGTGAGCGGTTCCGGTAGCGGGCGGCGTGGGCGAAAATCTGGTTCACGGCCGGGTACATGAAGCCCATGAACTGGATCTCCGCGATAGGCCTGAAACCGGCCAGGGCCAGCCCGATAGCCGTGCCCACGATGCCGCTTTCCGCTAGGGGCGTGTCCATGACCCGGCCGGGGCCGAAGGCATCCAAGAGCCCTTCGGTGACCCGGAACACGCCGCCGTCCTGCCCCACGTCCTCGCCGAGGATGAGGACCGCCGGGTCCCGTTCCATCTCGAGCCGGAGGGCTTGGTTTACGGCCTGGACCAGAGTCAGGCGCTCGGCGGCCTCGGGGACGGAACGAAGGTTCTTCTGCACAGCCGGGCCGCTCACCGGCGCACCTCGCGTTCCCGCAGCTCCTGGGCGAGGGCCTCACGCTGCTCCTGAAGGTTCCAGGGCATCTCCTGAAACATATGGCTCATGATGTCCGCGGGGTCCGGGGCCGGCATGGCGTCGAGGGCCGCCACTTCGGCTTCCACCTCGGCGGTGCACGCCTCCATGAGAGCCTCCTCCTTCTTGTCGCTCCAAAGCTTCTTCCGCGACAGGAACTTTCTCATGCGGTCCACGGGGTCCCGCTCCAGCCAGCGGGCGGTCTCTTCGCTCGGCCTGTAGCGGGTGGCGTCATCGGCGGTGGTGTGGCTCTCCATGCGGTAGGTGACCGCCTCCAAAAGAGTCGCGCCGTCCCCCCTCCGGGCCCGCTCCAGGGCTTCCTTGGAGGCGGCGTAGACGGCCAGCACGTCGTTGCCGTCCACTTGAATCCCCTCGATGCCGTATCCCCAGGCTCTCTGGGCGATGGAGACGGCGGCGGTCTGGCGCCGGAAGGGCACGGAGATGGCCCAGCCGTTGTTCTGAATGAAGAAAACCGTCCGGGTCTTGAAGACCCCCGCGAAGTTCAGGGCCTCGTGGAAGTCTCCCTCTGATGAAGCGCCGTCTCCGGCGAAACCGACGGCGGCGGCCTTCTCGTCTCGCAGCTTGAGCGCCAGGCCGACCCCTACGGCGTGAAGGAGCTGGCTCGCGACGGGAATGGCGGTGGGAAGGCACCGCACGCCTTCGGGGAAGACGCTGCCCCGCTCATCGCCCTTCCAGAAGGCGTAGATGAGGTGAGGCGGGATGCCGCGAGCCATCATGACCCCCTGTTCGCGGAAGGAGGGGATCATCCAGTCCTGCGGCTCCATGGCCATGGCCAGGCCCGCTTGGGCCGCCTCCTGCCCCCGGGTGGACCCGTAGGTTCCGATGCGCCCCTGCCGCTGAAGGTTGAGGGCCTTCTCGTCGAATTTGCGCATGCGAACCATGGAGCGGTAGAGCTCCTGGAGCTGGCCGGCGGACAGGTCCGGCATGAGCGCCTCGTCGGCGAGTCCATCCTTGTCCAGAATCTCCAGGCGCAAGGTCGTCGCCTCGTGAATGGGTGTTCTCGGCATCGGGTCTCCTGTGGGGCGCAGGGATGTTTCAGCGCGCGTAGTCCTTACTTTTGTTAGCAATATCCGTGCCGATAATTACCCATTTTGGATCGCGGCCCCGCTCGCTCCATTCGGGCGGCAGAGGGGGAGCGGGCCGCGCGGAGGGGGGGCTCTCGCCCAGGGCGTCTGACATGGCTCGGGCGGCCAGGGCGGCCCAATCGCGCGCCGAGCGTTCGAGCCCTTGGGGCACGGCGCCCAAGGCTTGCTCGATACGTGTTCGAGGCACGCCATAGACCCGCGCCTGGAGACCGGCATTTACGCCCAGCAAGAGGGCCCCGTGTACGAGGGCCGCTTCCTTCCGGCGCACCTGTGCGCACCCCAAGGCCTTCTTTCCACCGATCAGAAGGGTCTCACCCCGTTCCGTCTCAAAGCAGATGGGAGACCGGGGGCCCTGGCCGCCGCTCGTGATGGCCGGCCGTTGGGCGTCCACGCCCGCCCAGGCGAGGGCCTCCTGAAGGGCTCCCGTGAAAGCCTCGTAGAGTGAGGCGATGGACCGGCACCAGACGTGGCTCGCGGGCAAAGCGAGCGCCAGGGCCAGATCCCCCGTGTAGAGGACCCCCGTTCCGCCTGTTAGCCGCCGCAGGACGGGGATCTCGAGAGCACGGCACGCCTCCAGATCGATACCCGAGGCGGGGTCCTGTCCGTAGCCCAGGACAAGGGCGGGCCGAGCCCATGCATAGGTAAAGAGCCCCATGTGGCCTTGAGCGGCGGCCTGGAGAAGAAGCTCCTCCCTGGCCAAGTCTTGCCACGGCGGGCTCTTCCACGAAACCCACCAGTCGAGCATGTTCGGTCCTCCTTGGCAGGCGCGGCGCATGCAGTGTATCAGAATCGTAAATGATTGCCCTCTGCGTTTCAGTGCGTTTCATGGTCGCAACGGCTCGCTCTGCTGGCCATCGCTGCTGGCTACCCGTGTCTTCCCGCGCCGCCCAACCCACATTGAATGAAAGGGGAGTAGGGCCGGCCCCCCAGATCCCCGCCGCGTTATGGTTGGCTAACTCCCTGATGGCTCTTGACACACGCCGCAGGGGGATGTAACTTGGTGAATGTGGTTAGGGATTCTCGGCCAACGTCCGGATTTGTAAGTCAATTAGCAGCCCGGGGGGCGAGCGTTCGCGCGCGGGTGTCTCACAAGAAGGAGGGAGGCATGTCAGCGACCCACAAACGTGCCGGGGTGTCTTGGGCCCTCGATCGCAAGCGTCTGCTAGGCTTGATGTGCGTGGCGGCCGGCATGGCGGCGCTCAGCCTGAGCCCCGCCGCCGCGGCGCCCGCCGGAGATGTGACGTCCAGATACGTGGCACCCGGCTTGGAGCGCGTGGTAGGCGTCGAATTCCGAACGCCGGATCAACCGGTGCGCTACACCGTCAGGATTTACTCGGAGGAAGGCAAAGATCAGCGGGGAGAGCTCCTGTTCGAGCGGTCCGGCGGCGCGCTCCAGAGCGGCTACTACGCCCTGCCCGTGGATCCAGGCCTGCCTCTTGCGAAGGACCAATCCCTCCTTGCCGTCGTGAACTTTCTAAGCCCCGGCGGCAACGCCGAGGTGGCTCCCGGAACATCGGCCTATGTGAATTTGGTCTCCGTTCCCGAGGGGACGGTGCCCGAGGCGACAACCATTCAGAAGTTCGCCGTGACGACCCCGCCCGTCATCGCGGGCCTTCCCATGACCTTCACCGTCTCGGCTACCGGGACGGCGAAAGGCGATGCGCTGACCTACCAGATTGATTACGGCGACCTCACGCCCGTGGTCGCGGCCGCGCCGCTGTGCACCACCTCGCCCGTTGTGGATTGTGTCACCGCAGTACACACCTACGTCAAGGCCGGGACTTTCGCCGCCAAACTCACGGTTACGGATACGGTGGACCAAACCACGGTCACGAGTCTCCCTCTGAACGTGGTGGTGCAGATTCCCGTAACGGCGGTTGCGTCCTCTACCTGCGGCCTCGCTCCCTTGAATGTCTGCTTCACGGGGGGCGCCTCCAATGGTACGGCCCCCTACACCTGGACCTGGAACTTCGGCGACGGCTCCGACGTCAACCACGAGCAGAACCCCTGCCATGCCTATATGTCCGCGGGAACCTTCACTGCCGTCCTTGCGGTGACCGATGCCGCGGGAGCCACTGGGACTTCGGCGCCCATCATCATCAGCGCCACGCTGCCCCTCACGGTGAACCTCACCACTGCTTCAAGCATTACGGATGGCATACCAGTGTTCGTGGTCAGCTTCTGCGTCACGGCGACTAACGGTCTGGCGCCCTACACCTATGCATGGGATTTTGGGGATGGGATGACAGCCACGGGTGTTTTGTGCCCCCAACACGCCTATACCACGGTAGGGGTCTACACGGCCACCGTTACCGTCACGGACAGCTGTGCCGAGACGGTCACCAAGACGCTCGCCATCACCGTGCACAAGGCTCCGTGGATTCGGATCACCTCTCCGGCCAACGGGTCCGTTCAGCACGCCCAGGTGATCTTGACTTCGGCTGTAGTCGTGGAACCCGGGGTGAGCGTGACGAGGGTCGAATACTACGTGAACGGACTCCTCCTAGGATTCGCCACAACGGCCCCCTACTCCCTCACGTGGGATACGCGGGGTCTAAATGGATCCTATTCGTTGACGGCCAAAGCCTACGACTCCCTCGGCCGGTCCAATGCCACCGAAACGGCCGTTGTGATTACAATCTCCAATCCTACCGCGGATGGACGGGTCGTGGCCAGGAGCGATCCTTTCCGCCTGCAGGTCTTCGGGAACTTTTTCCAGAGAGGCTGCACGGTCTATATCAACAACCTTCCGGCTCCGGCTACGGTCGTCAAGAGCAGTACGATGATTGTCGCCAAGGGAGGGCCTGCGCTAAAGGCATTGGTTCCCAAGGGGGTCCCGGTCATCATCTCCGTGACGAACCCCGACGGCGGCATATCCCTAGGGTCCACGTTCCTACGCAAGTAGCACCGCTTAATCCTGAACACGTGAAGGGGGCCGAAAGGCCCCCTTTGTATTCAGGTCGCGTGAACGTCGAAGGACTGTTTTTCTCTGTCCCCTGTCCCTTGCTTCCAGTCCCTTTACCCTCTTCTCCTATCTACCTCACCTGGATAGGGAAGGTCATCTTGGTGCTCACGGGGACGCCGGCCTTGAAAGCGGGGCTGTAGCGGAGCTTCATGGCCGCCTCCTGGCAGGCGCGGTCCACGCCAAAATCGAAGGGAAGGCCCTTGACGACCTTGGCGGCCGTGACTTTACCCGTTTCGTCAATCTGCACTTCCATGTAGAGAGTGCCCGCGACGCGGTTTTGTCTGGCGGCGCTGGGCATATCCACGCGAAGCTCGTTGAGCTGTTTGGGCTTCACGTCCACTCCCCAAAGCTCCACGAAGTCGCCGGGTTTGACGGCGGCTTGCGCCGGGGCCGGTTCGGGAGGGGCTTGTGAGGCGGGAGGAGCCGCCGACGGGCCGGTAGCGGCGGGCGGAGCACTCGCGGGCTGGAGTGACGCCGGGGGCGGGACGGCCGGAGCTTGGGTGAGCTTGGCCTCGGGTACGGAGGGTTTAGCGGAAGAGGTGGCTGGAGGAACGGGGGGCGCCGCCGATGAGGTTGCCGCGAGCAGACGCTGTTCCTCCTTCTGCGCTTGCAGCTTCTTCTGGGCCTCTTCCAGGGCCTTCTGTGCCTTGGCCTTCTCATCCGCCGTCTTGGCGTTGGTCACCTGGGACGCGAGCTGAGCCTTCTCGTCCTCAAGGGCTTTGAGCTTGGCGGCCATGGCCTGCTGCTCTTTCTGGAGCTTGGCCACCTGCTCCTGGGCCGCCGTCTCGGCCTGGGACGGCCCTTTGGGTTTAAGAAACGCCAGATAGGACAGAACCGCCACAAGGATCACGGCGGCCGCCACTCCAATGCCGATATAGAGTCCCTTCTTGCTCGCCTCGGGCTCCATGCCGAAGGTGGCTTCTTCCACGGCGGGAGGCGCCTCGCGGACCGGAACGGGAGCGGGTGGTGGAGAGGACACCTGAGGCGGAGTTGGGGGTGGCGGCGGGGCGACGGGACGGAACGCCTCCCTGTCCAAGGCCTGGAATTCTTGGTCCGCCTTGGCGTCGGCCTCGTCCTCCCCCCGAAAGAGGGTATGCATGAGGAAGGCTATGTTAAACGTGGTGGGACTGTATTCCCCCGAGGTGATGAGCTGGTCGAGGGCCGCCTTCACGTCCGCCAGATCCCTGTAGGCGTCAGGGGCATCGAGCAGGCAGCTCTTGCGGAGGATTGCGTGGAGGGCCTCGGGGAGTGGATCTGTACCTCCCCGCTCCGTCTGAACCTCGGCCAGCCTCGCCGCAGGATCAAAAAGGGCATCGCCGGGGCGGAAGGGTTCGCGGCACAGGAGTTCAAACATGAGCGCCCCTAGGGCGTAACGGTCCGCAGAGGGTTTGGCGGATTTACTGGGAGCCAAGGCTGGTGGAAGGTAGCGGCGGTAGGTTGCCAGGGCCGGTACGGCCGCCGCCGGGGTGGTGTGCAGATCCCGGAAGACGCCGGGAAGCAACTTGACCTCGCCCTCGAACGTCACCAGGACGCGCTCAGGCGAGAGGCACCCGTAGGCCATGCCCGAAGCGCATACCGACATGAGCGCTCCAGCGATACGCTCGGCGAGGTACACCGCCTGGTCGGCGCTCAGAGGGAGGCCTTCCAAAAGGCAGTGAGAGAGAATATCCGAAAGAAGACGGCCCTGCTGGTACTCGCAGGCAAAGAAGAGGGTCTCCTCCTTCTCGCCGAAGGCGGAGAGGTTGAGCGCGTGGAGGTCCTTGACGGGGGCCCATTGCTTGGCGTTGCGAAGGAGCAAGGCCTTCACCTCGGGGGCCGCCGCCAGATCCTTCGGTAGGATCTGGAGGAGGTGGATCTGGGGCGGACCGTCCAGCGGCAGTGCCCGCGTGATGTCGCCCAGGCTTGTTTGAGACAGCGGATTTCCCAGCAGGTAGTCCCCGAAGTTTTTCGGCTGCATGTGGTGCTCCCCTCTAAAAAAAGTGTACGGGTCCCGCCCCAAGCTGTCAACGCAAGGACATGACTCTTGGGAGCGCTCGCCGAGAAAACCTTGGGGCCAGATGAAATGGTGAAAAGAAGAGCGGGGGCCTTGCGGCCCCCGCGGAGGAATGGGAGGGGTGTTCTGCCACTCCTTTTATAGCAAGCCCAATGCCAAATACATACTTAATAATATCAGTATGTTACGAGAGGCATAGCGACAAACTGGCGTGCCGCATACTCGGCACTCCCATGGGGCCATGCAGACCCGGCTTGTGTCAAAACGGACACGCTCCCTCCGCTTCGGCATATTTGGCAAGCGCCATGAGAATCAAGACAAAAAGAGCCCCATGAAGGGGCCAATGGAGGAATGGAGGGGGATGAGATTGTGGTATAAGCAAAAACGGTGCCATGTGTGGGCGGGCGAGGAAGCGAGGTGCGAAAGTTGGATGGGTCAGTCGTCGCCCTGAATGTTGTAGTAGAAGCGGAAAAGCCCGCTGATCTTGGGCACGGAAACTTCCGATGGGAGCGGTGGAAGGGGGTTGGAGGAGCGAAGGGCATCGAGAGCTGACTGGTCGTAGGAGGGGATGCCGGAGGGCCGGACCACCTGAAGATCGGTGATATTCCCGTCCTTCTGAACGTTGAACTGTATGGCCACCCAGCCCTTCTGCCGGAGAACCTCCTGGGCTTCGGGGACGTGCCAATTGCTCTGCACCCGCTCCTGCACCTTGCGCGCGTAAGGCCCGAGATCCCATCCGGCCGTGTCAAACGAGAGCGCGCCCGTATTAAGGCGGCTCGCGTTGGGGTTGTTATAGCCTCCCTGCAAGCTTCCCACCATCATTTTCTCGATGGCCGCGCCAACACCGGGGCGCGCGGGGACAGGGCGCTGGCCCGCCGAGCCGGGAGCCATGTTCGTGAGGGCCTGCTCCTCTCCTCCCACGGGAAGGCCCCGCTCGGAATCCGTGGGCTGCCCGAGGGCCTTAACGCCTTCGCCCGCGCCCGCCTTGGCGGCCTGGTTGGAGGCCGGTTTGGAACTCCTCCCCCGGTTGGGGGCGGAGGCCCGCGCCTGTTCGGGCGTATCGCCCTCGCCTGTACCAGGATGTCCCTGCATCGGTCTCGGAGACGCGGGAGAGGGCCTGACGGAGGGGCGAGTCACCGGTGCGTCACCCTCCCCGCCCAATTGGCGTAAGGGGCTATGCCCAAGGGAAGTGGGGTCCGGGGAGTCGCCCTTACGCGGGTCGGGGCTCGCCCCCCGGCGGTTGACGTCGCTCAGGCGCGCCGGGTCCATGGGAGGCAGGGTGCTGGGTACCATGTCCTTCACGTAGACGAAGCGCACGGGCTGGCCGTTGAGGGTGGTGAGGCGCTGGGCCGCCTGGTTGACCATGTTGGGTCTCGTAGCCGAGGCCATGTACTGGCGGGTGCCCAGCACCAGCAGGAGCACGTGAAGGCCCAGGGCGATGAGGAAGGCGGCGGCGTGGGTCCAGCGGTCCTTCACGGCAACTCCCTCGCCATCCTCAGGAAAGCGGAGCGCACTTCGCCGAAATCCGTCCCCGGGTGCCGGGGATGAATTCGGTTGGTGAGTAAGATATAGGTCCTGCCCGCCTCCGGTTCCATCCAAACCCCTGTTCCCGTAAACCCCTCATGGCCTATGGCGCCGGCTGGCAATTCTCTCCCGGCGAGCCATTCTGGGTGGCCCTCCGCCTTCCAGCCTGCGGTTCGGTGGCCTTGCGAAGGCCTCCAGGCTAAGGTCAGCGCCTCCTCCAAGAGAAAGGCCCGAATCGGCCGGAACGCTGCGGCCAGACGTTCCACGGCACCGAGGGAGGCAAACAAGCCCGCGTTCCCTGCCACGCCGCCCAGATGACGGCAGTTTCCATCGTTGGCCTCTCCCCATCCCGCCGGGTCCTTGAAGGCCGGGATGCACGCGCCAAATTGGCGCGCCATGGTGGCTTCCTTGAACCCGGTTCGCTCCGTCGCGGCCACCCGCCGCCGGAAGGCCGCGGGCGGGTGAAAGCAGGCCTTCCCGGGGCTCAGGCCAAGAGGTCCAGCAATGCGCTCCGCGAAGAGCCCCTGAAGGTCCTTATGCAAGAGGTCTTCCAAGAGGAGGCCCAGGAGGATGTAGCCGAGGCACGAGTATTCGGTGCGGCGTCCCGGTTCCTCTCGGGGGCACTCCCAGAGGAGCCAGCGGAGGAGGTCTTCCCTGCTTGGAGCCTTCCCGTACAGGGGGCGCCAGGCCGGGAATCCCGCCTCGTGCCGAAGGAGCTGGAGGGGCGTGAAGGAGGGAGCCTGGGCCCCCGGGACGGGCGCATCCAGGTCCAGCTCGCCCCGGTCCATGGCCTGAAGCACCACCAGGGCCGTCACGAGTGGTTTGGTGAGGGAGGCGACGTCGAAGAGGGTGTCCTCGCTCACGGAGAGGACCTCCGGGTCCAGGACGGCCGAGCCGCCCCATCCGCCGTGGAGGCGGCGTCCAGAGGCGTCGGTGACGCTCCAGGCATATCCCGGTGTCAGGTCCGGCGAAAGAGAGCGGAAAAAAGACTCAGGAGGAGACGAGTTCAGGCCGGCATGCATGTCAAGATGGCCTGGGCGGTGGCCACGGCCTCGCGGGCCGCCTCCCCGCCCACGCGAGGCGGTGTGTCTCCGCGCACCACGGCCACGAAATGGTCAAGCTCGCAGCGCAGCGGCTCGCGCTTCTCCACATCCACGGCGACCTTGGCGATCTGCTTGGATGTGCCGCCCGTCTCCACGCGGTAATACTCCACGGCCTGCTCCGCGTAGTCCACGGAGAGGTAAGCCTCGGGCTGGAAAACGCGAAGCTTGCGTACCCGTTCCCTGGAAATCCGGCTCGCCGTGAGGTTGGCCACGCAGCCTCCCTCAAAGGTGAGGCGCGCGTTGGCCAGGTCCACGAAGGGGGTGAGGACGCGGACGCCCACCGCTTCAATCTTGATGATGGGGCGCCCCACGAGGCTCCGGGCGATCTCGATATCGTGGATCATGAGGTCGAGCACCACGTCCACGTCCAGGGACCGCCCGGGCAGGACCCCCAAACGGTGAACCTCAAGGAACCCCGGCTCTTTCACGTGGCGGGCGAGAGCCTCGACTCCTGGGTTAAAATGTTCGATATGTCCCACCAGGAGAGGCGCTCCGCTCTCATCACGGGCGGCGAGGATGGCGTCGCACTCGGCCACCGTGGTGGCCATGGGCTTCTCGCAAAGGACGGCAATTCCCCGGGAAAGAAAGCCCGTCGCCAGCTCTGCGTGGAGGCGGGTGGGGGCGGCGATGACGGCGGCATCCACGGGAGGAAGATCCTGGGGCATGCCGAAGGCGCGCGCGCCGTATTTGGCGGCGATCTCGCCCGCCCGGGCACCGTCGGGATCCACCACGCCCACGAGCTGAACTCCGGGCGTATCCGAGAGGATGCGGGCGTGGTGCTGCCCTAAGCTGCCCACGCCCACCACCGCGATCCTGATGAGGTCTCTTGCCATTCCGCTCTCTCGCTTTCGTTGCCTCGTTACCTTTGGATTCCCCTTTTGGATTCGCGGATGAAGCGTATGAGGTAGGCCACCTCGGGCACGTGTCCCCACTCCCGCTCCGCCGCCGGAACCGCGTCGCTCCAGAGCATCTTGGAGTGGAAGAGCAGCCGGTAGGCCGATCGGAGGGCCTCGATGGACTCGGCGGAGAAGCCTTTGCGCTGAAGGCCGATCGTGTTGATCCCGTACGTGTGGCCCTCGCCCCTCGCGCCCACGGTCTTGACGTAGGGAAGCACGTCGCGGGTGATGATGGAGCCTCCGCCGATGAAGGCGTAATCGCCGACGGTGCAGAATTGATGCACTGCCGAGAGCGCCCCCACGGTGGCGTGTTTGCCCACGTGCACGTGTCCCGCCAGGGTACCGCAGTTGGCGAAGATGACGTTGTCCCCCACGTGGCAGTCGTGCGCGATGTGGCTGTAGGCCATGAAGAGACATCGGCTCCCGACGACCGTGACGCGGTTCTCCTTGGTGGTGGCCCGGTTGATGGTGACGAACTCGCGGAAGACGTTGTGGTCCCCGATGATGACTTCGCTGGCCTCGCCGGCGTAAGAGATATCCTGGGGCGGGCCGCCGATGGCGGCCTGGGAGACCAGGGTGTTGCCCTTCCCCATGGTCACTTTGCCGTGAATCACGCAGTTGGGGCCCACGCGGCACCCTTCTCCGAGGGTTACCTCGGGGCCGATGTAACTGAAGGGCCCGATGGTGGTCCCTTCACCGATCTTGGCGGCCGGGTCCACCGCCGCCGCAGGGTGAATGTTTGTCATCTCAGGCCTCATCTCTCTACCATGGCCGACATGATGACCGCTTCCGCCACCAGCGTGCCATCTACGAAGGCCTTCCCCTGGAGTTTGCAGGTGGAGGCCTTTCTCCGGATCACCTCCAGCTCGAACCTGATTTGGTCGCCCGGGACCACGGGCTTTCGAAAGCGGGCCTCGTCGATGCCCATGAAGTAGACCAGCTTGTTCTGGCGGTCTTCCACGTCCTTGAGGAGAAGGACGCCCCCCACTTGGGCCATGGCCTCGATGATAAGGACGCCCGGCATGACCGGCTTCCCCGGGAAGTGTCCGAGGAAGAACTCCTCGTTCACCGTCACGTTCTTGATGCCGACGATGCGCTTGCCCGGCTCCATTTCCAAGATCCGGTCCACCAGAAGGAAGGGATAGCGGTGCGGCAGAATACCCTGAATCTCCGTGACATCCATCATGCGGGTTCGTCCTCCTTCGTGCCCTTGGCCATTGCCTCCAGCCGTCTTACCCGCTTGAAAAACTCCTCCAAGCGGCTGGAGAGCGCGCGTTCCTTGAGCCAGCGCCGGTGGTCCTGGGCCGGATGGCCCGTAACGAAGGCGCCCGCCGGCACGTCGCGGGTCACCGCCGACTTGGCCCCCACTTTTGCCCCGTCTCCCAGGTGGATGTGCCCCACGGCGCCCGACTGGCCCGCGAAGATGACGTGGTGGCCCAGGCGCGTGCTTCCGCTGATCCCGCTCTGGGCCACGAGGATGCACCCGGGGCCCACCTGGACGTTGTGGGCCACCTGGACCAGGTTGTCGATCTTGGTGCCCGCTCCGATGCGGGTCTCCTCCAGGGCGCCCCGGTCCACCGCCGTGTTAGCTCCGATCTCCACGTCGTCCTCGACCACGACCCGCCCCACCTGGGGGATCTTGACGTGCCGCCCCCCGTCCTGGGCGTAGCCAAACCCGTCCGATCCCAGGACCACGCCGGCATGGAGAATCACGCGGTCGCCCAGCACCGTGCCGTCGTACAGAACCACCCGGGGAAAGAGGTGGCAATCTTGTCCGAGCCGGCAGTTCCGGCCCACCACGCACCCAGCATCCACCTGGGTTCCGTCCCCCACGGCCGAATCCTCTCCGATGACTGCGCAGGGCCCCACGCAGGCTCCCGGCGACACACGGGCGCCCTTTTCAAGGACCGCCGAGGGATGAACTCCCGGTGCTGCGCGGCGAGGCGGATAAAACCGGGCGAGGACGCGGGCGAAGGCCACATAAGGATTGGCGCATACCAGCACCGTGCGCCCGGGCAGATCCTCCGCCGAGGCGGCCAGGATGGCCCCGGCCGCGCTGTTTCTGGCCATGTCCCGGTACTTTGGATTGGAGAGGAAGGAGACGTCGCTCCCCGTGGCGCGGTCCAGGGGGGCCACACCGCGGAGCTCGACGGCGGGGTCCCCCTCGATGCGGGCGCCCACTAGGGCGGCGATCTCGGACGCCTTCATGGGTATCAGGTGCCGGGGTAGGCCTTGTTCATTTCGGCGATGACGTCGGTGGTGATCTCAAGGGAGTCGGCGTTAAACAGGCAGATTCCCTTTTCGACGACCATGGCGATGCCCTTGCTCTGCGCGTACTTGGCGATCACACCCGCGAGCTTTTGCTGGAAGTCCGCCTGCATTTTCTGGCTGCGGGTCTCCATCTCGTCCTGCGCCGCCTTGGCGAAGGCCTGGTACTCGTACATTTTCTGGGTGAACTGGTTGCGCAGCTCGTCCTTCTTTTCATCGCTGATCTTGGGGTCCTTGCTCTTGTCCTCCAGGGCCTTGAGATCGGCCTCCTTGGCGGTGATCTCGGCCTGCTTTTTGTCGTGGTAGTCCTTGAGGGCCGCCTGGATCCGTTTGCCCTCCTTGCTCTCGTTGGCCACCTTCATGGTGTCCAGAACCGCGATCTTGGTGGTCGTGGCCTGGGCAAACGCGCCGGCCGTGACGAGGGTGAGGGTGGTGGCGATGGCGAGTATGGCCCAATTCCGCATGACTGATTCCTCCGTGAGAACCTAGAACGTGAGACCGATGGAGAACTGGAAGTTACTGAAATCGTCGCCCGTCCTCCGCTTCAAATTGTTCGAGTAAATGAGCCGGAGGGGGACGTTGAACGTAGGAATAAAGAACCGGACCTCGAGCCCTGCGTCGGCGCGGTAATTGGAAAGCTCGAACTTCTGGCGCTCGTTGTAGGTGTTTCCCACGTCAAGGAAGACGGCCAAGTCCACCTGCTCCACCACGTGGAAAACGTACTCGCTGTTGAGCAGGTAGTAGCGGTTGCCTCCCTCGATGGTCTGCGTGGTGGGATCGAGGAAATAGCGGCCATCCTTCGTGAGGGGATAGATGGACCGGACCCCGAAGCCGCGCAGCGAATCCTCGCCGCCCAGGAAGAAGCGCTCCCAGATGGGAATGTCGTGGCCCGAGTAGCCCTTAAGGAAGGCCGCGCTTAAGTGGAACGCAAGGTTCTGCTTTTTGAAGGTGGGAAGGAACAGGGACCCGTCGAAGTTGGGCTTGTAGTAGCAGTTCTGTCCGCCCAGGAACTTTCCGGCTACGATCACGTTGAGGGCGAGGTTCATGCCCTGGAACGGCCGGAAGGGGTTGTTGACGGTGTTGTAGCCCACCCCGCCGAAGACGGACGAGGTGACTGAATTGTTGAGGTAGGGGGAATAGTAGGAGCTGAAGGTGGTCCCCGTGAAGTTGTTGACGGAGTCCTTGGAGTGGCGATAGCCCACGCTCCAACTGCCGAAATCTCCGATGGGGAAGCTCACGGCCAGGGACCCGCCCGTGGATTTCGTGTCGAACTGGAGATAGTTGAGGGTCTGGTTGAACACGGAGAAGGAACCGCCGATGCGCTTGCCGAAGAGCCACGGGTCGCTGTAGTTGATGGAGTATAGTTTCTGGTAGGCGCCCACGTCCGCGTTGAGGGAGAGGGTCGTCCCCATGCCCAGGAAGTTGTAGGTCCTGAAAGAGCCCGACACGAAGAAGCCGTTGACGCCCCCGTAGCCGCCTCCGAAGAGGAGCTCGTTCTTGTTGGCTTCGCTGCCCTTGACGTTCACGTTCACAGTGTTCGTGTTGGGCACCTTGACGATGCCCGGATCTTCCTTGATGTCGAAGAGGCCCGTCTGCTTGAGCCGGTAAAGGCCCCGCTGGTACAGGACGTAATTGAAGACCTCCTGCTCGTACACGCGCATCTCGCGCCGCAGAACGTAGTCTCGGGTCTGGGTGTTGCCCAAGAATTCGATCCGGTTTACGAAATAGATCTGGTCTTCGGTGATGGACAGGGACACGTTGCAGACGCCCGTGTCAGGGTGCTTGTCGAAGATGGGCGTGGCCGTGGCGTAGATGTACCCCTTCTCGCCGTACTTCGCCTCGATGCTCTTGATGATGTAGCCCAAGCCCACCTTATCCAGAACTTTGCCCTCTTTCAGGAAGAAGAGCTTCTTCAGTTCAGCGTCGGTGAACACGTGGTTGCCCTCGAACCCCACGGTGCCGAGCTTGTAGGAGACCCCCTCGTTGATGGGGATGGAGAGGGTGAGCCACTTCTTGGTGTGGTTGGCGTTGAACCGGCTGTCGATGATGGGGTCGCCGATGTCCACATCCAGGTAACCGTGTGATTCGAAGAGCTCGCGTACGGCCTTGATGTCCTCGTAGTATCGGCCCTCGGAGTAGATGTCGTGGCGGGTGATCCAGGAGAGAAACCAGTGGGGCCGGGTCTTTTTCATGGTATATCGGAGCTTGATCTGGCTGAAGGCCTTCTCGTTGAGGAACTTCACCTTGTCGATGCGGGCCTTGGGGCCTTCCTGGATGTTGAAGACAAGGGCGACCTGGGAGCGGCCCATGGTCTGGACCTTCGAGGTCACCACCGCGTCCGGGAAGCCCTTCTCGGCGGCCATGAAGCGCAGGGCCGCCTCCGTTTTCTTGAGTTTGGTGTAATCCAGCACCGTCCCCGTCTTGATGTCCGCGCTGTTTTCCTTGAGCTTGTCGAGAATCGTGCTGCTCGTGAGGGATTTGCTGCCCGTGAATTCCACGGAGGCCACGATGGGGCGCTCCTTGATGTGGAAGGTGACGATCTTGCCTTCCTTGCCGTCCGTCGCGTCGATGCTCAGGTCCTCCAGGAGTCCCGAGGCCCAGATCTTGTTGAACTCCTGCCGGAGGCGCGCCTCGCTGTACACCTCGCCGGGGCGCACGCTGGTGAGGGCCAGGAAGGCGTCCTGCGTGAGGCGGTCGTTGCCCTCGAGGAGGATCTTTTCGATCTTCACGGGGCCCTGCGCCGCGGGTGCGGCGGCGGGGGCGCCCGGTGGCACCGCCTCGGCCGGAGCTGGGGCCTGCTGAGGCGGTATCGGAGCCGCGGCCTGAGCCTGAGCGGCGGGGGCCGCGGCGAGGGAGAGGAACATCAGAGTGCCCAGGAGCAGGGTCGTTCGTCGGTTCATGCCTCACCTATCCTGAAATGGGCGCCGTCACGGGCGCGCTCAGCTCGATGCGCTCGCCGCGGACCTCTAAGGAGATCTCGGCGCTCTCCCGCGCCTCGTGCAGGAGCATCCACTCGGCCAGGGGATCTTCGATGTAGCGCTGCATGCCCCGCCGCAGGGGCCGCGCGCCATAAGCCGGGTCCGTGCAGCAGGCGTTCACGAGGAAATCCGTGACGCCCGGACCCACCGAAAGGTGCAGCCCCTGGCCCGCGATCGTCTTGTTGAGGCCTGCGATCATGCGCTCGGCCACGAGCAGAAGCTCGCGGTGGCCGAGGGCGTCGAAGACGACGATCTCGTCCAGGCGGTTGAGAAACTCGGGCAGGAGGGCCTGCTTCAAGTGCCGCAGAACCTCCTCCTTCTTCATCGCGGCGCCGTGCCCGCCGCCGTCCTCGAATCCCAGCACCCCCTTGTCGAGGATGAACTTTGATCCCAGGTTGCTGGTGAGAATGAGGAGGGTGTTCTTGAAGTCCACCGTCTCCCCGTAGCTGTCCGTCAGATGCCCGTCCTCCAGGACCTGGAGGAGCATGTTGAGGACGTCAGGGTGGGCCTTCTCCACCTCGTCGAAGAGGATCACCGAGTAAGGACGGCGCTTGACCCGCTCCACGAGCTGACCGCCCTCCTCGAAGCCTACGTAGCCCGGCGGCGAGCCTATCATCTTGGCCACCGAGTGCTTTTCCATGTACTCGCTCATGTCCAGGCGGATGAGGGCCCGGTCGTCCCCGAAGAGGAATTCGCTCAGGGTCTTGGCCGCTTCCGTCTTGCCCACGCCCGTGGGGCCCAGAAAGATGAAGGAGCCGATGGGGCGGAAGGGGTTCTTGATGCCCGCGCGGGAGCGCCGGATGGCTCGCGCCAAGGCCGAAACGGCCTTGTCCTGCCCGATGACCCTTCGGTGGAGCGTCTCCTCGAGGCGCAGAAACTTCTCCCGCTCATCCTCCCGGATGGCCGTGACGGGGACTCCGGTCCAAAGCGCCACCACCTCTTCCACCCGGTCCCGGTCGACCCAAAGTCCCTCGGCGCCCGAACCTTCAGCCTCCGGGCCCGCCACCTCGCGCTTGCTCTGGGCGTGGATCTTGGCCTTGGCTCCCGCTTCGTCGATAACGTCGATGGCCTTGTCCGGAAGGTAGCGGTCCGTGATGTATCGGTTGCTCAGGAGGACGGCGTGACGCAGGGCCTCCTGCGTGTACCTCACGTGGTGGTAGCTCTCGTACTTGGACCGCAGGCCCTCCAGGATCCTGATCGTCTGCTCCTCGCTGGGAGGCATGACCTTCACGGGCTGGAAACGCCGCACCAGGGCCCGGTCTTTTTCGATGTAGCGCTTGTAGTCCCGGAAGGTCGACGTGCCGATGCACTGCACCGAGCCCCGGCCCAAGGCGGGCTTGAGGATGCTCGCCGCGTCCAGCGACCCCTCGGCGCTTCCCGCGCCCACGAGCGTATGGATCTCGTCCACGAAGAGGATGACGGCGCCGTCTTCGGAGGCTTCCTTGAGGATACCCTTAAGGCGTTCTTCAAATTGTCCCCGGTACTTGGTGCCCGCGATGATCAGGCTCAGGTCCAGGGCCAAAATCCGCTTGCCCGACAGGCCATCGGGGACGCCGCCGGAAGCCACGCGCTGGGCCAGGCCCTCGATGAGGGCCGTCTTTCCCACGCCCGGTTCGCCCAGGAGGATGGGGTTGTTCTTGTGCCGCCGCTCCAGGATCTGGACCACGCGCTCCAGTTCCTCTTCCCGGCCCACCAGGGGATCAAAGGATCCCTCGGCGGCCAGAGCCGTGAGGTCCTGCGTGAACTCGTCCAGGGAGGGCTTCCCTTCCTTGCGCCTGTCCAAGGTCTGCCGCTTGAGGGAAAGCACCACCCGCTCCCGCGCCGAAGGAAGGCTCAAGCCGTGTTCCGCCAGGAACCGTCCCCCCGAGGTGTCGTCGAGGTGGAGAAGCCCCAGAAACAAGTGCTCTACCCCGATGCGAGCCGCCGAGAGGCGCTCCGCTTCTTCGGGGGCGTACTTTTCTAGCAAAAGGCGCACGTCGCGGGACCAGGCGGGCGGAGCGGCCTGGCCCCCGTGGGCATCTCCCAGGGGACGCGGTTCCAGCTCCTGGCGGGCCTCGTCCGCATGGATGCGGGCCCGGGCGAAAATCTCCCCGAGGACCGGTGATTCGGCCATGCAGAGGCCCAGGAGGATGTGCTCCGTATCCGCCACTGGAGTGCCCGCCTGGTGCGCTTCGTACCGGGCGAAGTAGAGGACCCGCCGGGCTTGCTCCGTATACTTTTCGGCCATCCGCGCTCCCTAAACCGGAGAAGTATACCACAGAGGGAGGGGAGCATGGAGCAGGGAGCAGGGAGCGGAGTGTCCCCTCGTCTCCTCATCCCGGTGAGCTGGGAAGGCGTCGCTCCTTAGCACTCAGCATTCACCACCCTGCCTTCGTGCAGGTGCACCGTCCGGTCGCATGCTGCCGCCAGAGCTACATTGTGGGTGGCCATGAGGACCGTGAGGCCGTGGGCGGCCTTGAGGCTCAGGAGGAGGCCAAAGGCCTGCGCCGCGCTCTCCTCGTCCAGGTTTCCCGTGGGCTCGTCGGCGAGGAGGACGCGGGGGGAGTTCATGAGGGCGCGAGCGATGGCCGCTCGCTGTTGCTCGCCGCCCGATAGCTTGGCGGGGGTGTGGCCGGCTCGATGGGCCATGCCCACCTCGCCGAGGAGCGCCAGGGCCCTGGCTCGGGCGCCGCGGCCCTCTCCTGCGATGACGGCGGGCATCATGACGTTTTCCAGGGCCGTAAACTCTGGAAGCAGGAAATGGAACTGGTACACGATCCCCACGGTCCGGCGCCGGAAGTGGTCCCTGGCCGTGCCCTTCAGGCCCGTCACGTCCATGCCGCCAAGCCCGATGCGTCCTCCGTCGGGACGGTCCAGCCCGGCGATGAGGTGGAGGAGGGTGCTCTTGCCCACTCCCGAGGGTCCCATGAGCGCCACCACGCTGCCTGGTTCCACGCCGAAGGACACGCCTCGGAGGACGTGAATGGACTCGCCTCCGGAGGTGTAGGCCTTGCGAACGTCATCGAGGGTGATCATCACTCGTACCTCAACGCTTCGACGGGGTCGAGGCGGGCCGCCCTGTAGGCGGGATAGAGGGTGGCGAGGAACGAGACCGCCAGGGCGAAGGCGCACACCCAGGCCACCTGGCCCGGAGAGGTCAAGAAGGGGACGTAGGGCAGGGGATACACGTCGAGGGAAAGGGGGATGGCGTGGGTCCGGTCCAGCACGCGGCATGCCGCCACCCCCGCGGTGGCGCCGAGGGCCGTCCCCACGGCGCCGATGACGGTGCCCTGGAAGAGGAAGATCCTCAGGATGTCCGCCGGGGAGGCCCCCATGCTGCGGAGGATGCCGATGTCGCGGATCTTCTCCATGACCATGAGGATGAGGGTAGAGACGATGTTGAGGGCCGCCACCAGGACGATGAGGCCGATGGCCAGGAAAAGGAGGACGCGCTCCATGCGGAGGGCCTTGAAGAACTCCGCGTTGCTGCTGATCAGATCCAGCACCCTGTCATCGGGCCCCAGGGCCTTTTGGAGGGCCGCGCGGCAGGGCCCCACCTCGTCCCCGCGCTTCAGGCGGACCTGGATGGCGCTCACCGTTCCGGGCTGGGTGAAGAGGCTCTGGGCGAGCGGGAGATCCACGTAGACGAACTCCGTGTCGTAGAGGTAATACCCCGTGCGGAGAATCCCCGACACACGCAGGGAAACCATCTTGGGGAGGTTGCCGAAGGGGGAAAGGGTAAGCTTGGGGGCCAGGAGCTGGATGGTGTCCCCGGGTCCTACGCCCAAGTTTTCGGCCAGCTCGGCCCCGAGCAAGGCGCCGCTCTCCCCGCCGGCCCCCGGGCTCAGGTCCAGGGCTCCCTCCACGTAGGGGGAAAGGTTCACCACGGCGCTTTGAGTGGCGGGATTGATGCCGAGCACCTTGGCCACCATGCCCGTACGCGTGGTGGGGCCGCTCACCAGGGCCGTTCCCAGGACGATGGGTGTGAAGGCCTTGACCCGGGGGTCCCGGACCAGCGCCTCCCGGATTCGCGCCTGCTCCTCCGTGTTCAGCTCACCGGGTCCGCCCAGGATGTTGAGATGGGCGTTGAGGAGCTGGATTTTTTCCTGGATGCGCGTCGTGAATCCCGTGGAGATGGCCAGGGCGATGACGAGGGCCATGACCCCCACGGCCACGCCCGCGGTGGAAATGAGGGTGATGAGCGAAATGAACGCCTGCCGGCGCCGCGCCAGGAGGTAGCGCCGGCCCACGAACCAGAGGAGGCTCATGATCCCTGGGGCTCGGTCCTGGGCTTGAGCAGCGGGAAGAGGACCACGTCGCGGATGGAGGAGGTCCCCGTGAGGAGCATGGCCAGCCGGTCGATGCCGAGGCCTTCGCCCGCCGTGGGAGGCAGGCCGATTTCGAGAGCCTGGCAGTAGTCCTCGTCGTAGGGCATGGCCTCGTCATCCCCCCCGGCCTTCTCCCGGACCTGCTCCACGAAGCGCGCCCGCTGGTCGTCCGGATCGTTCAACTCGGAAAACCCGTTGGCCAGCTCCATGCCCGCCGCGAAGAGCTCGAACCGGTCCGCCGTGTCCTCGCTGCCGGGTTTGCGGCGGGAGAGGGGCGAGACCTCGACGGGGTAGTCGTACACGAACGTGGGGTCCCACAGGCCCGGTGTCACCAGGGTGTCGCAGGCTTCCACGAGAAACTTTTCGGGCGTGTTGGATTTGACCGTGCTCAGCCCCAGTGCTTTCCCCCACTCGGCCCGTCCCTCGGCGGTGAGCCAGGCGCCCTCGGGGACGCCGTGCCCGGCCAGGGCCGCCCTCGCCGCATCGCGCAGACTCAGTTTCCGGTAGGGCGGGGCGAAAGAGATGGGCTTGCCTTCGTAGTCCACGCTCAGGCCGCCGGTGACTTTTCGGGCCGCGAAGGCGAGCATCTCCTCCGTGAAGTCCATGAGGTCACTGGCGCAGGCAAAGGCCCGGTAGAACTCCATCATGGTGAATTCGGGGTTGTGGCGCGTGTCGATGCCCTCGTTGCGGAAATTGCGGTTGATTTCAAAGACCTTCGGCATGCCCCCCACCACGAGGCGCTTGAGGTAGAGCTCGGGGGCGATGCGGAGGAAGAGATCGCAGTCCAGGGCGTTGTGGTGCGTCGTGAATGGCCGGGCCGCGGCGCCCCCGGCGATGGGGTGAAGCATGGGCGTCTCCACCTCCTCATACCCGTCCCTCGACATGAATTCCCGCAAGGCGGCCGTCATGCGCGAGCGGGCGGCGAAACGATCCACGCTCTCGGGGTTCATGATGAGGTCCAGGTGGCGCTGGCGGTAGCGCTGCTCCACGTCCGACAGGCCGTGCCACTTCTCGGGCAGGGGTCTCAGACACTTGCGCAGGGGAAGGAAGGAGGCGGCGCGTACGGTGAGCTCACCGGTCTTGGTGCGGAACAGGGTGCCGCTCACCCCTATCCAGTCGCCCAAGTCCAGCAGGTTCATCTTTCCGTACGCGGCCTCGTCGGTCTGGCGCTCAAAGAGAACCTGTATTCGGGCGCCGCCCGCGGCCATGTGGGCGAAGGTGAGTTTGCCCATCTTGCGAAGAGACATGAGGCGCCCCGCCACTCGGACCTCGTGGGGGGAGGCGGCCAAGTCCTCCGCGGAGTCGCCCAGGTGCTGGGCGCACACCTTCGCGATAGACGCGGTCGTTTCGTAGCGGTCGGGGTTCGAGCCGGCGAATGCGGCGCTCCATTGCTCCAGCTTGGCGCGTCTCTGCGCGATGAGTTCGTCTTCCAAGGGGTCTCCTCCTCGCCCACGGATAAAAAATCATTATACACGGGGGCCCAGCGCTTGTAGAGGTTGGGAGGGGCGTGGGTGCGTGCGCTCCGCCGCTCAAGGGCATGGCCTTACTTGGGAGCGGAGACTTCCATAAAATGAAGATGGCGCGCCATTGTGGCGCGCCATCTTGACCTGATTCGAGGGGCAGCTCAGTCGGCTTTGAAGTAGACGTAGGTCCCGCCCTGGGAATCCTGGACGTAAATGCTCACGGGATCACCGGGTTTGATGGGAGACGCGGCCTTCACGTAATCCTCCACGCTCTTGATGGTCTGGCCGTTCACTTCCGAAATGACCAGTCCCTCGCGGATGCCCTTGAGGAACGCGTTGGACTTGGGATCCACGTTGACTACCGCCACGCCCGTGATCTCCTTGGGGATGCGGTACATCATGCGGGTCTGCGGATCGAGGTTCTGGACCTGGATGCCGAGCTTGGTCTCCTTGCCCTGTTTCTGCTGCTCGGGGCCGCCGGTTTCCTGTCCCTCTTCAAGGCCCTTCTTGCGGTCGCCCAGGACCACCCGGAAATCCTTCTTCTCGCCCTTGCGGAAAACCTGCAAGGTAAGGGCCTTGCCCGGGGCGAGGCCGGATACGTGGTGCACCAGTTCCTGGCTGTCCTTGATGTCCGTGCCGTCCACCCTCAGGATGATGTCGCCCTTGAGAATGCCGGCCTTGGCGGAGGGGGAGCCGTCGGTGACGCTCTGGACGAGGGCGCCGCCCTTGAGCTCCACGCCGTATTTGTCCTTGTAATAGCTTCGGGCGTCCGGGTCCACGGAGGCCACGGCCACGCCGAGCCAGCCGCGGGAGACTTTACCCGTGGTCTTGAGCTGTTCCAGCTCGCCCTTGACCAGGTCGATGGGGATGGCGAACCCGATGCCCTCTACCATGCGGCCCTGGAAATCGCTGCGCGTGATGGCCGTATTGATGCCGATGACCTCGCCCCGGATGTTCACCAGCGGGCCCCCGGAATTGCCGAAGTTGATGGCGGCGTCGGTCTGGAGGAAATCGTCCAGGGAGCTGCTGGAGATGCGCCGCCCCTTGGCGGAGATGACGCCTACGGTCACGGTGTGGCTGTAGTTGAGCGGGTTGCCCACGGCCATGACCCAATCGCCCTGGCGAAGCGTGTGGCTGTCACCCAAGGGGAGGGAGGGAAGGCCCGTGGCGTCCACTTTGATGAGGGCCACGTCGGTTTCCTTGTCCGTGCCGATGATCTTGGCCGTAAACTCCCTGCCGTCGTCGAGCTTGACCGTCACCCGGCTGGCGTCGTCCACGACGTGGTTGTTGGTAAGGATGTACCCGTCGGAGCTGATGATGAATCCGCTCCCGCCGGCTTCCTGCACGGGGCGCTGGTTCCGGGGAAGGGAGGGGTGCGGCTGGCCGAAGAAGAACTCGAAGGGGTCCATGGGCATGCCCTGCCCCCCCTGTCCTTGTCCCATGCCCTCTTCGTCGCTCGCCTGCGCCTTGCTGCCCACGGTGATGGCCGTGATACTCACGACCGCGGGGTTCACCTTCTCCGCGATGTCCGCGAAGGACGGGGCGCCCGCTGGGGCCGGGGCGTCGCCTCCCGAGGAGCCGGAAGAAGACACCGTCACTGCCCGTGCCACCGGCGCGCTGACATTGTGGAGCTGGGCTAGGCCGAACCCCACGAGGATAAGAAGCGTCCCGAGGCCCACGACCATCATGGTTCTTGCGGCTTTCATGTGGTACTCCTTTCCTGATCTTGGATTCGATATTCGTTGAGTTTTCGGTGAAGGGTCCGCACCCCTATGCCCAGGACCCTGGCGGCCTGGGTCTTGTTGCCGCCCGTCTCCTGAAGCGCCCTGAAAATGGCCTGCTTCTCCATCTCGTCCAGCGCCTGGATCGAGTCGCCCGAGACCAGCGCCAGGTGTCCAGACCCAGACGCCTGCGCCGTCACGGGGACGTGGCTGGGCCTGAAGTCGTAGGGAAGGTGGGCGACGCGCACCTCCTCCTCGGCGCAGAAAATGACCATGCGCTCCACCAGGTTTCGCAGTTCCCTCACGTTGCCGGGCCACGAGTGGCTGGTGAGGAGGTGCAGGACATCCGGGCTCACCCCCTTCACCTGCTTGCCGTGCTCGCGGTTGAATTGAGCGATGAAGGCCTGCAACAGGAGGGGAATGTCCTCCATGCGCTCCCTCAGCGGAGGAATGCGAATCTCCACCACCTTGAGGCGGTACATGAGGTCCTCCCGGAACTTCTGTTCCGCCACCATTTGAGGCAGGTCCCTGTGGGTGGCGGTGATGATCCGAACGTCCACGGGAATGGGCTGGGTGCCGCCCACGCGGGTCACGACGCGCTCTTCCAGGACTCTCAGGAGTTTGGCCTGCAGATCGAGGGAGAGCTCGCCGATCTCGTCCAGGAACAGGGTCCCGCCGGTGGCCTGCTCGAACTTGCCTTGGTGTGCCTTGTCAGCGCCCGTAAAGGAGCCTCGCTCGTGGCCGAAGAGCTCGCTTTCGATGAGGTTGGCGGGAATGGCCGCGCAGTTGAGGGGGAGGAAGCGGGCCCGCTTCCGGTCCGAATGCTGGTGGATGGCGTTGGCGATGAGTTCCTTGCCCGTTCCCGACTCCCCTTGGATAAGGACCGTGACCCGGGTCGGGGCCGCCATGCGGATCTGCTGGAAGAGCTCCCTCATGGGCCGCGAGTTGCCCACGATCTGCTCGAAGCCGAAGCGCTCGTCCAGCCGTGCCTTGAGCTCGTCCACCTCGTTGCGCAGGTGCCTCTTTTCCACGAGGGCCTGCACCCGCCGCCGCAGCTCGTAAAGGTCCACGGGTTTGGCCAGGTAGTCGTCGGCTCCCACCTTCATGGCCTGCACGGCGGATTCCACGGATCCGAAGGCCGTGATGAGCAGGACCGCAACGGAGGGCTCCCGTTCTTTCACGCGCCTGAGCACCTCCATGCCGTCCATGCCGGGCATACGGAGGTCCGTCAGCACCAGATCGGAGGCGTCGTGGGTTTCGAAGTGGGCCATCCCCTCTCGGGGGTCCTGGAAGCCTTTGACCTCGTACCCCACTTTCTCCAGGGCCTTGGTCAGGCTTCGAAGGTTTTCCGCTTCGTCTTCGAGAATCAGAATCGAACCCTGTGCCATATTGGCACTCCTCTATGCCAGAATATACCAAGCAAGCAAGGAGGATGCCAGGGGGAAGAGGACAGGATCGGGGCTCCCTCTTCCTCACTTCCTCATTTCAGCAGTCCCCTGAGAGCCACCCAGTCAATCTTTGCGAGGATGGCCTTGGCTCGAGACGGGTCTCCCTGCACGCGCACCTTCACGGTGGCGACCGACGTGGACGGGCCGCTGAGCGGAGGGAGCTGGAACCGCGTGCTGCGGCCATCCTTGGAGACTTGCCAGGGTCCGAGGAAGACCCACGTGGCTCCCTGCCCGCCGCCCGTCCCGTTTACCCGGTAGCCCGTGATGCCTGCCGACACCGCCTCTTGCGCCATCACGTCCAGGTATTCGTACCTTGCGTTGGCTTCGATTCGGATCTGAGCATCGGCGTCGCTCACCTCCGCCTTGGCCGAGGCGTCCAAGAAGCCCTTGTTCTTGGCCATGATGGCGTCTTGGTAAGCCTTGCTGGCGGCCTGCATTTCGGGCTGGAGCTTGGTCATTTCGGCTTGGTCGCCCTTCTCGGCGGCCTTGGAAATCTTCGCCATGACTTCCTTGAACCGCTTCTCGGCAGCCTCGGCGTTCGCTTCCGCCCTCTGATCGGGCTTCACGTGGGTCATGGCTGTCATGGCCTCGGACTGGGCGCGCCTCTTTCGGCCCGTGTCCTCCCAGGTTTGCTCGCAAAAAAGCTCCATGGGGCGAGGCCTGCTGCCCGACAGAAAGCTGGGGGGCTCCGTATCGCTGCGCCGGGTTACCGTCCACCCCGAAGGCGGCGGCGGGATGGCTCCGCACAGGATGACCATGGCCTTCCCCGCGAAAGCCCTCTCCCCGGACGTGGTGGGGCGCGTGTCCCCGTCGGCCAACATGGCCGCTCCAACGCCCGTCACCGCCAGCGCCACCAGACTCCACCGCGCAAATGTCCTCATGGATCCCCTCCTTAGAATCGCCGCGGCTTGGCATGTTCGCACCCCACGGCATGTCCTTGTGAGCATTGTGGACGAGGCCGGCCGAAAAAGAAAAGTCCCCGGGTCGCAGCGGCTCCCCGGGGCTTCTATCGGCGTAGATGACGTGGTGTGCTCGATCCGTGCGTCCTTCTTCACTAAGTCCGAACTCCGAACTCCGACTTCCGGCCTCTCTATCCCGCCTTCTTCTCGCCCTTCTTGAGAATCACGAGCTTGCCGCCCGAGGATTTGGCCCGCTGGGCCCCCTCGTTCTTCTCGCTCAGGGCCAGCTCGCCCCCGGCCATGCCCAAGCCCAGGTCGCGGCCGATGTGGCCTCCGATTTGAACGCGGCCTCCGGTCATCTCTTCGCCCGCCAGATCCCAGGTGAGGTCGCGGATTTCGATGACCCCGCCCATCATGCGGTAGCCCGCGCTGTAGCCCGCGTTGGCCTGCACCACGATGCGTCCGCCCCACATGGCGTTCCCGATGAAGTCGTGGGCGTTGCGTGCCACCACGATCTCACCGCCCACCATGGAGTGGCCCAGGTGGTTTTCAGCCAGCCCCTTGATCTGGAGGGTGCCGCCCTTCATGCCCGCGCCGGCGTAGTCCTCCGCATCGCCCTCGATGAGGAGGGTCCCGGCCTCCATGTAGGCGCCGGCGTAGTTGCCCACGTCGCCCTTCACGGTGAGCGAGAATCCCTTGCCGAAAGCTCCGACGCAGTCCAGGCGCGCCCCGTCAAGGACGGCTAGGTCCAGCGCCGATTCGGCTTTCAAGGCCTGGTGGGCCGCCGCAAGGAAGAGGCCGCCCTTTCTGGCGAAGGCCATGTGATCCTTCTCGGCGGCGATAACGTCCAGGACCTCCTGGAGGGAGGCCGCGGCCAGGGGTGCGGTCTCCGCGGCCGCCTGCGCTGCCTGGTATTCCTTCGGGAGGGACTCGGCGAAGGGTGCGTTCAGGTACTCGTGGAAGCTCTCTTTGATCGGCATGAAACGCTCCAAAAAGACTAGCCGCCAAGACGCCAAGTCACCAAGGATTTCTTCCCGAATCTGAATAAGGCTCCAAAGTTCTCTAGTGCCTTCGTGCCTTGGTGGTTCGTGTTTTTTCCCCTACGCCGGCGGATTCCAGGCCCGGGCCGGATCGCGAACATAGGCGTCCATGGAGCGCGCGGCCTCGCGCCCCGCCCTCGTGGCGAGAATGACCGTGGCGGCGCCCGTGATGGCATCGCCCCCGGCAAAGACCTTGGGCACCGTCGTCATGTAGCTCTCGCGGTTCACCTTGATGACCGATCCCCAGCGCGTGGCCAGGCCCGGAAGGTTGGACGGGATGAGGACGTTCGGGGTCTGGCCGATGGCCACCACCACGAGGTCGCACTCGATCTCGTACTCGCTCCCCTTGATGGGGACGGGACGCCGGCGGCCGCTGGAATCGGGCTCGCCCAGCTCCATCTTCTGCACGACCACGCCGCGCACGAAGCCGTTCTCGTCCCCGAGGTACTTCACGGGATTGGTGAGGAGCACGAACTTGGCGCCCTCCTCCAGGGAGTGCTCGATCTCCTCGCCGCGTCCGGGCATCTCCTCGCGGCTGCGGCGGTAGACGATGCTCGCCTCCTCGGCCCCAAGGCGAAGGGCGATGCGCACCACGTCGAAGGCCGTGAAGCCCGCGCCCACCACCACCGCCTTGCGGGGCTTCCGTATGGGCGTGCCCGCGCTGTCGTTTTTCCAGGCCTTCATGAGGTTCACCCGGGTGAGGAATTCGTTGGCCGAATAGACGCCGTTCAAGTTCTCCCCGGGGATGCTCATCATGTTGGGGAAGCCGGCTCCCGAGGCCACGAAGACCGCGTCGTAGGAATCCAGCACCTCTTTCACGGGGAGGGTTCGGCCCACCACCACGTTGCACTCCACGGTCACGCCCAGAGCCTTCACGTACTCGATTTCCTTCTGCACGATGGCCTTGGGGAGACGGAATTCGGGGATGCCGTACATGAGCACCCCGCCCGGCTTGTGGAGCGCCTCGAAGAGGTCCACGCTGTGGCCCATCTTGGCCAAGTCCGCCGAACAGCTCAGGCCCGCGGGGCCCGAGCCGATGACGGCGATCTTGAACCCCGTGGCGGGCCGCTTGTGCACCGATGCCGCCTCGCGCACGTCGTGGGTGAGCTGCCAGTCCGAAGCGAAGCGCTCCAGGCGGCCGATGGCGATGGGGTTCTTGGGATTCGTGTCGTTGATGATGCACGCCGCCTCGCAGAGGTTCTCCTGGGGGCACACGCGGCCGCATACGGAGGGCAGGTTGTTGTACTGGCGGATGTCCTCCGCGGCCTGGCTGAATTTCCCCCGGGAGATGAGCCCGATGAAGGTGGGGATGTCGATGTGCACGGGGCAAGCCACCACGCACCGCGGCTTAGGGCATTCCAGACACCGCATGCCTTCGGCCACCGCTTCGGCGGGCCCGTAGCCCAGGGCCACTTCGTCGTAGTTCCGGACGCGCGCCTCCACGCTCTGGCAGGCGATCTCCAGGCGCTTTTCCTTGCTTCGGGGGCGCTTCTTCTCCCCTTCCTTGACGCCGTTCAGGGCGGCGATATCGATGGTCTCGCTCATGGGGTCTCCCTACCGCTTGATGTTGTCGAGGTGGAGCTTACACTCGTGATTGGCCAGGATGGCCGCCCGCTCCTCGGCGGTGTAGACCTTCATTCGGGCGAACATTTCGTCCCAGTTCACCAGGTGGGCGTCGAAGTCGGGCCCGTCCACGCACACGAACTTGGACTCCTTCCCGATCTCCACGCGGCATCCGCCGCACATGCCCGTGCCGTCCACCATGATGGTGTTGAGGGAGACCCAGGTGGGAATGCCCCAGGGCTGGGTCAGGTTGGAGACGGCGCGCATCATGACGGGGGGGCCGATGGCGATGATGCGGTCGATGGCGCGCCCGCCGTCGTGGAGCGTTTTAAGGGCATCGGTGACGAAGCCCTTGGTGCCGAAAGAGCCGTCGTCGGTGGTGACGATGGTCTCGGTAGAGGCCCCGGCCAGTTTGTCGTGCCAGAACATGAGGTCCTTCCGGCGGTAGCCGATGATGGTCACGACCGTGTTGCCGGCCTCTTTCAAACCTTTGCAGATGGGATAGATGGGGGCCACGCCCAAGCCGCCCCCCATGACCACCACGGTGCCGAAGGGCTCGATGTGGGTGGGGGTGCCCAGGGGGCCCACCACGGCGAAGAGGGAGTCGCCTTCCTTGAAGTCCTCTCCCAGTTCAATGGTGGAGCGGCCCACTTCGAGGAAAACGATGGTGACCTCGCCCTTGGCAGGGTCCGAATCGGCGATGGTGAGCGGGATGCGCTCGCTCTCCTCCCGGTTCATCACCATGAGGAACTGCCCGGGCTTGTGGGCTTTGGCGATCCGGGGGGCGAGGATGCCCATCTCGATGACACCGGTGGCCAGGACCTTTTTTCGGGTGATCGTGTACATTAAAATCCCCTTACAACGCGTGCTGGACCGTCTCCCGGGATGGGGCGTGGTATAATGCGCCGCCGCCCCTAAATGGATGCGGCATTATAAACACCAAGGTGTTGATTTGCAAGTGGAAGGCCGCGTTTTTCAGATCATGGGCAAGTACCATCTCGCCTGGGACGGCGAGCGCATCCGGCCCGCCTTTCCGGGGGGGCGCCTGGCGCTCCGTTCGGAGGGCTTGAAAAACCGCGTCGCCGTGGGAGACCGGGTGGCCCTCCGCATCCTGGAGGACGGGTCCGCCCTCATCGAGGAAGTCCTCCCCAGGGGCAACAAGTTCTCCCGCCGGATCACCTTCACGGGACGGGAACACGTGCTCGCCGCCAACGTCGACGTGGTGGCCGTCATGCTGGCCCCCACGCCGGACCTCAACACGGCGCTGCTGGACCGGTACATCGTGGCTGCCCGCGCGGCTGGCATCGGCGTGGCCATCGTGGTGAACAAGATGGACCTCCTCACCCCCGAGCTCGTGGAGGAGGCCCTCGCGCCCTACGGCGCCCTCGGCCTTCCGATCTTTCGCATGTCCGCAAAGCGGAAGACCGGGCTGGAGCCCTTCCTCCACGCCGTGGAGGGAAAGTGGGTGCTCCTGGCGGGCCACTCGGGCGTGGGCAAGACGACCCTCGTCAACGACGTGGATCCGGAGGGAGCCAAGGCAGTGGGCGACGTAAACCCCCAAACGGGCAAGGGCAAGCACACCACCACCACGGTGGTGGCCCATCGCCTCAAGGAGGGCACGGTGCTGGTGGATACGGCGGGCGTACGGGAGTTCGCGCTGTTTGACGTGGATTGGCGCGGGGTGGAGGCGGCCTTCCCCGAGATCTTCCACGCGGCCGAGGGTTGCAGGTTTCCCGATTGCCGCCACCGCACAGAGCCCGCTTGCGCCGTGCGCGCCGCCGCCGAAGAAGAAACCATCGCCCCTGAGCGCTACGCCAGCTACCTCACGCTCATCGGGGAAGCGGGGGGATAATCGATCACCCTTGAACCACCATGCTGTTCTATGGTATCCCTTGAGCCATCGAGGAGAGGGAAGGGGATTGCATGGAGAAGCGTGCCGGCGCCGCGCGTGGCGGAGCGCATGCCCGGGCCAGTGGCCGGGCCGCCAAGAACGGCCAAATTCTCGTCCATCCTGCGCTAGCCGCCGTGCCGCGTGAGGGGAGGCCGATCGGCCATCGAGACAACCAGAACCCAGCGGCTTCCCTGCGATCCCCGCGCAACCTGAAGGCCGAAGGCGAGATTCTCCGGTTTGCCTTGGGCCTCCTGTCCGCCCTGGCTTTTCTGGAAGCCGAGGGCTGGCCCTGGCGGCCCGCGCCCGAAGGATGGGCTCTGGAAAGGGAGGGCCTTCCCATCTGGACGGGCGCGGAGGTCGCTCCGCCGGACGAGAAACCAGGGGGGTCCGATGACCTGGTGAGGGCTCACGGAGCGCTCCTATTTGCCCTCCTCGGCGGCAGGGCGCCCGAGGGCCGCGGGTGGCCCACCGTCCCGCGCCGCCACCGGGCCTTCCCGCTTTGGAACGCTTGGTTCGCGGGATTCGGGACGGAGACGACACGGCGCGGTGCGCGGGAGAGCCTCCTGGAGCTCTGGGAGTTGTCGGGCCGGGCGGGACTAGCTCCCAACGTGCCCTCCGCGTGGGGGGTGGGGATTGCCTGGATGCCTGCGCCCCTGCCTGAAGCCGGACTGGAGATCCTGGAGTGCGGCTCTTCCTTGGCCCTGAGCGCGGCGCTGTCGGCGTGGGCCTCGGGCCCCGAGGCACCGCTGAGGCCCGTGGCCCTCGCGGGGGTGCCTCCTTATCCTCTGGCGGCCCTGGAGCCCTTGGCATCTCGTATCCTTGGCGGCGAGGACCGGGGGCGGGACTGGATGCGCCTCCACTTGTCCGGCGGGGAGGAGGCCATGGTCCGGGCGCTGGCAGGGCTTCTCTCCGAGGCCGGCACGGGCTGGCTCCTGTGGCCCTCCGGCAGTCTCGACGGGGCGAGCCGCTCGGTCTTGGACGGAGCCGCCCGCATGGCCCGCGTCCTCGCCGTAGGGCTGGACACGCAAGGCACGCTCCCGGGCACGTGGCCCCCCGCGGGCCAGGCCCGCTCCGTGCGCCTTCTCTGGCTCCCCCCTACGGCGGAGGCCTGGTATCTCGAACACGCAGACGCGCTTCTCGGCCCGCACCCGGCGCCCCTCCTGGGTGCGTTGTCTGCCCTGCCCCCAGATCAGCCGCGGTGCGGCGGTCCTCTCCTTCCGCCCCTTCCTTGTGACGGGGCGCCCCCGGCGAGGCCGTGGCTGGGACGGGGACGCCCCGGCGGCGGCTGCCCAACCGAGCGAGATCCGGCCCCTTTGTCGGCTCAGGGACGGCTGGCCCAACTTGTGTGCGAGGCTCGATCCATCCGTCACCGGGAGGGTGGCGAAGAAGAAGGATCCTTCTGGGAGGGGGCGGCCCTCTTCCTCATGGGACAACCCCGCTTGGCCCTGGACACGTGGCGCCCCTTGGCGCCCGGCCCCAAAGGGGCGGGCAGGCTCGCGGTGAGCCGGGCTCGCGCCTTCGAGCGGGCCTCGGACTACCCAGCGGCCAGGGCGGCCCTCACGGATGCGGGCGGTCATCCCCTCTCATCACAAGACCAAGAGCTGGCGGGACTCCTGGAGGGCCAGCTCCTCTGGGTGGAAGGCAAGGAGGAGGAAGCTGAGCGGCGCCTCGCCGCCCTCGCCCGATCTACGAAGGACGGCGATATCCGGGGCCAGGCCCTGTGCCACCTAGCCGCCCTCCTCCTGTGCGCCAACAGGCCCGCGGATGCCCTGAAGCGGCTGGAGGAGGCCCGCTACGCCCTCCCGGAGCCGCCCCAGCCCTTGAGTGAGTTTCTTTTGGCTCACAGGACGGGAATGGCCCTGCGCAAGACGGGGGATTTTTCGGGGGCCTTGGTCCACTTCGAAGGAGCCAGGGACGTGGCGGCGGCGGTGGGGTTCCGCTCCCTCGAAGCATGGGCCGAATGCGACGCGGGCAACGCCCTCTGCCAGCTCCACCGCTCCCCCGAAGCCGTGGCTTGCTACCGGCGGGCCGAGGAGGGCGCAGCGGCCCTGGGCCTTGAACGGCTCCGGAATTCGGCCCGGTTCGATCTGGCCCTCACGCAGGTGGATGCGGGGGACCTAGGCGCGGCTGAGCGAACCTTTCAAGCTTCGCTCGACCAGGCGGATGAGGGGACGCCGGCAGGGTCCCGGGCCGTGGATTGCTACTGGCTCGCCGTCGTCCGCCGCCAACGGGGCGACTTCCCCGAGGCGCTCGACATGGCCGAGCAGGGGCTCAAGGCCCTTGAGGGCCTCAAGGACCCGGAGGTGCGCCTGCCTCTCCTCACCCTGCGCGGGGAACTTCTTTTGGCCACGGGACAAATCCGGAAGCTGAGATTTCTCCTTAAGGATCTGGAAGGGGAGCTCAGGCCCGAGACGGAACCCAACGACCGGCTCGCGGCGGCAGCCCTCCGGAGGTTGGCGGCGGCGAAAGGCGAGGGAGCCTTCACGGAAGCGGCGCGGATCAAGGCGGAGAGCCTGCTGGAGCGAGCCTCTCCCGACCACCAAATCTACTGGTGGCTCCTCTCCGCCCAGGCCGCGGGGAAGGAAGGAGCCTCTGAGATGGAGCGGGCCTGGGCTCTGGCCCGTGATGTGCGAAACGCGCATCTGGCCTGCCGGGCCCTGTGGGGCCTGTGGGAGCTGGGTGCCCTGCCGCCTCTCGACGGCACGGACCGCCACTGGCTCGCGGATTTTCTGGTGAGCAACCGGGTGCACGGCCCAGAGCGCGGCCTCTTACCTCACCTGGGTTGGGTTTCCAGAGCCCCCGATGAGGTGCGGCCGAGTCCGGCGGGCGATCTGCACCTCCTGGCCAGAGCCGGTTCGGACCCCGGGGGGACCGCCGAGGAGGCCCTGCGCCGGGTGGGTGCCATCTGCGCCTGCGTGGCGAGGCCCGGCCGCGGACCCTGGTGGTGGGGAGACGGGAGCGCCGAGCAGCGGCGTGCCTTGGTTTCGGCGGCGGGGTTGAAGGGCGAGGCGGCGGGACCGGGGGGAACCCTCCTGGGGTGCTGCGGGCCGGACGGCCTGTGGTGCGGATTCCTGCGCCCGGGACCGGCGGGCTTCGATGCCGAGGCCCGGGCCTTCGCTCACGTTTGGGTGGGACTTCTCCGGTTTCCAGAGGAGAGGGCCACGCCCGCCTCCCGCCCGAGGCATCCCGCCGTGGCGAACCTCATCCTCACCCAGTCTCCCGCCATGGAGGACTTCCTGGACCACGTGGACCGCGCCGCCGCCTTCACCTTCTCGGTCCTCATCACCGGTGAGCCCGGTTCGGGCAAGGAGATCTGCGCCCAGGCCATCCACGCGGCCTCCCCCAGGTCGGCCAAGGCGTGGGTTCCGGCCAACTGCGCCAACCTCTCGCCGACCCTAGGAGCGAGCCTTCTCTTCGGGCACCGCAAGGGGGCATTCACGGGCGCCGACAAAGACGCCGCGGGACTCGTGGAAGCAGCCCGGGGCAGCACTCTTTTCCTGGACGAAGTGGGGGAACTTCCTCTCGAAGTCCAGGCGGGCCTCCTCCGCTTCCTTCAGGACGGGACCTACACTCCCTTGGGAGACACGGGGGTGCGCCGTTCGGACGCCCGCATCGTGGCGGCCACCAACCGCGATCTTGAACGGGCCGTGAGGGAGGGCAAGTTTCGGGAAGACCTCTTCCACCGCCTCAACGTGATTCGCATCGTGGTGCCTCCCCTTCGCCAGCACCCCGAGGACGTGCCCCTTCTGTTCGGGCATTTCCTCGCGCGGGCCGCCAAGGAGGAGCGCTTGGACGTCCCTCCCGTGGACCCCGAAGTTCTCACCCGGCTCGCGGCGTACTCCTGGCCTGGGAACGCCAGAGAGGTACAGAACGTGGCGCGGGGCCTCCTCGTGGCGGCCCACGGAGCTCGGACCATTCGCCTGACGCATGTGCCGGCCAAGGTCAGAGACGGCGAGCTCGGCAGCGGGCACACGCTGTCTGACAGGGTCAGGGCCGCCGAACGGGCGGCCATCGAGGAGGCTCTCAGGGAAGCGGGCGGCAGCCCCGCCGCCGCGGCCCGTGCTCTTGGCATCACCCGCCAGGGGCTCGCCCAGAAAATGAAGCGGCTGAAGATTGGGCGGGGCTGATTCAGGGGGCCAAGGAGGCCGCCGCGATGCCATCCCGCATGCAACGGCCATGGTGCGATGACGTAGAGACGGGGCACCGTCCCCGCCCGTGGCCGTGATGGCGCGCTGTTGGTGCCAACACGGCGATGGGAGGGCACGGTGGCCCTCCCCTGCGACCTGGTCCCCAATCCGGCATCCTCAACCTATCCCCTATTTCTTCCCGGGTCTTTTCTTGCCGTCCTTGCCTACGAGGCGCACCGTCTCCCGGGCGATCATGAGTTCCTCGTTGGTGGGAACGACCATCACCTTCACGCGGCTCTTGTCGGTGCTGATGACTTTCTCTTTCTCGGGGGACTCGTTGCGGGCCTTATCGATTTCCACGCCCAGATACTCCATCCCTTCGCAAGCCGTGGCCCGCACGAGGGGATCGTTTTCGCCGATGCCCGCCGTGAAGACGATGACGTCCAGGCCGCCCATGCCCGCCGCGTAGGTCCCCACGTATTTCTTGATGCGGTGGCAGAACATCTTGTGGGCGATGGCTGCACGTTCGTTGCCTTCGGCCATGGCCTTCTCGATGTCGCGCATGTCGTGGCTCACTCCGGACACGCCCAGCAGGCCGCTCTTCTTGTTCAGGACGTTCACCACGCCCTCGGCGTCGGTCTTTTCGATCTCCGCCATGAAGGGGATCAGGGCCGGATCGATGTCTCCGCTGCGCTGGCCCATCATGAGGCCGTTGAGCGGCGTGAGGCCCATGGAGGTCTCCTGGGACTGGCCGTGCTGGATGGCCGTGATGCTGCACCCGTTGCCCAGGTGGGCCGTGATCATCTTCAGGTCCTTGAGGGGCGTGCCCAAGAGCTTCGCGGCACGGTTGGCCACAAACTGATGGGAGGTGCCGTGAAACCCGTAGCGCCGCACGCCGTGGAGCTGGTAGTAGTCGTAAGGGATAGCGTAGAGGTAGACGTACTTCGGCATGGTCTGATGGAAGGCCGTGTCGAAGACGGCCACCTGGGGCACGTTCGGGCACATGGCCGTGCATGCCTCGATGCCCATGAGGTTGATAGGGTTGTGGAGGGGCGCGAACTTGATGCACTCCTTGATGGCCGAAGTCACTTCGGGGCCGATGACGACCGAGTCCGAAAAGCGCTCTCCGCCATGGACCACCCTGTGGCCGATGGCCGTGATCTCGTCGATGGTCTTCACCACCCCGTACTCGGGATCGCGCAGGGCCTGGACCATGTCCTGGACCGCCACGGAGTGATTGGGAATGCCCGAGCGGATGGTGATCTTGCCTCGGCCTACGCTGTCGTGTTTCAAGCTGGCGCCGTCCGTGCCGATGCGTTCCACCAATCCCTTGGCCACGACGGCCTCGTTCTCCATGTCGTAGAGCTGGTATTTAAGTGATGAACTGCCGCAGTTCACGGTTAGGGTTTTCATGGGGATCTCCTTAATACAACGCATGCGTGAGCAGTTAGCGGTGAGCGGTGAGCCGAAAGACTGGGTCCCCGAGCCAGTTCTTGCCCTTCCGCTCACGGCTAACGACTCACTGCTCACGGTCTCTTATCCAATCGCCTGCGCGGCGGTCAGTGTGGCGACGTCCACGATGTCCTGCACGGAGCATCCCCGCGACAGGTCGTTGGCGGGTTTGGCCAGGCCCTGCAAGGCGGGGCCGATGGCCTGGGCCCCGCCGAGGCGCTCCACGGCTTTGTAGCAGATGTTCCCCGCGTTCAGGTCCGGGAAGATGAGGACATTCGCCTTCCCCGCCACGGAGCTGCCCGGAGCTTTGCGCTGGCCGATGGCGGGGAGGAGCGCCGCGTCGAGTTGAAGCTCGCCGTCGATGGCCAGGTCAGGCCGCTTCTCCTTCACGATGGCCAGTGCCCTGAGGACCTTGTCCAGGTTCTCGTGCTTGGCGCTGCCTTTGGTGGAGAAGGAGAGCATGGCCACGCGCGGTTCCATCCCGCAGAAGGCCTTCGCGCTGGCCGCGGAGGCGATGGCGATGTCGGCGAGCTGCTGCTCGTCGGGGAAGGGGAGGACGGCGCAGTCGGCGAAAATCATGAGGCCCTTCTCCCCGAAGGCTTCATTGGGGTGGGCCATGATGAAACACGAGGAGAGGGTCTTGATCCCCGGCGCCGTTCCCAAGACCTGGAGAGCCGCCTTGACCACAAGTCCCGTGGTGTTGTAGGCGCCGCTCACGCAGCCGTCGGCGTACCCCTTGCGCACCATGAGGTCGCCGAAAAAGACGTTGTCCCGTACCGTCTTGGCGGCATCCTCCTCGGTGCAGCCTTTGGCCTTGCGCAGGCCGTAGTACTCGGCGGAGAACTCCTCCAGCCATGGGGACTGAAGGTGGTCCAGGACTTCCACGCCGGCCAGGGCCGAAGGGTCCGGTCCCAGCGCTTCCTCCACCTGGGCCCGCGTGGCCAGGAGGGTGACTTTGGCCCAGCCTTCTGATGCCATCTGCGCGGCGGCCTTGACCATGCGGGGATCCATGCCTTCGGATAGCACGATATGCTTGCGCGCGCCTCCAACTCGCTCCTTGATCCGTTCCATGATATGCATGACGGTGCTCCTGCACGCCGCGGGTGGGACCACGGCTGAGCTTGATCCCGGTTCGGATGGACACCTGTCCCCCCGGCGCCCCGGGCCGCGACACGGGCCATGACGGCCGTTGTTCCCCCCCACGGGAACGGACGGCCACTCCGCTCACCCCGAACGGGGGCGGCGGGCCGGGACCAATGTACTCTGGGAGGAGCGGGAAAGGGCCCACACATGCCCGGCGAAAAAGGCAATGGGGTTATATGGCGCACTCTCGGCCTGGCTCCTTCCTGCGCTATACTGACCTTCGGTGCCGAGGAACCTTGCGAAGGTTAACAGCCGGATGGGTCCTCGCAAGATGAACGAGGCCCGCCGCGGTGCCAGAGGCAGGGCGGTCTTGTAGCCGCGGCCCGCTTCCGCCTTCGCGGGAGCGGGCTCTGGCCTGTCCTGAGGGGTTGCTGCCCTCGGCCGTCCGGCGTGGAAGCCCCTCCAGGGAGGCTCCGGACGCGGAACACCGGGACAGAACCGGGCGTTCTCCACTTGGGCGAGATGCCCCGCTTCCCGCAACTGGACTACGATTCGGCCCGAGGAGAGTACCCGTGAGAAAGACCCTGATTCTTCTGATGCTCTTGGCAGCCTGCGCCTCGTTCGCCACCTTCGCCGGACCCTTTGACGAGGCCGAACCCACACCTCCGGAGTTGACCTTTCACGTGGCCGCCGCCCCGTCGCCCCTCCCGGTTCCGGGCCAAGGGACGTTGTTGCTGGATGTGGACGTCCCCACAGGGTTCCACGTGTTTTCCGACGATACTCTTTCAGCGGCCATGCCTGCCCTCCCCGGCGTCACGTGGGGCAAACCCGTCGTGCCCCAGGGCAAGACGGAAGAGGACCGGCCCGTGCTGCGCGGGGTGGTGAGGCTCCGAATCCCCGTGAAGCTCTCGGCGGATGTTTCCGGGCCCCTCAAGGGAACGTTGGAACTGCACTGGCAGGCGTGCCAGGAGTTCGGGGACAAGGTGTGCTTCCTCCCCCTGAAAGATCCTGTTCCCTTCGACCTGGCCGTGAAGGCGGCCAAGGCTGGGCCGCCCGCCGCTCCCGCGCCTCAGAAGGCCTCCGCGCCTCCGCCTGCCCCCAAAGCCACGACGCCCGAGGTTTCGGGCACCGGTGTCATGCCCGTGCCTCCTCCAGGCCAGGTCCCCGCGGCCGCGGGGGCTCCCCAGGGAGGGGTTGAGGCCACCTTCGCCAGGGCGGCCAAGGACAACCTTCCCTTCGCCCTCCTCCTGGCCTTCGTGTTCGGCCTCTTGAGCAGCCTCACGCCGTGCGTTTACCCCGTCATCCCCATCACCGTGGCTTACATCGGCTCGCGCTCTGAGGGCAAAGGCAAGGGCACGGGATTTCTTCTGTCCCTGGCTTTCGTGGGGGGGCTGGCCCTGGTCTATGCCACCCTCGGGGCCGTCTCCGCCACCGCGGGCCAGGCCTTCGGATCTCTCACGCAGACACCCTGGGTGGGCCTGCCCATCGCCGCCCTCTTCTTCGCCCTCAGCTTGAGCATGTTCAATCTCTTCGAATTCAAGACCCCCGCGGCCCTCACCAACCGCATCGAGGCCACCAAACAGAAGGGCAAGGGCCGGGGATTCCTGGGAGCCTTTTTGATCGGGGCCCTATCGGGGCTCGTGGCGAGCCCGTGCATCGGGCCCCTCATCCTCGCCATCCTCGTGGTGGTGGCGGCCACGGGTTCCGTGGCACTGGGCTTCCTCTACCTCTTCGTCTACGCCCTCGGGCTGGGAGTCCTCTTCATCGTCATCGGCACCTTCTCGGGTGTCCTGGCGTCGCTACCCAAGAGCGGGGGATGGATGGACGGCGTCCGCATCGTTTTCGGGGCCCTCATCCTGGCGGCGGCCTTTTACTTCGCGGGCCTCTACCTCGCGCCCGGCCTCTACGACCGCGTCTCGGGCGTGGCCCTGGGCTTCGTCGTCGGATTCCTCTTTCTGGGCGCCAACAAGCACTTCTTTTCCGTGCCTGTGCGCATCGCGGGGGCCGTGCTTTGCGTCGCCGCCTACATGGCCGTGGCACCCCTTCTGCCCTCCTCCGCGGCCGCCCCCGTTCCTGGCGGCGTGGCGTGGCAGTCATCGCTGGAAGCGGGCCTCGCGGCGGCCAAATCCCAAGGCAGGCCCGCCCTCGTGGACATGCGGGCCGACTGGTGCGTGGCTTGCGTGGAGCTGGAGAAGGAGACCTGGCCAGCTCCGCCGGTACAGACGTGGCTTGGTACGGTCGTGCCCATCCGCTTGGACATGACGAAGAACACCGAGGCGGACCAGGCGGTCATGAGAACCTATGGCGTGAGGGGCCTTCCCACGGTTCTGCTAATCTCGCCGGAGGGCAAGGAACTGGGGCGTTTCGTGGGGTTCAAGGGGCCGGAGGGTTTGCTCGCTTGGGCGAGAGGGGCGCGGACAGCGAGCCAGAGCGGAAAGCAGTGAGCGCCCGCGTCTAGCGTCTCGCGTCTCGCGTCTCGCGAACTATGGAGGTTTGGCCATGAAGGGTTACATCCTGCTTACTCTAGGCGCAGTTCTGGGGTTTGCCGCCGCCGCGGCGGGTCCGTCCATGACGCTGACCAGCCCCTCCTTCGCCGATGGCGCCAGGATTCCCAAGCTCCTCACCTGCGACGGCGGGGACCGCTCCCCGGCCCTGGCCTGGAGCAACGTTCCTGAAGGAGCCCGGAGCCTCGTCTTGGTCTGCGATGATCCCGATGCTCCCGTGGGAGACTGGGTCCACTGGCTTCTCATGGACATCCCGGCCACCGAGAAGGGCATCACCGAAAATGGGACGCTCTCCAAGTCCACCGTGGGGCAGAATAGCTGGAACAAGAACGCCTACGGAGGGCCTTGTCCCCCTCCGGGCAGAGCCCACCGGTACATCTTCACCCTCTACGCCCTGGACACCTGGCTCGCACTGCCGGCCGCCACGACCCGCAACGACATGGAGCGGAGGATCCAAGGTCACATCCTCGCCGTGGCGCGCCTCACGGGGACCTACGGGCGCTAGCGGGGCTTCGGAGGCCTTATGTCAGCGCGCGCCAAAAGGGACCCGTGGCGCCGCAACCTGATCAGGTTCTCTAAAAGTTGAAAGTAAGTCCCGCGGGAGAGGCCTCTTCCAGGCCGTGGGCTATGCGGTATTCGCGTTCCAGCTCCTCCACGCGGTAGCGGTCCATTCCGGAGCGCGCGATGAACGCCTCCCGGATCTCGGGATCAGGACGTTCCAGGAGCTTGGGATAAAGGTCGTTAACATACTCGCTCTCGGATTTCACGTCCTCAAGAGCCGAGATGAAGGCGCCCTTGGGAACGGCCATCCCCTCGCCATGGCGCTTGCGAAGTTCGCCCACGACCTCCCGCTCCAGCAGGCGGACGTGGATGGGGTTGGAAAGATTGAAGTAAGACTGCCTCAGCCGTGATCGGATGGCCTCGTAGAGGTGGCGCTCCGCCGTCTCCTCGCGCGCCAAAGCATCCACCTGCCCGGCGATCTCGGCCAGGGTTCTCTCTCCGCGCTCCATCTGCTCCAGCCCCTCGCAAAGCGCCATGACCTTTCTGCGCCCGAAGCGAAGCGCGTACGGATTCTTGAGGAGCGGCTCCACCACGAGCTTGTGGAAGAGGCCCTCTTCCACCTGGTCCAGCTCACGCTGGTTGCCCATGAGAGACCTCACCTTGTCTTCCGTCAGGGAGGCGTGTTCCATGAAGGCGAGCTGGTTGACCAGGGCCTCCGCGTTGTCCAGGCGGTCGAAGTAGGTGACCACCTGAGAGAAGACCTCAAAGGACTCCAGGTCTCCGCCTTCCGCGGCCCTTTCGTCCAGGAGCCTGCCCGTATCCAGGAGGATTTGCTCGAAGCCGTTGTCGCGGTGATGTTGGGCCTGCTGTTTGTAAGTGAGGAGGCGGACGATTTCGGAGTGGCCTAGCACTTCGGCCGCCGGCTTGCTAGAGAGGAAGAGGCCCTCGAAGATTTCGCGGGCGCCGCGCAGGTACTCGCGCTCCTCCCGGCGGGCCGCATGCGGGGTTGGCATGAGGCCGTCCAATGTGTCAAAGAGGCTCCTGGGGAGGTTGTGCCGGAGAGCCAGGCTCCGCAGGGAGTTGAGACGGGCCAGCGCGCCCGGATCGCTGCCTCCCGCCAGGATGGACAGGAGGACGTCCTTGTATTCGTCCACGATCTGCTTGTTTTGAGCGTCTTTGTACATGAGATCGATGGCGATGCGCTCCCGCTGGTATTGCTTCACGCCCAGTTCTTCGCCCAGGGTGTCCACGAAGCGCCGCTCCTCCTCACCCCAGTCTCGGGTTCGCCGGAGGTAATCCCGGACGAACTGGTGGAACTGCCTGTGCGGCCGGTGGGCCAGGCGCAGGAGAAGGAGGGTGGCCTCGGGTTCGGCGAGTTCCTTAAGGATCTCCGAGATGAAGCCGCTGTCATCTCCCTCACCCGGGGCCTCACTGCGCTTGAGAACCCGTCCCAGCGTCTTTAGCAGGACCTCTTGGGTCCGGCGCGCCGAATAGGGCCACGGCGTTTTCACCAGGAAGAAGTAGTTGCCCAGGGCGTTGCCGTCCAGAAAGAGATTCTCGTAGGTTTGGAACCCGGACACGCTGGCCGTGAAGCTGAGGCCCCCGTTCTCGCCCGGGAAGGCTCCGAACATGACGAGGCGGTTGTTCACTTCCTTGTGGCCCAGATCCTGGAGTGGCATGGGAGAGCCGAACATGTATTCGGAGACCACGCCGCCCGTGCCCGAAAAGGTCAACCCTTCGGCGGTTAGCCTTAGGTACATCCCCGAAAGGAAGAAGGATACAGCGTCGCCTCCCTCCCCCGCCTGCACCTCGTAAAAGGGAGCCGGAAGGAGCTTCTCGCCCGCCAAATTGGCGTAGTAGTCGATCTCGGGGGTGATGGCTCCATGGACCCGGATATCCTTGAACATGGCTACTCCCCGCGCGGCCACGCTGGGCGAGCCGCTCTCGGGCTCGATTCTAACAGAAGTCGGGGGGAAGGTAGGGGTAGCAGGCAATGGGCAATAAGCAGAAGGCAATAGGCAATGGGCAGAAGACAAGGGGGGAAGGCCGGGGTGGAGCGCGGTTCTGGCGAAAGGGCGAGGGCGGACTTTGGGGTGCGGCGAAAGGCGCCACCTGGCTCGGCCTTCCTTGCGGGGATCGGCATAGTCCCGCTCCCCGCTCATGGCATCCTCTGATATACTCTCCCGCTATGGACGGCATCCTTCTCCTGGACGACGGGACGTCATTTTCTGGCAAGGGCTTCGGCCACCTGGGCACCAGCGTTGGCGAGGCCGTGTTTACGACCGCCATGGTGGGGTACCAGGAGATCCTTACGGACCCCAGCTACGCGGGACAAATCGTGGCCATGACCTTTCCCCACATCGGCAACTACGGCGTGAACCCGCAGGATGTGGAGAGCCGTACTCCGGCCCTAGCGGGCTTCGTGGTCCACGGTGTGAGCCCCGCACCCTCCTCCTGGCGGGCCCATGGGAGCATCCAGGATTTTCTCCGCCTCCACGGCGTGGTGGGCCTGTGCGGCGTGGACACCAGGGCCCTGGCCCGCCACTGCCGGACCCGGGGGACTCCCAGGGCCCTCGTATCCAACGACGGCACTCCCTTAGAGGCCCTCAGGGCTAAGTTGGCGGCGTTCCAGGGCATCGACGGGGAGGATCTCACGGCTCGGGTCACGGCGAAGGCCGCGTACACGTTCGCGGAGGGGTTCGCGGGCCCCGAGGGCTTCGTGGCCGAGCTGGCCCCCGCTCGGATGCCAGAGCGGGCTTTCAAGGTGGTCGCCCTGGATTTCGGCCTCAAGGAGAACATCCTCAAGAACCTCACGGCGCGAAGGTGCCAGGTCACCGTGGTCCCCGCCTACGCGCCCCTCGGCGAAATTCTCGCGCTCAATCCCCACGGGGTTTTTCTGAGCAACGGTCCGGGCAATCCCGAGATGGCCGCCGCGGCCCTGCCCACCGTGCGCGGGCTGGCGGAGCGCCTGCCCACATTCGGCATCTGCTTCGGCCACCAGCTCCTGGCGCTGGCGTTCGGGGGGAAGACCTACAAGCTCCCCTTTGGCCACCGCGGGGCCAACCACCCCGTGAAGCGTCTGGAGACGGGCCGGGTCGAGATCACATCCCACAACCACGGGTTTTCGGTGGATGGCGGCCGCTTGCCGGCAGGATTCTCGGCCACCCACGTGAACCTCAACGACGGGACGCTGGAGGGGATGAGGCACGAATCCCTCCCCGTTTTCTCGGTGCAGTACCACCCCGAATCAAGCCCTGGACCTCACGACTCCCTCTATCTCTTCGACGATTTCATCGCCATGATGGAAGCGTTTCACGGCAGGCTAGACGCTAGACGCTAGACGCTAGACGCTAGACGCTAGACGCTAGACGCTAGACGCTAGA